>JBDLTZ010000075.1:0-59581 GCA_039805565.1 Chloroflexota bacterium | reverse complement strand
CCCCCGCTCGTTTGCCGTATCGCCCGCTACAGCCCGAGAGCAGCGCGGGCCTTGGCGATCTGCTCGCGTACCGCCTCTGGGGCCGTCGCGCCGGTCACACGCCGCGCGGCCGCCGAGCGGTCAAGGTCGTACACCGCGGCTACGTCGGCGCCGAAGGCCGCGTGAGTCTGCGCGTAGACCTCCTGCGGGAGCCGGGAGAGCGGGACGCCCTGCTGCTCGGCGGCCCGCACCAGCGCGCCAACCGCCTTGTGCGCCTCGCGGAACGGCACGCCGCGGTCCACCAGGTAGTCGGCTACGTCGGTCGCCAGCATCGCGTCGTCCAGGGCGCCGCGCATGCGCTCCAGGTTGAAGCGCGCCGTCGCGATCGCCCCGGCTGCCACCGGCAGCGCCAGCTCGAGCGTGTCGGCGGCGTCGAACAGCGGCTCCTTGTCCTCCTGCATGTCCTTGTCGTAGGCCGAAGGCAGACCCTTCAGCACCGTCAGGATTGTTACCAGACTGCCGTACAGGCGGCCGGATTTACCGCGCAGCAGCTCGAACGAGTCGGGGTTCTTCTTCTGGGGCATCAGGCTCGAGCCGGTTGAGTAGGCGTCGGCCAGGCTCACGAAGCCGAACTCAGTGCTGCTGTAGAACACCATGTCCTCGGCCAGCCGGCTGAGGTGCGTCCCGATCAGCGCGGCGCAGAACAGGAACTCGGCCACGAAGTCGCGGTCGCTGGTGGCGTCCATGCTGTTGGGCGAGGGCTCGCGGAAGCCGAGCTCGGCGGCCAGCGCGGCGCGGTCCACACTCAGCGGGGTGCCGGCGATCGCCCCTGAGCCGAGCGGCAGCACCGCCGTGCGGCGCGCGCAGTCCGCCAGTCGCTCGCGGTCGCGCTGGAGCGGCCAGAAGTGCGACAGGAGGTAGTGCGCCAGCAGCACCGGCTGGGCGCGTTGCATGTGGGTGTAGCCGGGGATCAGCGCGTCGCCGGCTGCCTCAGCCTGTACCAGCAGCGCGCCCTGCAGCTCGCCTATGGCGGTGTCAGCCCGCGCGATCGCCCCGAGCGTCCAGAGCCGGATGTCGGTGGCGACCTGGTCGTTGCGGCTGCGCCCTGTGTGCAGCTTGCCGGCCGCGGCGCCGGCCAGCTCGCCCAGGCGACGCTCCACTGCAGTGTGGATGTCCTCGTCGCTGTCGCGCGGCTCGAAGCGGCCCCCGGCGAACTCGGCGTGGACGGCGTCCAGCCCGGCGTGGATCGCGGCCAGCTCATCCGCGCTGATGATGCCCACGGCTTCCAGCTGGCGCGACCAGGCCTTGCTGCCGCGGATGTCCTCGGCCCACATGCGCCGGTCGAATGGGAAGGAGTTGTTGAAGCGGGCCATGCGCTCGTTCAGGCCCTCGGAGAAGCGGCCGCCCCACATTGGTCTACCTCTTTCGTTTGTGTTTGCTGCGAACGTGGCATCGAATAGGCTCGGGTTTTTCTCGGGGGCGCAGCCCCCGGTCCCCGATTGGACTGTGTCTCCAGTCCCGCTTAGGCTGCGCCGCCGGTCCCCTGCTGCTAGGAGTCGGGCGGATCTGCTACCGTAGTCAGCGGCAGCGGCACCGGCTCGGCGTCTACCACGCCGCCGCCGCGGATGTTGAACTTCGCCACCGGTATGCCAGCCTCCACCGGTGCGTCCCCTACGAGGAGGTAGGCGATATAGCGCCCATCCTGCGGCTCCCCCGCCTCATCGAGCCAGGCCCCCGTCGGTCGCAGCAGGTCGAGCGCGAACTTCGCACTGCCCGCCGCCGGCATGCTCCCTGAGGCCAGCAGCACCGGTCTGTCGTCAGCTGTGGCGGCGCCCCGCACCACCAGCCGAAGCGTGGCCGCCCCCGCCGCGCGGGCCGTCACGCGCAGGGTGCTTCCATCGAAGGCCGAGTCGGCGGCGAGCGCGGCGCCGCTGGCCGTTCCCATGCGGCCGCTGCCGTCGTACACACGTACTCGCAGCAGCGCAATCCCCCCCGGCGCGCCGGAGACTGACAGCTCCTGCCCTGGTCTCACATCCAGCGCCACGCTTGAAAGGCCGGGAGCTACCTCCACGCGCCGCCCGCCCGCCTCGATCGTCTGCGCCTGCAGGCTCGCGATGTCGAGCTCGACCGTGGCCCGGGCGAGGGGTGTGGCCCAGCGCGCGCGCGCGCCGCCCGCGTCGAGCTGCGTCGGCGCGAGCACGATGGTGAGGGCTGTTGGGTGCGTCGGGTGGAACCGCCCCGGCTCGGGTGCTCCGAGCGGGAGATTCACGCGCAGGCGCGGGTCGGCGGCGTAGAGCGCCAGGCCGCTTGCGCGCCACACCTGGTTCTCCGGCGCGAAGCCGCGCGGCCGCGGGTCTTCATCGGCGGCGAGCAGCCCGTAGGCGAAGACCTGCCCGGGGGTGGCGGCGGCCAGCGGCGCGTAGTAGCGCGCCCTCCCCGGCCCGTAGAGCGCGTGGCCTTGCTCGGACCAGCGGCGGGTGAGCCCAGCCACCGCCATGCCCGGCATGCGCTCGTCGGCCGAAACGTACACCGCTGCGCCGGGTGGCGGGTCGGCCACGTCAGCCGCAGGGGTGAGCGCGTAGACCGTGGCCCCGGGCGGCTCGCCGATCCGCCGCACCAGCGGGGAGGCGTCGAGCGCGGCCAGGAGCTCGGCCAGGCGCGTGGGCTCGTACTCGGGGTGGTGCAGCACCAGTGTATCGATGCCCGCTAGGCGCATAAGGCGCAGCGCGTTGGCGTCAGGGATCTGCTGCGCGCGGCCCATCACGTCGTTGACGCCGAAGGGGATGGCGCCGCTGTAGGCCACCGGCAGCCCCTTCCAGTGGAGCGGCTGGAAGAACTGGCGCCGTACGATGCGGTCCACCTCTTCGCCGCGCGGGATCCTGCCGATCGGGAGCTCGAGCACCACGCGCGCACCACGCTGGGCTGGCTCGGCCAGCCAGGCGTACACCGGCGGCGCGCCCGCGGCGTCTGGGCTAGACACCAGCGGCACGGGGGCGCTCACCCGCTCGGCCAGGACCAGCGTGAGCACTATGCTTCCGGCCACCGCGCCCCACCGCGCGCGCGGGAGCAGCCGGGCCAGCGCGATTGCGGCGAGCACGGAGGAGGCCAGCGCCACCAGCACGCCCCAGCGCGCGGGGACGCGGAGCGCGGCCAGGCCGGGGACGTGCTGGTACAGGAGGGCGTAGGGCAGCGGGATAGGCAGCGGGTCGCCGCCGCGCACCAGGCGCAGCGCGGTCCCCAGCGAGAGCACGAACGCCACCAGTCCCAGCAGCCCCAGAAAGGCCGTGTCGGCGCGCATGGTCTCGTCGCCGCGTCTGCGACGCAGTAGGTCGGTTCCTGCGAGCCCCAGGGCCGCGGCGGCGAGCGCCGGGACCACCAGACCCAGCCCGAGGGCGTTCTCGCCCCCCTGGGCCTCGAAGACGCCGCCGAGCGCGCCGTAGATGCGGTTGGTCGCGTCCACCGCGAGGTAGGCCTGGAGGGGTGCGCTCCAGGTGGCGAGCTCGTTTGGCGATCGGGCGATCGCCAGCACGCGGTAGGCGCGCAGGTAGGGCAGTGTCAGCGGCACGACGACCACGGCGGCCACCGCAGCGGCCATGAGCAGCAGGCCGGCGCGCCGCCAGGGGAGCGGGGCGCCGCGTCTCGCCCACCGCCACAGGGCGCCCGCAGCCCAGAGCGCCCCGAGGAGCCCGAGGGTCAGGGCCGTGAAAGGCAGGTAGTACAGGGCGGTGACGCACTGGAGGCTGGCGAAGGCACCCAGCGCCAGGGCGTCGCGCACGCGGGGCTGGGCGTCAAGTAGCACGCGGCGGGCGAAGAGCAGCGCCCAGGTGAGCCAGGCGGTCTGGAGCAGCTGGAGGTGGAAGTAGTGCGCCATGCGGAAGGCGCAGAAGCCGAAGGCTGCGCCGGCCACGAACGAGGCCAGCCGCCGGCCGGTGATCTCGTGCGCCAGGTGGTACACCGCCAGCGCGCCGAGTGTGTAGCTGAGCAGCACCAGCGTGTTGTAGGCCGTGACCGGCGTTAGTCCGGCCCAGATCAGCGGCGCGGCCACCAGCGAGAGCGCCAGGTGGTTGTCGCTGAAGGCCAGCGCGTCGGCGTAGGGGTAGAAGATCGGCGGGCTCCAGATGCCCGCCGGGTCGTGCAGCAGGGCGCGCGCGTTCCAGGCCAGTACCCAGGCGTGCAGCAGCGAGTCGGTGCCCGGCGACACCCCCTCGCTCAGGCGCGCCGCCTGCGGCCAGGTGAGCGCCACGGTCAGCGCGAGGAAGGAGAGCGCGGGCCAGAGCGTGTGGAGCGTGGCGCGGCGTGGCGGGGCGGCGTCGTTCATCGTGACAGGTCCACTACCACGAAGCCGTCCACCTCGGCCACCACGCGCAGCTCCGGGCTTTCCGCCAGGCGCCGCTCGATCTCGGCCCAGGGCAGTCGGTGCTCGCCGGCGAAGAAGCGCTTCTCTAGCACGGCGTAGCGGTAGTTCTGCTGCCTCAGGTACCAGAGCGCGTACGGGTTGGGGAAGTCGCGCGTGAGCAGCGCGTAGTCCCGGTAGGCGCGCGGGATGTGGTACGGGTGGTTGAAGGCCGGCACGTGCTTGCCGTGGAAGAGCGAGCCGAACATGTTGCGGTAGTTCGCCACGTCGTTCCCGGCCGGCAGCATGGCCACCGCGAAGTCGCCGGGCTGTGCCGCCAGCCACAGGTCCACCGGGCGCGGCGCGAGCACGGACGTCCCCGGCGACGCCGGCGCGAAGTCCAGGCAGACCAGGGCCGCCAGGAGCGCCGGCAGGGCCGCCGCGCGCAGGCCCGAGGCGCGCGGTCGCTGCGCGTGCGCGGCCGCCGCACGGTCCCCCCGCCACGCGATCAGCCGCGCGGCGCCGAGGCCCGCCAGCAGGCACACGAACAAGATCGTGATCGCGCCGAAGCGGCTCCAGACGCGCATGATGTCCATCAGCGGGAGCTGCGCCAGGTAGTAGGCCGGCAGCCAGACCGGGGCCTCCACCCGCACCGACTCTCCCCCGAGGTGCAGGTCGGTGCCGAGCGCCAGCACCGCCGCCACGAGCGCTGTTCCGAGCCAGGTCAGGCCGCGTCGCCGATACGGCCCCCGGCGCCACAGGAGCGCACACGCCGCCAGCGCGCCGGCGGCGGCGCCCAGGTACAGCGACTTCTCGCCCCAGCGCGGGTCGGCGTCGAGCGAGCGCGGCAGAGCGCCCCACAGTGGGTGCAGTTGCGAGGGCAGCAGGAAGTGGTACGGCGCCGCCGACCAGATGCGCGTGCGGGCGATGTGGTAGGGCTCATAGTCTCCCCCGCCCAAGTTCATCAGGTAGGGCAGCATCCCGAGCAGGGCGCCGAGCAGCACTGCGCCGGCCAGCGGAAGCGCGCGATCCCGCAGTCCCAGCGGGTGCGGCAGCGAGGCCAGCAGCGCGTAGGCGGCGCCGGTCACGAGGCAGATCACCAGGTAGTACTGCGACATGCAGCCCACCAGGAAGATCGCCGCGCCGAGCGCCCAAAGGTGGCGCGGCCGCACGCGGTTTGTGCTGAGCGCCGCGTCCAGCGCCCAGAAGAACAGCGGCAGCATCTGGGTGGAGACCATCTGCGGGTGCCCGGCGCTGTGGATGAGCCGGTAGGGCGCCAGCGCGAAGGCCAGCCCGGCCACGATGCCGGCGCCCCGGCTGCCGGTGAGCCGCAGCAGCCACAGGTAGACGAAGTACCCCGAGAGGACGTGGCTCAGGAAGATTAGCAGATTGTAGCCGAAGACCGGCCCGAGTGCGAGAGTCGCGGGCGCCACCGCCAGCATGCTCAGGAAGGGCGCGTCGGTGGCCGCGAGCGCCAGGCTGTCCGGGAAACCCAAGCGCGGGTCGGTCAGCGGGCTCAGGCCCAGCAGCAGCGACTGGCCGACCCAGCCGGTCATGTAGACGTACTGGACGTTGTCACCCAGTGAGCCGAGCACGAGTGAGCGCGGCTGCGCGGCCACCGGAAGCATCAGCGCCGCGGCAGCAAGCGCGAAGACGGCCAGGGCCAGCGCATCGCGCCTGGTGACCGCTGCGGACCAACTCGTCGCGCTCGACGCCCACCGCCGCAGCCGCGCCGCGTAGGCGGAGGTGTCGAGCCGTGCGGCGCTATCGGATGTGTTTGCCATGGTGTATCTCTCCGGTACGGCCACCCCGCACGGCCAGCGCGCCGACGAGGGCCAGCGCCAGCAGCGTGGCGCCGCTGATGATGACCCCCGCCACCAGGGCCGGCGGCCGGTAGACGAACTCGACGACGTGCTCGCCGGCGGGGAGCCAGACGCCGCGCAGGGTGTAGTTGACGCGGTAGAGGGGCGCGGGCACGCCGTCCACGCGAACCTCCCAGCCGTCGTAGTAGGTGTCGGCCAGCACCAGCAGCGCCGGGGCGCTCGGGGCGGCGCGCACCGTCACGGCGTTATTCGCGTACGCCACCTCAGGCGTGGGCTCTGGGCCCTGGGCTGGCTCCAGCGCGGGAGTGGCGCGGTCCACCACCGCCAGCACGGCCGGGTCGAAGTCGGCGCGGGCCATGCGGTCGAGCTGTGCCTCGTCGTCGGGGATGGTCTCGGCGCGATGGACGAGCCAGGCGCGCGGCAGAGCCTGCGGATTGCGGTAGATGCGCCCCTCGTCGCTCTCGTGGACCAGCTCGAGCGGCGCGTACTGCTCTGCGCCCCTGGTGTCGGGCGCGAAGATGAAGTACTGCACGTTGAGCATGTCGAGCAGCCGCCGGTTGCGGAAGGCCGTCGAGAAGTAGACCCTGAGGCTGGCGGTGCCGTCGCTGGTGCGCCGGTAGTCCTTGCCGTCGGCCAGGCGGGCAAGCTGGTTGTAGCGCGCGGTGTAGAGCGACATGTAGCCGCGGATGTCCTCGAGGCCGTAGGTGCTGGCCATGTTCGGCGTCAGCACGGTGTAGTCTGCGCCGAAGATGCGGAAGGGGCCGGACTGGCTCTGCAGGAACGCCACCTGGCGCGTGGGCGGGTAGAGCGTCGTGCGGGACTGGAGGTCGGCCGGGTACTGCGCGAGCTCGCGCGAGAGGTCGGTGGTGGGCCGCGTCACGCCGGGGTCGTAGCTGGTGTTGAACAGCCCGCCGTGCCAGGTCATGTCGAGCGCGACCAAAGCCACCAGCGTGGCGTAGGCGGCAGGGCGGGGCACGCGGCGGATCATGAGCAGCGCGATGCCCACAAGGCTCGCTGCCCCAAGGAGCAGCGGCGGGAGCAGCGGCTGCTGGCGCGCCGCCGTCAGATACTGGCCGACGCGCGAGCCCGGCAGGAGTGGCTGGAGGTGCCAGAGCGCGAACACGCCCGCGACGAGGAGCGCGCCGCCGAGCAGCCCGCGGCTCGTGACCCGAGCGCGGTGGGATGGCTCCCACGCACCGGCGTCATCGCGCGGGGCGCGGCGGTCCGCCAGGGCCTGCGCGCCCATGCCCGCCAGCACTGCGGCGGCCAGCCCCCAGATCATGTACCAGCGCAGGTGGATGTCGAACTGGCGGTAGGGCGGCAGCAGCGTGAACAGCAGCCCCATGAGCGGCGTGCGCGCGGCCAGCGCGAACGACCCGATCGCCAGCAGCCCAAATAGCGGCGCGAGCGCGTGCCGTGCGAGGAGTAGCCCCGCTCCCGCCAGCAGCAGCGTCGCCAGCCCGACGTACGGGTAGGCCACCTGGAGCAGCGGCGGTCCCCACGCGGGCGGCGGGCCGATGCGCTCGAAGCCGCCGAGCGCCGGCAGCACTAGCCGCAGCAGCGTGCCGAACAGCTCCTCGGGCGGGGCGAGCGCGAAGCCCACATCGCTGCGCTGCCCTTGCGCCGAGAGCGCGGCGGCCGGCAGCAGCTGCGCGGCACTGAGCGCCAGGCTGAGCAGGGTGGCCAGCGCCAGCCCCAGCATCCTGCCGAGGCCCGCGCGCCAGCCCCCGGTCTGCGCGGCGCGGTAGAGCGCGTAGACGCCGAGCGCCGTGAAGGCGTAGAAGGCGAGCTGGATCTGCGTGAGCACCATCAGCGCCATCGGCACCGCCGCCAGGACCCACGCCCGCCACGCTCCCCGCGTGATGGCTCGCTCGACTGCCCAGAAGGCCCACGGCAGCATGGCCTGCGCGCCGGTGTGGTGTGGGAACTGGAGCCAGGTGAGCATGTGGCCGTTGGTGGCGTAGCAGGCGCCCGCCAGGCACGCTGCGCCCCACCCTAGCCCGAGCCGGCGCGCCAGGAGCAGCGCCCCCGCTCCCGCGATCCAGAGGTGCACGAAGGCGTACAGTCCGAAGGCGTAGTTCAGCGGGGCCAGCAGGAAGATCAGGCTCGGCGGGTAGAACAGCGCCAGCTGGCCGTCGTCTAGCATCGGCATACCCGAGAGCACCGTGCGGTTCCAGAGCGGCAGCTCGCCTCCGGCCAGGATCGTGTTCACCAGCAGGCGGCGCGGGTAGATCTGCCGCACCTGGTCACTGAAGGCGGTGTTGTTGACCGGGACGCGCTCGTAGGAGTAGCGCCAGGGGTGCATGTGCAGCACCCCGTCCGCTGGGAGGAATACCTCGCCGAGCAGCACGGGCCGCCACACGAAGGCCAGGGCCACGGCACCCAGCGCAACCAGGGCGAGGATAGGCGCCAGCGACGGTAGCCTGGCGCGGACAGTCTGTGGGTGGGCGTTCATTGGCTCGTGCCGCGCCTCCGGGTGCTACTACTCGAACTCCCAGGCCAGGGCGGTATCGATCTTGCCACCCCAGTCTTCGTACACCGCGTGGTGGCCCCGATCGCTGAGCAGGGCCACCACGCGGTGGGCCAACTCCTGCTGCCGGCGCGGGTCACCCGTGCCCGCCAGGTCCAGCAGGAATGTCTGGAGCTCGCCATCTGCCCAGCCCTGGCCCTCAAGGTGATGCAGGTGGTGGTGCAGCCGGCTGCGGTAGGGCGTCCAGCGCCGCTCGAGCGCGAACAGGGTGCTGAGCAGCCCGCCGATCGAGTCGGCAGCCTCGAGCCGCCCGCCGAGCCGGTTGCCGCGCCGCCAGCACTTGAGCGAGCGGTACAGCGCATTGAGGTAGCCGTCGTAGCATCGGCTCGCCTCCTCCCGCGCCCGCTCCTCGGGCATGCGCCGAATGGCATCGATCACCCTCGCCGTCTCGCCGGTTCTGTCGTACAGCACTAGGCTCTCGGCGTAGGCCGGCAGCATCCAGTCGACCTGCTTGCCAAGCTGCAAACTGCCCGGCGAGTCGCTCCAGATGTCCTCGGTGTCGATCGGCGGGGCAATCGACGCGCCGCGTACTGGTTGCCGTCCGGCCTGCTCGTAGCGCGCGATCGCCTCGTCGGTCACCACAAAGATCACATCATAGTCAGACTCGTCGGTCGCCTCGCCGAGCGCCCGCGAGCCGGTGAGCACGAGGCCGATCGCGTCCGGGTCGGCCTGAGCCTCGGCGATCAGCGCCTGGATGACCGGATCGGCGTACGGGTCGTAGGGGTATCCCTGGATGCCCATCGCTTGGCCTCCATGATCGATGCCGCGCCCGACGGCCGCTCGCTATGTTGTGTAGTGAGCGTTGACCGCCACGTACTCGGCGCTCAGGTCACAGGTCCAGACGGTGGATTGCGCCTCGCCCTGGCCCAAGTCGAGGCGGATGTGCACCGGGTCGGCCTTGAGTGTGGCTGCCGCCTGCCGCAGGTCGGCCTCGACCGGCAGGCCGCCGCGCACCACCTCCACCGCCGGCGTGTCGTTGTCGCCGTGGTGGTCGGCCGGGCCAAAGGTGAGCGAGAGCCGGTCGGGGTCGATGTCGGCCCCGCTGTAGCCCGCCGCGCACAGCACGCGGCCCCAGTTCGGGTCGCCGCCGTGGACTGCCGTCTTCACCAGCGGCGAGGTGGCGATGCTGTTGGCCACCTGGTGCGCCTCGGCCTCGTCGCGCGCGCCGGTCACCAGGATCTCCACCAGCCGCGTCGCGCCCTCGCCGTCGCGCGCCACCTGCTTTGCCAGGCGCTGGCAGACCTCAGTGAGCGCAGCCAGGAACGTCGGATAGGTATCGGGCGTGATGTCGGCCTCGGACGCGCCGGACGCCAGCAGCAGCACCGTGTCATTGGTGCTGGTGTCGCCGTCCACGCTGATGCGGTTGAAGCTCTTGTTGGCAGCCGCCCGCAGCGCCTGGTCCAGCAGCGCCGTGTCCACTCGCGCGTCGGTGGTGATCACCGCCAGCATGGTGGCCATGTTGGGGTGGATCATGCCGGCGCCCTTGCAGAATCCGGCGATTGTCACGGTGCGCCCGCCGACGTCGATGGTTGCCGAGGCTACCTTCGGCCTGGAATCGGTTGTCATAATCGCGCGGGCAGCGAAGGGCGCGCCCTTCTCGGCGGCCGGCGAGGTGAGGGTGGCGATACCCTGCGACACCTTCGCCATGTCGAGCTGGCGACCGATGACGCCGGTGGAGAGCACCAGCACCTGCTCCGGCGCGCAGCGCAGCCCGTAGGCGGTCAGCTCGGCCATGCGCCGGCAGTTCTCATCGCCCTGCGGGCCGGTGCAGGCGTTGGCATTGCCGGCGTTCACCACCACAGCGCGGATGGCGCCGGCGCCGGAGGCGAGCACGTACTGGTCGTAGCGCACCGGGGCGGCCTTCACCTTGTTGGTGGTGAATACGCCGGCCGCGCTGCACGGGCCGTCGGCGGCCACCAGCGCCATGTCGAGCGACGAGGCCGCCATCGCGCCGCTGGTCTTGAGGCCGCAGGCGGTGGCGGTGGCGCGGAAGCCCTTCGCGAGCGCGAAGGTGTCGATGGACTCTGTCATAGCTCCACAGCTCCTGGGGAAGGTGCGGAGGGGCGGGGCCCCTCCAGAGAACAGACGGAAACGAGTGGCGTCACGAGAACAGGACCTCGACGTCCTCGCGGGTGAGCGACTTGAACACGCCGCCCTCGGCCCCGATCAGCTGCTCCACCAGCTCGCGCTTCTTCTCCTGCAGCTGGAGGATCTTCTCCTCGACCGAGTCGCGCACCACGAGCTTGTAGACGAAGACCGGCTTATCCTGGCCGATTCGGTGGGTGCGGTCGGTGGCCTGCATCTCCACCGCCGGGTTCCACCACGGGTCGACGTGGATCACATAGTCGGCGGCGGTGAGGTTCAGGCCCACGCCGCCGGCCTTCAGGCTGATCAGGAAGAACGGCAGGTCCTCGCGCTGCTGGAAGCGATCCACCACCGCCTTACGGTTGCGCGTCTGGCCGTCGAGGTAGGCGTAGGGAATCTTGCGCTCGTCGAGGGCCTCGCGGACCAGCCCCAGCATCTGCACGAACTGCGAGAAGATCAGCGCGCGGTGCCCCTCGGAGCGCAGCGTCTCCAGGGTCTCGAGCAGCATCTCGAACTTACCGCTGCCGCCCTTGAACTTCTCGTCCACCAGACGCGGGTGGTTCGAGATCTGGCGTAGCCGCAGCAGGCCCTCGAGGATCTTTATGCGGGCGTCACTGATACCCTCCTCCTCGATCATGCCGAGCAGCAGCGCGCGGTAGTAGTCGCGCTGCTTGTTGTAGAGCCTGCGCTGGGCGGGCTCCATGTCGGCCACCATCACCCGCTCGGTGCGCGGCGGCAGGTCGGGCGCCACCTGGTCCTTGGTGCGGCGCAGGATGAACGGGTAGACCATTTTGCGCAGGAACTGCGAGGCCTCGGCATCTTGCTGACGCTCGATCGGCGTGACGAACTCCTCGCGGAAGTACTCGAGGTTGCCGAGCAGCCCGGGGTTGAGGAAGGCGAACTGGCTCCAGAGCTCGAGCGTGGTGTTTTCCACCGGGGTGCCGGTGAGCGCCAGCCGGTGGTCGGAGACCAGCAGCCGCGCGGCCTTGGAGGTCTCGGCGAGCGGGTTCTTGATCGCCTGCGACTCATCCAGGATCGCATAGGAGAATCTGTAGCGGCGCAGCAGCTCGATGTCGCGCAGCATCGTGCCGTAGGTGGTGAGCACCAGGTCGTAGTTGGCAAACGCGGCCGGGTCATCGACGCGGCCCTGGTCGGCGTGGACGTAGACGGCGAGCTCGGGGGCGAACTTCTCGGCCTCACGCTGCCAGTTGAACAGCAGCGAGCGCGGCATCACCACCAGCGTGGCCGGGCGCTCGGGCTGCTCGTGGTAGAGCGACTCGAGGAACGCGAGGCACTGGATGGTCTTGCCGAGGCCCATGTCGTCGGCGAGGCAGCCGCCGAAGCCGTACTCGTGGAGGAAGTGCAGCCAGTCGTAGCCGGCCTTCTGGTAGGGGCGCAGCTCGCCCTGGAAGCCGGGCGGCAGGTCGTGCGGGGCGATCCCCTCGAAGGAGCGCAGGCGCTCGGCGCGGCGCTGGAACTCCTCGTCGGTGCGGGCGCGGTCGGCCTCGCCAAGCAGCTGGTCGAGCAGCGTGACCTGGGCCTTGCCGAAGCGCAGCCCGTCCTCCTCGTTCTCCTCACCCATTGCCAGCAGGCGGCGGTAGCGGTCGACCCACTCGGCGGGGAGCTCGCCGATCGAGCCGTCGGCTAGCTTGATGAAGCTCTCGCGGCGGCGCACGGCCTGGCGGATCTGCTTGAGCGGCACCGAGAGCTCGCCGAAGGTGACGGTGGCGCTGACGTCGAACCAGTCGATGCCGCTGCTGACGTTGAAGCTGATCTGCGGCTTGTTGCGGTTGACGCGCGCTGTCTTGAGGGCATCCTCGCCGTAGATCGTATAGCCGGCCGCAGTAAGGCGCGGGATCTGGCGCAGCAGGAAGTCCACCGGGTGGGTGCCGGTGCGCAGGTCGAGGAGGTGTGGCTCGGCGCCACGCTTGAGCCCGTAGGCTGAGAGCGCCTTGAGCGCCGTGTCCTCCTGCTCGGGGCGTCGGCGGATGTGGGCGATCGTCATGTGGCCCGGCTTGCGGCGCGTGCTCGTAGCCGGCAGCCGCTTGTCGTAGGGCAGCTCGTACTCGTCATAGCCGAAGCGCAGCTCGGCGTGCAGCGCGCGCTCCTGCTCGAAGAGGTACAGGCGCGGCTGCGGCTCGGCGTCCACCTGCTCCTGGCTCACCACCGCGCCGCGCAGCGGCACGCGCTCGGCCAGCGGAAGCATGTAGTTCTCGAGGAACTCGTCCTGGTCGGCCGTGGGCACCACCAGCTCAGGCTCCTCCACCAGCATTGTCGCCACCGCGTCGGTGTCCTGCGCCTGCACCAGCAGGTCGCCCACCAGCATCCAGAGCGGCTCGCGGGTGATGATCGAGATCTCGTTACGCCCCAGGGTGAGTGAGCGCTCCTCGACAGACAGGTGCGCCTTGAGCCTGAGGCCCTTCGGCGACTGCTCGAGCGCGACCTCGATCTGGCCGGGCTGGTCGAGCACCCGCACGCGCTCCGCCAGCGGGTTCTCCTGGTCGCCGCTGAACACCAGGCAGCGCGCCAGGAAGGGGACCATGGCCTCGAACGAGGGGCCGGGCTGCGAGGTGTAGCCATAGGAGTAGGCCAGGTGCGGGCTGGCGACAGCCAGGTTCGCCGCGGCGATCGCCTCGGGCGACGCGCCAGGGAAGCTCTGGCGGGTGACGCGGTTGCGCAGCGGACGCGCCTCAGTCGAGAGGCGCTGCGCGATGATCTCCTGCGCAGTGGCCTCCTGGTCCTCCAGGATACCGGGGGCGAAGTGGCGGCCGGCCAGCATGTACGGCCGTATGGACCAGACGCCGCTGGCCTCCTGGAGACTAAAGACGATCGGGCCGCGGTGGACCTGGCCCTGGCGTGTCGGGGCCTGGGTAGCCTTATCGAGCAGCGCCTTCCAGATCTTGGGCGGGTTCTGCTTCAGGTGCTCGTGCAGCGTGATGAACGCGGCCACGCGGTGACGGCAGGCCACGCCCGAGTAGCCCTGGCGGCAGTTGCAGGTGAACGACACCTGTCGGTGCTGGAGCCAGACGCTGACGCTGTTCGAGCGGCCAGTCTTCGGGTCACTCACCTCGAGCTGCGCGGTCTGCTGGGAGAGGTTGCGGAGCTTGACGCGGCCGGCGGCGAAGTCTTCGCGCCCCTGCTGGATGTTCTGGGGCGGTGTGATCCGAATGAGCTGCTCGACATTGAGCTTATCGGCTGTGAGGAGGTCGATCATGGATCTCCGAGGTGCTGCCGCAGGGAGAGCCTGCCGCAGCACCTTCCTATGTTCCTACCCGGGGAGCTTCTGCAGGCCGTGGTGCTCCTGGAGCGAGCGCACGCGCAGCTCCTTCTGCTTGAGCGCGCGGATGCCCTGCACCGTCGCCACCGCGCCGGTGAGCGTCGTCACCAGCATCACGCCGTAGCGGATGGCGGCCGAGCGCAGCGCCTGGCCGTCCTGGTAGGCGCGCGAGCCGAGCGGCGTGCTGATCACCAGGCTGACCTTGCCCGAGGCGATCAGGTCGGCAGTGTGCGGGCTGCCCTCCGAGACTTTGTTGACGGTCTCGGCGGGGATCCCGATCTTGTGCAGCCAGGCGGCCGTGCCGCGTGTGGCGTAGAGCGTGAAGCCGAGCCGCACCAGGTCGCGCGCGATGCGGGTGATCGCGCCCTTGTCGAAGTCGTTCACGGTGATCAGCGCGCCCCCGCCGAGCGACACCTTCTGCCCGGCGCCCATCTCGGCCTTGGCGAAGGCGTGGCCGAAAGAGGAGGCGTGGCCCATCACCTCGCCGGTAGAGCGCATCTCCGGGCTGAGGAACACCGCCGCGCCGGGGAACTTGTCGAACGGCAGCACGGCCTCCTTGACGAAGAACCCGTCCAGCGTGGGCTCCTGCGTCAGGCCGAGCTCGGCCAGGGTCTTGCCGGCCGAGACCATCGCCGCCACGCGCGCCAGGGGCACGCCGGTGGCCTTGGCCACGAAGGGCACGGTGCGTGAGGCGCGCGGGTTGACCTCGAGCACGTAGACCTCGTCGTCCTTGATGGCGAACTGCACGTTCATCAGGCCCTTGACGCCGAGCGCGAGGCCGATCCGCACCGCCTCATCGCGGATGATCGAGAGGTGGTAGGCGCTGACCTTGTAGGGCGGCATGACCTGGGCCGAGTCGCCTGAGTGGACGCCGGCCTCCTCGACGTGCTCCATGATCCCGCCGATCACCACGCGCTCGCCGTCGCCCACGGCGTCCACGTCCACCTCGAAGGCGTCCTCGAGGTAGCGGTCGATCAGCACGGGCTGGCCGGCGCTGATCCTGGCCGCCTCCTGGATGTACTGCGCCAGGCCCTCGTCGTCGTAGGCGATCGCCATAGCGCGACCGCCGAGCACGTAGGAGGGGCGCACGAGCACCGGGTAGCCGATTCGCTGGGCCACGCGCCGCGCCGAGCTCAGGTCGGCGGCCATGCCGCTCTCGGGCTGGGCGATCTCGAGCTTCTGCAGCAGCTCGCTGAAGCGACCGCGGTCCTCGGCCAGGTCGATCGCGTCCTGCGAGGTGCCCCAGATCGGCACGCCAGCCGCCTCCAGGCCGCGCGCCAGGTTGAGCGGGGTCTGGCCGCCGAACTGCACCAGGGCCGGCACCGGTACGCCGCCGCGGCTCTCGTTCTCCCAGATGTTCAGCACGTCCTCGAGCGTCAGCGGCTCGAAGTACAGCCGGTCCGAGGTGTCGTAGTCGGTCGAGACGGTCTCGGGGTTGCAGTTGATCATCACCGTCTCGACGCCGAGGTCGCGCAGGGCGAACGAGGCGTGGACGCAGCAGTAGTCGAACTCGATCCCCTGGCCGATGCGGTTGGGGCCGCCGCCGAGGATCATAGCCTTCGGCCGGCTCGTCACCTCGGACTCGTCCTCGCTGGAGTAGGTGCTGTAGAGGTAGGGGGTGTGGGCGGCGAACTCAGCGGCGCAGGTGTCGATCCGGCGGTAGGTCGGCACGATGCCGAGCTCCTTGCGCCGCGCGCGCACGGCCATGTCGGTCGCCTGGGTGAGCGAGGCGATCTGCGGGTCGGAGAAGCCGTTCTGCTTGGCCTCGCGCAGCAGGTCGGCAGGCAGGCTCTCGAGGGTGTGCTGCGCGAGCTCGCGCTCGATGGCGATGATCTCGGTCATCTGCTCGACGAACCACGGGTCGTAGCCGGTGGTGGCCGAGAGCTCCTCGATCGACATGCCGTCGCGCAGGGCGTGGGCGGCGGTGAAGATGCGCTGGGGCGTCGGGCGGGCCAGGCTGTCGTTGCCAACCAGGCGCAGCTGGAGCGGGGAGCCGAAGCCGGTGGCGCCCACCTCAAGGCCACGGAGCGCCTTCTGGAAGGCCTCGTTGAACGTGCCGCCGATCGCCATTACCTCGCCGACGCTCTTCATCTGCGGGCCGAGGGTCGGGTCCACGCCGGGGAACTTCTCGAAGGCCCAGCGCGGGATCTTGACTACCACGTAGTCCAGGCTTGGCTCGAACGAGGCTGGCGTGACCTTGGTGATGTCGTTCGGGATCTCGTCCAGCGTGTAGCCCACCGCCAGCAGCGCCGCGATCTTGGCGATCGGGAAGCCGGTGGCCTTGGAGGCCAGCGCCGACGAGCGGCTGACGCGCGGGTTCATCTCGATCACCACCGGCGTGCCGTCCGCGGGGTTGACGGCGAACTGCACGTTGGAGCCGCCGGTCTCGACGCCGACGGTGGTCATGACCGTCTTGGCCATGTCGCGCAGGCGCTGGAGCTCGCGGTCGGTGAGGGTCATGGCCGGGGCAACGGTGATAGAGTCGCCGGTGTGGACGCCCATCGCGTCGAGGTTCTCGATCGAGCAGACCACCACGAAGTTATTGGCTCGGTCGCGCATGACCTCGAGTTCGAACTCCTTCCAGCCGATGATCGACTGCTCGATCAGCACCTGGGTCACGGGCGAGGCGCGCAGGCCGCGGTCGGCGATCTCGCGCAGCTCGGCCTCGTCGGCCGCGATGCCGCCGCCGGAGCCGCCGAGGGTGAACGAGGGGCGCACCAGGATCGGGTAGCCGATGCGGCCGGCCACTTCCACCGCCTGATCCACGGTGGTCACGGTCTCGCCGAGCGGCACGCCCAGGCCCTCGCGCAGCATGGCCTGCTTGAAGAGCTCGCGGTCCTCGGCCAGCGCGATGGCGTCCGGCTGGGCGCCGATCAGCTTCACGCCGTACTTCTCGAGCACGCCGCTGGCGTGGAGCTTCATCGCGAGGTTCAGGCCGGTCTGGCCGCCGACGGTAGGCAGCACGGCGTCGGGACGCTCGCGCTCGATGATCTTCTCGACGACCTCAACGGTGAGAGGCTCGATATAGGTGGCATCGGCGATCTGTGGGTCGGTCATGATCGTGGCCGGGTTCGAGTTCACGAGCACGACGCGGAAGCCCTCCCGGCGCAGCACCTTGCAGGCCTGCACGCCGGCGTAGTCGAACTCGCACGCCTGGCCGATCACGATCGGGCCGGAGCCGATGACGAGGATGGAGCTGATATCGGTGCGCCTGGGCATGGGCTGTTTGCTACTCCTGTTGGGCTGCGCGAGGCTCGCCCGTATGTGTGTCCGTGTCCAGCCTGGGCATTGGGAGGGGCGCCGCGCCGGGCGCCCCTAGCGGGATCGGGTCTCTGTCAGTGCGTCGAGCACGTCTTTGAGCTCGTTGACCGCCGCTGCGAGCGCCTCGGCCGTTGCGGTGAAGCCTAGCGGCAGGCCGGAAGTCTCGCTCACGTCGATCTTGGCGAGCATCTCGGCTACACCGCGAACGGTGCCGAGCGGCGTGAGCAGGTCGTGGCGGAAGACGTGCATATCTTCCTCGACCAGCCCGCCCACCGCACGGGCCTTCTCGCGCAAGGCTGGGCCCTGCAGCGCTACCTCCGCCAGCTTAGCCGACGAGATCTGGAGGATCTCGATCAGCTCACCGAAGCGCCCGCCGAAGAGCGCGGGTGCAGCGAACGGGTTGGTGCTATTGAGCTGGGCGGCGAGTCGCGCCGTCTCGTTTAGCGGACCGCGCATCTCCTGCTCAAGCAGGGCCATGCGCTCGTCGGGGGGCCGCGTGTAGTAGACTCTGAGCTCGTCGTACGTTGACATCGCTGGTCTCCTCCGGCGCGCCACGTCGTGGTGCTGCGCCAGTCACGTGGTCCTCCGCGCAGGGAGGGGCCGCGCGGCGAGGACGGCGTATCAGGGCTGCCGCATCAGCTCGATGAACTGCCCGAACAGGTAGCGCGCGTCGTGCGGGCCCGGCGCGGACTCCGGGTGGTACTGCACGCTGAAGGCGCGCAGGTCCCGCGCGCGCAGACCCTCGCAGCAGTTGTCGTTCAGGTTGGTGTGGGTCACCTCGACGCCCTCAGGCAGCGAGTCGGCCGCCACTGCGAAGCCGTGGTTATGGCTCGAGATCTCGACGCGGCCGGTGTCGCTGAAGCGCACCGGCTGGTTACCGCCGCGGTGGCCGAAGTGCAGCTTGTAGGTGCTACCCCCCAGGGCCAGGCCCAGGATCTGGTGGCCGAGGCAGATGCCGAACATCGGGACCTTGCCCACCAGGTCGCGCACCGACTGCACGCCGTAGGTCACCGCCGCCGGGTCGCCCGGGCCGTTTGAGAGGAACACGCCGTCGGGCTTGAGCGCCAGCACCTCGCTCGCGGGGGTGGTGGCGGGCACCACTGTCACGCGGCAGCCCTGCTCGGCGAGCAGGCGCAGGATGTTGCGCTTGATGCCGAAGTCGTAGGCCACGACGTGGTAGTGCCCCTCGCTCTGCGCCCCCTGCGCGCCCCACTCGCCGGGGTTGCCCTCGACCCAGTGGTACGGCTCGGCGCAGGTGACGTGCGGCACGAGGTCCAGGCCGCTCATCGAGGGGGCGCTGCGGGCGGCGGCTACCAGGCGCTCGGCGTCCACGTCCTGCGAGGCGATGACGGCGCGCATCGCGCCTCGCTCGCGGATATGGCGCACCAGCGCGCGTGTGTCCACGCCGGTCATGCCCACGATCCCCCGGTCGGCCAGGTACTGCTGGAGCGACGTCTCAGCGCGCCAGTTCGAGACGCGCGGGCTCGCGGCGCGCACGACGAAGCCGGAGAGCCAGGGCCGCACGCTCTCCTCGTCGTCCACATTGACCCCGGTGTTGCCGATGTGGGGCGCCGTCATCACCACGATCTGACCGTAGTAGGAGGGGTCGGTCAGAATCTCCTGGTAGCCGGTCATCGAGGTGTTGAAGACCACCTCGCCGGTGCGCTGGCCGAGCGCGCCGAGCGCGTATCCGGGCCAGGTTGTACCATCTTCCAGCGCCAGCAGCGCAGGTGTTCGCTCGCTCATCCTTACTTGTGTTCCCTCGTCGTCGCAAGTGCCGCGACATTATACCGTTTTTTGAGATGCGGCACACGGCCGCGTTTTGATCAATCGTGATGCGATGTTGCGACCGCTCTAGAGCAGCTCCATCACCACTGCCGTCTCATCGCAGCGCTGCTGGAGCGGGCAGAGCACGCAGTCGCGCCAGACCTTCTCGGGGAAGCGCTCCTGCCCCGTGATGACGAAGCCGAGCTTCTGGAAGAACGGCACGGCACGGGTGAGCGCGAACACTGTGCGGAAGTCACGCCGGCGTGCCTCTTCCACCAGGCCGCGCACCAGGGCGGCGCCAGCGCCGTGGCTGCGGAAGGCCGGCAGCACCGCCAGCGAGCGCACCTCGGCCAGCACAGGGGTCATCTCCAGCAGCGAGCCGATCCCAACGACGGCGCCGTCGACCTCGGCCACCAGCCAGCTGCGCAGGCTGGCGTGGATGTTCTCGGCGCTGCGGGGGAGCAGATGCCCCTGGCGCGCGTTCTCCGCCACGATCGCCACGATCGCCGCCACGTCCGCCTCGGCGGCGGGGCGCACCAGTACCGTGGTCGCCCGCGGCGGGGCGACGTACACCTGCCCCTCGGTCACCAGCATCGTCATCAGTTGGTGCTTCCTTCTTGTTGTGTCCGGTGGCTCGCTGTGGCTCGCCGCCGGGAATTGAGTATCTGTGAGGGCGCGGCCCTCCGCTCGGTTCGCCAGGAACGGCGGCGTGGTCCTACGCCGCGACTATCACGGTCCCGCCATCGCCCAGCCCGGCGAGGTTGGTGATGCGCGCCTCGTGGACGCCGGCGTCCAGCGCGCTCAGAGCCGCGCGCACCTTCGGGATCATGCCGCCGCTGATCGTGCCGTCGCCGATCAGCGCCTCGACCTGGGCGCGCGTCAGGCGCTGGGCGCGCTCACCGCCCACCAGCACGCCCGGCACGTTGGTGACGAACACCACCTGCGCCGCACCGACTGCCGCCGCGATCGCCCCTGCGGCCTCGTCGGCATTGACGTTGTAGGGGCCATCTGGACCGAGCGAGACCGGCGCCACCACCGGCAGCACGCCCTTCGCCAGCAGGTCGAGCAGCACGCCGGCGCGCACCGCGATCGGCCGCCCGACGCGCCCGAGATCGCCCGCAGGGTGCTGCTGCTTCTCCACGCGGATGAGGCCGCGGTCCACGCCCGAGAGCCCCTGCGCGTCGGCGCCGGCGCTGATCAGCGCTGCCGCCAGGCGGGTGCCGACGCTGCCGCAGAGCACCATCTGTGCCGCCTGCATGGCTGTCTCGTCGGTCACGCGCAGGCCGGCCACGAAGCGCGGCTCGCCGCCGAGCGCCGTCTGGATGACGCCGATCTCCTTGCCGCCGCCGTGCACCAGCACCGGCACCGGGCGCAGCGCCGCCACCGCGCGGGCGAAGGCCGCCACGAAGGCCGGGTCGTCGAGCTCGTTGCCGCCCACCTTGAGGACCAGTGTCATGGTTGTATCACCATAGAGGGGACGTAGCAGCGCCCACATCTTGTTATGTAGGAGTCACAAGGGCGCTGCTACGCCCTTACGCAGCTGTCAGGCGAGCAGGCCTTCGGTCTCGTCCAGGCCCAGCATCAGGTTCATGTTCTGGATGGCCTGCCCCGAGGCGCCCTTCACCAGGTTGTCGAGCGAGGAGACCACGATCAGCAGGCCCGGGGCGGCGAGCGTGAGCGAGACTGCGCACATGTTGGTGTTGGCGGTGTGCAGCACCGAGGCGATCTGCCTGGCGGGCAGCACCCGTACGAACGGCTCGCCGGCGTACATCTCGGCGTACAGCGTGCGGGCCGCCTCCTCGGTCAGCTCGGGCGAGACGCGCACGTACATCGTGCTGATGATGCCGCGGCTGATCGGCAGCAGGTGTGGGCTGAAGATCACCTGCAGCTCGCGCCCGGCTAGCTTGCCGACCTCCTGCTCCATCTCGCCGACGTGCCGGTGGACGTGCCCGATGCCGTAGGGCGTCAGGTTCTCGTTCACCTCGACGAACGATGTGTTCTGCTTCGGCGGCCGGCCCGCACCCGAGACACCCGACTTTGAGTCGACGATCACGGTCTCGTTGGTGAGGACGCCGGCGCGCAGCAGCGGCGCGAGCCCCAGGATGACGCTGGTGGGGTAGCAGCCGGGCGAGGCGATCAGGCGCGCGTCGCGCAGGGCCGCGCGGTTCAGCTCGGGGATGCCGTAGGGCGTTGGGAGCAGGTCGGGCGCTGGGTGGTCGTGGCCGTACCAGCGCTTGTATGAGGCCGGCGTGTCGAGCCGGAAGTCGGCCGAGAGGTCCACCACGCGGGCACCGGCGGCCAGCGCGCGCTGTGCGGTCTTCGCGGCGGCGCCGTGCGGCAGCGCCAGCAGCACCACGTCCACCTCGTCGAACGGCGCGTCCTCGGCCGCCACCAGCGGCGTGTCGAGGGGGCCGGGGAATACCTCGGCCAGCGACTTGCCGGCCTGCGACTCGGAGGTGGTGAACACGACGCGCGCCTCGCGGTGGCGGCGCAGCCAGCGGAGCAGCTCGTACCCGGCGTACCCGGTGACCCCACAGATGCCGACGTTGACCATAGCTCCTCCACACAAAAGCCCCCCGGACTGCGGCTGCATCCGGGGGGCGGTGTACGTCCTGCGTACGGGCCTGGGCTGTCTACTACGCGACGCGCGCACCCAGGCCGCCCTCCGGGACCAGACGGCCCGGACGACGGAAGGGACGACGCAGAACGCACAGATTGCATGACAGCATCTTCATATCGGGGGCAATGATACGGCCCAGCCCCCCCATTGTCAAGGGGCGCGCGGCGGTGCGGTATAATGCTCCGGAGAAGGCTCACGGAGATGTCGTTTATGCAGCAGGTTTCAGCTATGTCAGATACACAGTTCCTCCTCCCCTCGCGCGAGGAGTCGCTCGACGCCGCCCGCCGCCAGCTGGCGACACGCCTGCGCCCCGACGAGCTCGTCTGGGTGATTGACGAGCGCTACGACGAGCCCCTGACGATGTGGTACATCGACGTGCTCCGGCTGGGGGCGCAGGGCCGCTGGATGCGCCAGCGCCACCGCTACGACGCTCAGGCCGCCACCCTCTACTTCCTCGGCGAGAGCGCCCTCCCCGACGCTGAGCTGAAGGGTGCGCGCCGCAGCGGCACGCCCTTCGATGTGGCGACGTGGAAGAAGTGACCACCGACGACCGACGGCCGGCCACGGAGGCATGAACCGCGCGCGAAGACGCGGCGGTCGATCACTCGGCTGCCCCAGCCTTCCGCACCTGGCCCCTCGTTGTTGGCCCGGCCCAGGAGCTCGCTGTGACTGATGACCCTCTGCCCGTGGGAATCGATGACCTCTTCCAGTTCGGCTGGGTGGAGGACCCACGCGTCAGCCCGGATGGCTCTGTCGCTGCTTTCGTGCGGGTAGAGGTGGACGAGCCCGCCAACCGCTACCGCCGCACAATCTGGCTTGTCCCGCTCGACGGCGGACAGCCGCGCCGCTTCACCGCCGGCGCTCGCTCGGACGCCCAGCCCCGCTGGAGCCCCGACGGGCGCCGGCTCGCGTTTGTCTCCGACCGCGACGGCGATAAACCGCAGCTCTATGTGATCGCGCGGGACGGCGGGGAGGCCCGCAGGATTACCAGCCTGCCCCAGGGCGTGAGCGACCCGGCCTGGAGCCCCGATGGCGCCCGCCTGGCCTTTCTCTCCTGCCTCAGCGCCGCCGAGCGCGCCGCCGAGGACTCCGGCGCGCAGGAGCCCCTCCCGGCCGATGAGCTGGACCGGCGGCAGGCCAAGGAGCGCCGCGCCCGCGATGAGGAGCGCCGCGTTGATCCGCGCGTGGTCGCCCGCCTGCCCTATCGCTCCGGCACCGCCTACTTCGACGGCCGGTTCAGCCAGCTGTACGCTGTGGAGCTCCCCGCCGACGACGACGCGCCCCTCGCCACCCCGCGCAGGCTCACCGACGGCGATACGCACTTCGGCCCGCCCGCCTGGTCCCCCGACAGCGCGGCGCTCTTCTCCACCGTCACCCGTGACCCCGAGCTGGATACCTGGATCGGGTACGACGACGTGGTGCGCGTGGCGATCCCGGTGGAGGGGCGCGCCGAGCCCGAGCGCCTGACCGGCCCGGGTTTCTCCTACTGGGGGCCGCTGGTGAGCCCCGACGGCCGCTTCCTGGCGGTGGGGCGCCGCCCAGACGACCGGCCGCTGTTTGCCGGCTCGCATCTGGCACTGCTCGCGCTGGACGGTGGCGGGCCGATCGATCTGACCTCGCCCTTCGACCGCAACGTGGAGGTCTTCCGCTGGCTGCCCAACTCAGACGGCGTGGCCTTCGTGGCCGGCTGGCGCGGCGAGGCGCCGGTGTACCTGGCTGCGGCTGACGACCGACGACCGACGGCCGACGACCCGGTACATGCTTCGAATGTGGGTGCCACACTCGCTGCACCGCTGTCCGCCCTGGTCCCCGCCCACGGCCGCGTAGTGGTCGACTTCGACCTCGCGCCAGACGGGAGCGCCGTGTTCACCGCAGGCTCGGCGGCGAGCCCGAACGACCTGTATCTGCGGCGGCCGGACGGGAGCGAGCTGCGGCTGACGGCCTTCAACGACCGGCTTCTGGCCTCGCGGGCGCTGGCGCTGTTCGAGGAACTGACGTACACCACCCCCGACAGCCGCGAGGTGCAGGGCTGGCTGCTGCGCCCGCCGGGCTTTGACGCGGGCAAGACCTACCCGCTGGCGGTGCACATCCACGGTGGGCCGCACGCCATGTGGGGGCCGGGCTACCGCAGCATGTGGCACGAGTGGCAGGCCGCCGCGGCGAGGGGCTACATCGTCTTCTTCTGCAACCCGCGCGGCTCCGACGGCTATGGCGAGGGCTGGCGCAGCGGCGTCTATCGCGACTGGGGTGGGGCCGACAAGGACATTCTGGCGGGCGTGGAGGCTGTGATCGCGCGCGGCGGTGTAGACACGGCGCGGATCGGCGTGACCGGCGGCTCCTACGGCGGCTACATGACCGCATGGCTGATCGGCCATAGCGACCGATTCGCCTGTGCGGTGGCGGCCCGCGGGGTGTATAATTTGCTTACGGAGCATAGCATGAGCGACGTCCAGGAGCTGATCGAGCTTGAGTTCGGCGGCTTCCCCTGGGAGCTGCACGATCTGCTCTGGCAGCAGTCGCCGCTGGCGCACGCGCACAACATCACCACCCCGCTGCTCATCCTCCACAGCGAGCTGGACTTCCGCGTCCCGATCGCCGAGGCCGAGCAGCTCTTCGGCCTCCTGCGCCGCCGCAACCAGGTCGTCGAGCTGGTACGTTACCCCCGCGAGGGCCACGAGCTCACCAGGAGCGGGGAACCGCGCCACCGCGCCGACCACATGCGCCGCACCCTCGAGTGGCTCGACCGCTACTGCAAGGCCGCGGGGTAGCGCCTCACTCACCCTCGGCCGGGCAAAGGAGCTGACGATGACACAGACGCAGCGCTACACGCCCTCTCATGAGCCGCACCCCTGGACGGAGCTTACGCCGGAGCAGGTGCTTGACGAGGTGGTTCACGATCTGTACAGCCCGCTGAGCGCCCTGAGCAGCGAGGTCGATCGGCTTTCGACCGGTGCTTTCGCGGACGATGATCTGGGGGTGCTCCTGGCGCAGATCCGCGACCGCATCGATGACCTGAGCCGGGTGGTGGTGGCCGTCAAGCGCTACCAGGCCGAGCGTGGCCAGCGCTGACGTGCTCGGGGTGGAGTCTCATCGCACGCTGAGCACCGCGCGCAGTGATAGCTGCTGAGACATCCTCTATGTGTAGCGCGCGGGGCGAAGCATCTCGCACGGTGCCGCGCTGACTGCTCTGCGGCATGCTTCGCCTGGCCGGCCGCAGCCGTCCTGTACGGTACGTCGCTATTGCGGGCGCGGCCGGCTACGCTCAGCACGACACGGCGTGCTGCCCCTACGGTGAGCTTTGAGAATGCTTCGGGGCCGCAGGCCCCGCAAGAATCGAATGAGGTGCCATGCTCGGACTGTTACGCCGCCGGCCGCAGCTGCTCACCGAGCGCCAGGACGCGCTGCGCGACCAGGTGCGCGCCGCCCTCGTGGGGCTTCGGGAGGCCCTGACGCGCTTCGGCGCCGACGTGGCCCCGGGTGACGCGCGCACCCTTGACGACGCCATCGCCCACCTGGAGGAGCTGTTCCTGCTGGTGATCGCCGGCGAGTTCAACTCCGGCAAGTCGAGCTTCGTCAACGCACTGCTCGGCGACACCGTCGTGGCTGAGGGCGTGACCCCCACCACCGACCGGATCACGCTGCTGCGCCACGGCGACGCGCCCGAGGAGCGCACCGTCGAGGAGTTTCTGGTCGAGCGCCGCTACCCCGCTGAGGTGCTCCGCACCATCGCCGTGGTGGATACCCCCGGCACCAACGCCATCATCCGGCGCCACGAGGAGCTCACGCGCGACTTCATCCCGCGCTCGGACCTGGTGATGTTCATCACCTCGGCCGACCGGCCGTTCACCGAGAGCGAGCGCGCCTTCCTCTCCATGATCCGCGAGTGGGGCAAGAAGATCGTCATCATCCTGAACAAGGTGGACCTGCTCGAGACGGAGCAGGAGCGGCAGCAGGTGATCAACTTCATCCGCGAGAATGCCCGCGACCTGTTCGGCTTCGTGCCCGAGATCTTCCCCGTCTCCGCCCGCCTCGCCAAGCGCGCCCGCGCCGACGGCAACGAGGGCGCCTGGGCCGCGAGCAACTTCGAGGCGATGGAGCGCTACATCCTGGAAACGCTTGATGAGGAGGAGCGCGTCCGCCTCAAACTGCTCTCGCCGCTCGGGGTGGCCCGCCGCCTGGACGACAAGTACCTGCAGGTGGTCGAGGGACGCCTCACTATGCTTCAGCAGGACGTGGCGATGCTCGAGAACATCGAGCGCCAGCTGGAGCTGTTTCGCGAGGACCTGGGCAACGACTTCAGCTACCACAAGGTCGAGGTCGAGAACATCCTCAACGAGTTCGAGCTGCGCGCGATGCGCTTCTTCGATGAGACCATCCGCGTCGGCAACGTTCCCCGCCTGGTGCGCGACCAGGACGGCATCCGCGAGGAGTTCGAGCGCGAGGTGGTGGGCGAGCTGCCGCAGCAGATCGAGGCGCGCATCCAGGGCCTGGTGGACTGGATGATCGAGAAGAATCTGCGCCTGTGGCAGTCTACCACCGACTACCTGCGCCGCGAGCGGGTGCCTGACAACCGCGCGGGCATCATCGGCGACGTCGGAGGGTCGTTCGAGTACAACCGCGCCGCCCTGATCGATTCCGTGGCGCGGCGCGCGCAGCAGGTGGTGGCCAGCTACGACAAGGAGGTCGAGTCGCGCGCCCTGGCCGAGGAGGTGCGCGCGGCGATCGCCGGCTCGGCGCTGGTGGGTGCGGGGGCGGTGGGGCTTGGCGCGCTGCTGGTGGCGCTGCTGCACACGGCCGCGCTCGACTTCACCGGTATCCTGGCGGCGGGCGTGCTGGCGGTGGGTGGCCTGTATCTCATCCCCAACAAGCGGCGACAGGTCAAAAATCAGTTCCGTGACCGTGTGGCCGAGCTACGCGAGCAGCTGGTGGGCACGATGCAGCGCCAGTTCGACAGCGAGTCCGAGCAGATGGTGGCGCGCATCCGTGATGCGATCGCCCCCTACACGCGCTTCATCCGCTCGCAGCAGGCGCACCTGCTGGACGTGCAGCGGGCGCTCTCGGACGTGGATGTGGACCTCGGGCGGATTCGGGCGGAGATCGGCGACGGCGAAGAGCGGACAGCGGGAAGGTGACAGGTGGCAGACGGCAGGTGACAGGGGCTGGGCGCCTGTCGCCTGCCGTTTGCTGCTTCTGGAGGAGCTATGCGCCCCAGCGGTATCGTTACCCTCACCACGGACTTCGGGCTATTGGATGGCTACGTTGGCACGATGAAGGGGGTCATCCTCGGCATCGCCCCTGAGACGCGGATTATCGATATCACCCACTCGATCGGCCCGCAGGAGATTCACCAGGGGGCGTACATCGTCCAGACTTTTTACCCGTACTTTCCGCACGGCACGGTGCACATGGTGGTGGTTGACCCGGGCGTGGGCAGCGGGCGGCGGCAGATCGCGCTTGTCACGCCCGAGGCGATGTTCGTGGGGCCGGACAACGGCGTGCTGACGTACGCCTGGCGCGATGGGGTTGCGCGCTGGGGCCGCGAGGCGTTGACGGTGTACGAGCTGACGGAGCGCCGCTACTGGCTGCAGCGTGTCAGCAACACCTTCCACGGCCGCGATATCTTCGCGCCGGTGGCCGCTCAACTGGCGAGCGGCGTGCCTCCCTCCGCGCTCGGTCCGCGCCTGGACGGGCTGAAGGAGGCGGCGCTGGAGCAGCCAGCCCCTGGTCGCTCAGGTGAGCTGGTGGGGCGCATCATCCACGTCGACCACTTCGGCAACTGCATCACCAACATTACGCCGGAGCACCTGAGCGACTCGGGCCTCGAGGGGCGCGTCACCGTGCAGATCATCGACCAGCGCATCCCTGGCCTCTACCGCACCTATGCCGAGGGCACGCCCGGATCGCTGCTGGCCCTGCTCGGTAGCAGCGGGCGGCTGGAGCTGGCGGTCTGCAACGGTAGCGCCGCGCGCACGCTCGGGGTCGGCATGGGGGACACGGTGAAGGTGTTCCGGCGGTAGAGCCAGTGCTGATGGCCGAGTGTTGAGTCTTGAGTCTTGAGGCTTGAGTGCTGAACGCCGAAGGCATTTTCGGCGCAGCAAAGGGTGCTGAGGGCACAGTGGTGCGGCAAGGTGCCGCTCGCTGTGCCCTCGGTGTGCTTTGTGGCGTACGCTGTGTCGCGGCGCTAGCGCACGACGAACGGGTCGAGCGCGAGAGCGTCCGGCCCGGCCTCAGGTAGGGTGGCGCGGGGGGCGGCTTGCAGCGGGAGCCGCGCGAATGTGGCCGGGTCGTACACGCCGATCGCGACGCGGTAGGTGCCCGGCGGTAGGTCGGCGGGGACAGGTATCTGCTGGACCAGCGAGATGTAGTGGCCGGGCTGCCACGTGCTCGTGGGCGCGCGCGCGCCGCCGGGCGGCACGTCCACCTGAGCCACGCGTCCCCCGCGCTCGTCGAAGACGTGGGCGAACAGCATGGAGTCCGTGCCTGGCGCTGCGCGCGCCTCCCACTCGAGCGTCAGCGTAATCACGCCACTGGTGCGCAGCGCCGAGGTGTCGAGCCGGTAGCCCCGCAAGTGGATGGCGTCGCCGAAGTCGGCCGGGAGCGCTGTGACCACCGGCGGAGCGACCTGGTAGACGTAGGCGTAGTCGATCCCGTTGATCCGCACCGTGTAGACCGGTTCTCGCTCGAGCAGCGGCCGGAAGGTCTCCGGCTTGTCGTCGCGCTGGAGCTGGTCGATGTACAGCACTGCGTAGTCCACTCTGCCGGGGATCTGCCACCAGGCGAGCGGTGCCGCGCCCGCGGGGGTGAAGGGGCCGAGCACCGGCTCGTAGCGCGCTGCCGCGGGCCGATCCGCCCCATTGTGCTGGGCGGCGATGTAGGCGCCCGCCTGCTCGTACCCCTCGCCCCAGCCCACTGGCACCATACGCGCGGCCACCGGCCCGCCGCCGAGCAGCGGGTTGAAGTAGGCCAGGTGGTAGGGGTGGTGTGCGGCCAGGTTGAATGACAGCAGGCCAACGACGAACGACCAAAGAGCAAAGTGTACCATCGCGGCACTGCTCCCGGACGTGCGCTCACCCTTCGTCATTCGCTGGCTGTCCGCCAGTCTCCGCCGGAGCACCTCACCCAGCCGCACGAGGCCGGCGGCGGCGAGGATATCGAGCGCCGGGAAGATCGGCAGCGCGTAGCGGTCGAACTTTTTGGGCGGCAGGCTCATCGCCACGGCGAAGCCGGCCACAAAGAGTGCGAGCACGAGGAGCGGACCCGCGCCCTCTCCCCTCCGCTCCCTGCCGCCTGAGAGCGCGTAGCTGCCTCGCCACCTTGAAACAAGTTCTCCCAGCCCGAGCACGCAGCAGAGAAGAACTCCGACGAACGTCCAGGGCGCAAGGCGAAAGGCGACGGTGACGGGGTAGAACAGCGGCCCCGGGTCGGCCACCGCGCGCCCGAGGAAGTAGTTGCCCCAGCCGTGAGGCGAGCCTCCGTCGGCGCTGGCCTGCCGCACGACCCGCCCAACCGCGCCGAGCGGGTCGCCCCAGGCTGCGGGCCAGAGCGCGAGCCAGGTCACGGCGGCGATGATGCACCAGAGCGCGACACGGGATGCGGTGAGCGTTAAAAAAGGCATCCAGCCGCGCTCCCGCGACTGCCACGCCCCGAGGAGCGCGATCAGCCCGACCATCGGCAGCAGCGTGATCGCCGGGGATTTCGTGAGCAGCGCCAGCCCGCCGAACACGCCGCTGAGAAGCCACCAGCGGCGTGTGATCAACGACGAAGGCGTGTGCCTGACGCCCGTTTGTTCTTGGTCCGCGGTTCGTGGCCAGCGCTCTACCGCCGCGAGCGCCGCGAGCAGGCTCAGCGTCATGAAGGACGTCAGCAGCGCGTCGAGGTGCAGCAGCTGCGAGTGGGCCACCAGGAACGGCTCGGCGGCGATCAGGAGCGTGGCGAGCAGCGCGGCGCGGCCGTCGATCAGGCGCCGCAGCAGTGGGTAGACTAGCGCAACGCAGAGGGCCGTGGCCGCTGCGATCGGCAAGCGCATGAGGGCGCGCTGGGCGTCGGCGTCATTCGGAGCGAGGAGGCCGAGCGACACAGCCTGCTCGTGGGCGGCGAAGCCCGCGGCGCCGAGCCAGAGCGTGGTCACGCCGGGGTGGCCGATCAGATTGGTGGCGGCGAAGTCCCCAGCGCGCAGGGCCTGGACGAAGCGCTCGACCCGGTCGAGCCAGTGGTAGGCCTCATCTACGGTGAGGAAGCGGCCGGCGACGGCGCGCGGCAGGAGCGCGAAGAGGAACAGCGCCAGGGTGAGCGGCCATGAGGCGGTGCGGGCCTGGGCGGCCGGACGCGGCTGTGTGCGGGCTGGCGTGGCCGTCGTCATGGGGCTTAGCGGGCGTGTGGGTCGTCGTCGGCCGCGGCGTGGGCCAGCTCCACCTCCGCGTCGGCGGTCTCGGGCGTGCCAATCTCCTCGCGCACGGCGTAGATCGGCTTCTGCTGCGACTCGTAGTACAGGCGCACCAGCAGCTCGGCGAGGAGGCCGAGCACCAGGAACTGCGCCCCGGTGAGCACAAGCAGTGCCGCGAGCAGCAGCAGCGGGCGCTCGCCGATGTCGAGCCCGAGGCCGAGCTTGACCACCGCCAGGTAGCCGCCGATCAGCGCCGCGCCGGCGAGCAGGATGCCGCCGGTGCGGCCGAAGCCCTGCATCGGGCGGGCCGTGTAGCCGAGCAGGAAGCGCACAGTGATCAGATCGAGCAGCACCTGGAGGATGCGGCGCAGCCCGCTTCCCGGACCGACTTCAGGCACCCGGTGTTCGCGGACCTCAACCTCGGCGACGCGCACGCCGTGCCAGCGGGCGATCGCCGGCGCAAGGCGATAGAGGTCGCCGTAGAGCCGGAGCTGGCGCACCACATCGGCGCGGTAGGCCTTGAGTGGGCAGCCGTAGTCACGCAGCGGAAGGCTGGTGACGTGTGAGATCAGCAGGTTACCGAGCGTGGTGGGGAGGGAGCGCGGGATATTGCGCCGGCCGCTCACGATGTCGAACCCCTCGTCGAGCTTCGCCAGGAGCTCCGGGATGTCGGCGGGGTCTGTCTGGCCCTCGCCGTCGATCGTCACCACCGCGGCGCCGCGAGCGCGGTCGAAGCCGGCGGCGAGGGCGGCGGTGCGGCCGAAAGAGCGCCGCAGGCGAACGGCGCGGATGCGCTGGTCTCTGGCGGCAGCCTCGCTCAGGGCGCCGAACGTCCCGTCGATGCTGCCGTCGTCCACGGCGACGATCTCGTAGCGCCGACCCACGAGGGCCGCTTCGATCTGAGTGAGGCGACCCGGGGTAGCCACCCGGCGGTTGTGGAGCGGGAGGACCACCGTGATCTCCGGGGGCTCAGGCGTGGCGGCGCTTGAGAGCTGCGGTGCGGCCGCTCCTTGGGTCGGCGTTGTCACTACGGCATCTCGGTGGAGACGGCGTCCGAGCGCGGGATGCTCGCGACGCGCAGGTCGGCGCCGCCGAAGAGCACCACCAGGCCGCCGAGCGCGCTGACGATCAGGCGCACCGTGAAGATCATGAACGCCAGGGCGATGGCTGTGGCGGCGTCGACGCCCACCTGCGAGAGGTACAGCGTAAAGACAACCTCGCGCGCGCCGAGGTTGTTCACGAAGATCGGCGCCAGCCCGAGGATGTCGGTGATCGGCGACATAAGCCAGTAGATCACCAGCGGCGCATTGATGGCAAGCGCCAGGCCGCAGATGATGTGGATCACCGCCCACAGCGTCTGGAAGGCGAACGACATCACCAGCACCAGCACCATCGACCAGCCCTGTGGGAAGTAGTCGGCCAGGGCGTTGGCGACCTTCTGCATTGGGCGGCGGGCGACAGTGGGCAGGCGGTGGCCGAAGAGCTTGAGCAGGCGCGGTGCCGTGAACGACGCCACCATCGCCGCGATCGCTGCAAGCGTGAACAGCACAGTGAGGAGGCGCAGGAGCGGCTGTGTCACGAGCGACGTGCCGGTCCGGTCCAGGTAGGCCCACAGAATAGCGAGGTTGGCGATGATCGCCAGCGCGATGAAGCCGGTGAGCCGCTCGAGGAAGACCGAGGCGCTGGCCTGGCTATAGCTCCCGATCCGGCGCCCGAGCTGAGCGACGCGCAGGGCATCCCCGCCGACAGTCGTGGGCAGGAAGTTGTTGGCGAACTGTCCGGCCAGGTAGACGCCGAGCAGCCAGGGGTAGGGCTGCGACTGGCCGCGGGCGCGCAGCAGCACGCCCCACTTGGCGGCGCTGAGCGCGACGCCGACGAATTGGAGCACCACCGCGAGCGCCACCAACCACAGATCGGCCTTCTGCCAGGTTTCCCAGACCTTGCCCGGGTTGGCCTGCCAGATCAGAAAGAAGATCAGCCCGCCGCTGACAATCAGGCGGAGCGGGCCGAGGAGACGACGCCACTGCATGGACACCTCATCGCGACCCGGCGCGCGAGGCGCAGGGACATAGACCAGTACGAGGTCGCGACATTATAGCACAGGGTTCGTGCGCGGCTGTCTCAGGTGGGGCAATGGTGTGCATCCTGTAGCGCGTATTTCTGCACATATCTTGCAATACTATTGCATCGGTGATAGAATCGGAAGCCAGGGTTAGCCGACACCCCGACGCCGTCTGGAACAAAGGTAGGGCTCATACGTGCGAGCAGTACTTCTGATAGATATCGGCGCCCTCCCACCTGGCAGTGGGGCGACGATGATTCGGTTAGCGGGGCGCGCGCGCGCGCTCGGCGTGGCGCCGATCGTGGCTGCCTGCTTCCTGACCGACGCCCGCCCGACTTTCGCGGAGGCCCTGGAGGCGTGTGTGGCCCGCTCGGCGTCCGAGCTCGTGCTGCTCCCATACGCGCTGAGCACGTCTCGGTCGGCGCGCGGGGAGCTCGAGCGCCTTCGTGGCGCGGCGCGGGCGCTCCACCCCCAGCTACGTGTCTCGGTGGCGCAGGGGCTCAACGATCATCCGGCGGTGGCGAAAGTGCTGCTGCAGCGAGCGTCGGAGGCCGATTACGTCGCGGCGCACCCCTTCCTGTCTGAGCACGTGGGGCACCGTGAGGATGTGGGCGAGGCGTGGCGCCCGCTCTACCTGCGCTACCCGGTGCGGGCGGGCGTCGAGACACAGAGAGATGTGTGGCAGCCGATGTACGCCTCGCACCTGACGGCGCTGCTGCTGTGCGGGGCGGCTGGAACCGGGCTCGAGGCGGACCGCGCGCTCACCACAGTAGCCCTGCAGGTACGGCGCGAGCGGTGTTACACCGAGGTACAGGCGTGCACAATTGGCCGAGATCAGCCCGGTGTGAGCGGTGCCCTCGCCCAGCTGCGCCTGCAGGGGATCCGCCATGCGATTGCCGTGCCCTACGCGCTGCACCGCGCCGACCCGATCGTCGGGGCGCTAGCTGCGGAGGCTGCTGCCGCACGTGAGCTGCACTCGGACATGACCCTTCTGGTGGCGGAGGACCTGGGGTATGACCGGCGGCTGGTCGAGGCGATCGCGGACCGGGTCGCCGAGGCTGGGCCACTGCTGGCGCGCGCCTCGGGTTAGCACGACCACAAGGAGTCGCTTCCCTCAGAAGACACAGAACGCAGATATTTGTATCAATGAGCCCTCCGCGAGCCTCGGATGCTCTTTCGAGGGCTGCTACCACAGCCCTGTCTGGAGCGGCGGGCGCCGGCCATCCAGCAGGATGTACGGCGCGGCCCACCCCACCTTCACCCCCAGGCCCCTGAGGTCGCGCAGGTCGCGCAGGCGACCCCCACGGCGCAGCTCGATAATGCGGTCGGCGCTCTTTGGTCCGATCCCCGGCACGCGCAGGAGTGCGTCGCGTGGGGCGCGGTTGACCTCGACGGGCGCGTGCAGGTGGCGCTCGGCCCATGCCTGCTTCGGCGTGCGGTCGCGCGGGAGCAGCCCATCGGGGTCAAATGGCAGCTCGTCGGGCGCGAAGCCGTAGTCGCGCAGCATGAAGTCTGCCTGGTAGAGGCGCCGCTCGCGGGCCGGATCCTCGGCGGGGAGCTCGGCGAACGGCGAGCGCTCGATCGGGTGGAAGGCGGAGAAGTAGGCGCGCCACAGCCCGAAGTCCCGCCGCGCCCGCGCCACTGTGCCCAGGAGCTCCCGGTCGCTCTCGCCGGCCGCGCCCACTACGAACTGTGTGGTGATGCTGCGCGCGGCACGTCGCCCCTCGGCGCGGGCGCGGCGAATAAGCTCACCGGCCCAGGCCATACGCCCCCACATGCTGGAGGCGAACTCCTTGTCCGGCGCGAGGTCTGCCAGCCGCTCGGCATTCGGGGCTTCGAGGTTCAGCGAGACGCGGTCGGCCAGCTCGACGGCCCGCTCGATGTACTCGAACGAGGCGCCGGGTATCAGCTTGAGGTGGATGTAGCCGGTGTAGCCCTCGCGCAGGCGCAGCCGCTCGACGGTGGCGAGCATCTTCTCCATCGTGGTGTCGGCGTCGGGCACGATCCCCGAGGAGAGGAACAGACCGCCCACGCGGCGCTCCCGGCTGAGGGAGATGAAGGTGGTGGCGAGCTCATCCGGCTTGAAGGTGGTGCGCTTGCGGCGGATCGCGCACGAGGTGAAACAGTACTTGCAGGCGTAGCGGCATGCATTGGTCTGGAGCACCTTGAAGAGCTTGGTGGTGCCGCCCCCTTCGCGCTTGGCGTCGTAGATGAAGCCTGTCTCGTGCGTGATGCCCTGCTGGATGCTCTGTGTGGCTGGGATGTCGGACACCTCGTCGGCCGCCTCGCCCCCCAGGATCGCTAGCTTTTGCCGCACGTCCGGCTGCATCTGCACCAGAGTCATCACACACCCCCGAACGCGTGAGCTTACAAACATACGTTCGAGTGCCATTGTATCACATGCCGCAAGCGTGCGCACGATGCTATAATGTGCGCTCGATGGATACAGATGCGTGCGGGCCGCACCCGCGACACTCTGGAGGAGCGTTTTCGTGAGCCAGTCTTCCCGAGCCAAGAAGAGTCCGGAGGCCCCGCGCCAGCAGAGCTCGGCGCTCGGCGCTCTGGCCGCAGTCGTCGTCGTCGTTGTCTTCGTGGTGCTGGGCCTCATGCTCGCGCGCCCGGCGGGCCAACAGGCTGCCGCCCAGCCCACCGCCGCCCCTTTCGAGGCGGTGACCCCGGCGCCCGACGCCGCGCCCACGGCGGCCCCGGCGGGCGAAGCGGCGGCCCCTGCCAGCGACATCGCCTCGCGCAATAACAAGTACAGCGCGCTCCCGCCGATGACGATCGACCCGGCCAAGAGCTACACGGCGACGATCACGACCCCGCGCGGCGACATTGTGGTCAAGCTGCGGCCCGACCTGGCGCCGCAGTCGGTCAACAGCTTCGTCTTCCTGGCCCGCGAGGACTTCTACGACGGGACGACCTGGCACCGCGTGCTGCAGGATTTCATGGCGCAGGGCGGCGACCCGACGGGGACGGGGGGTGGCGGGCCGGGCTACAACGTGCCGGCGGAGTTCTCGGAATCGATCAGCTTCGACCGGCCTGGCCTGGTGGCGATGGCCCGCGGCGGTGACCCGAACAGCGCGGGCTCACAGTTCTTCATCACCACGGCGCCGGCCACCTGGCTCGACGGTCAGTACACGATCTTCGGGGAAGTGGTGGAGGGTCAGGAGATCGTCAACGCTATTCCGCTGCGTGACCCGGAGCAGAATCCGACTGAGCCGGGCGAGCAGATCTTGGACATAGCGATCGCCGAGGGGTAGCGCGTGTGGCGGAGGTCACCGGGCGACGCGCCGGATGGCCTCCGCCACACGCTCGCGCGCCGGGACGCCGAGGATCGTGGCCACCGCGGCCCCCTCGGTGTCCACCACGAGCACCGTGGGGTGGGCGCGCACGTTGTAGCGCCGCGCCAGAGCCTGGCCGCGCTGGGTGTTGTAGTCCACGCGCTCAAAGCTGAGGCGCGCGCCGTACTCTTGCTCAAGCCCATCCACGATGGGCGCGGTCTCCGCTCAGGGCGCTCAGCCGTCGGTGTAGAAGAACACCAGCGCCGGCCCCTGTAGCTCCCCACCCCCTCGCGAGCCGCAGGCCGCCAGCAGCGCCGCCAGGCCCGCCCCGATCGCCCTTCGCCGAGCGCTCATCTCGCCCCCTGTTCACAGCCCTGTACCGCCACCCCACCCAAAAAAGAGGCAGCGGGCGAAGGGGCCGTCGCGCCCTCCGCCCGCTGCCCTCGGTCTACGAAACTTACCAGCGGCTGCTGCTCTGGCGCTGGTTTCGGAAGCAGTCCGAGCAGTAGACGGGCTTATCGCCGCGCGGGACGAACGGCACCTGGGCCTCCTTGCCGCACGAGGCGCAGGTTGTGGTGTGCATCTGGCGGTCGCCGCCGAAGCCGCCGCCGTTGCTGGCGTAGCTGTCCCGCCGGCCGAAGCCGCCGCTGCCGCCGCGGCTGCTGCCTGCCTTGTGCGCCTGCCGGCACGACGGGCAGCGGGTCGGCTCGTTGGTGAAGCCCTTCTGCGCGTAGAACTCCTGCTCACCTGCGGTGAAGATGAAGTCCATCCCGCAGTCCTTGCACGTGAGCGTCTTGTTCGCGAAGCTCATCGCTCGCTACTCCTTCTGGTCTTGGGCTGATACGGCTGTCCATCGGCTTGGGGACGACCAGCGGAGAGCACAGCCCCACGGTGGGGCTGCACGGAGGCTACGCGCTGAGGACCAAACACGCTGGAACACGGGCGCACTATAGCACACCCGCTATCGTTTTTCAAGATAGAGTGCCACCACGGACTTTTAGGCTCTGCTGCGCCAGAGAGCGATGTTCATCTGGCCCGCTGATGCTTGTGGCAGACAGCGCACATCTGGCACGCCTCGTGCTTGCGTATTATTCATACATGACTGCAGCCCACCGCTGCCTAGAATCCGGTAACCCATGCGTGCAACAGATGCTTCCTACCGCTGGAGCGACGCCGCCCTGGACTCCATGCGCCTGCGGGGTGACCCCGCGGCTGACGCGGTGGTTCGGGCGATCTTCGAGGACGGCCAGGTGGCGGCCGTCAACCGCCTGATCGTCACCCTGGTCCGCAACGACGCCCCGCCCCCCGAGGAGCTGCCGGCCGTAGCGCGCGAGTACTTCGCGGCCTCGGCCTCCCTACCGCCGTGGGCCGACCGCGCCCGCATCGGCCGCGCCTCGGCTTTTTTCGGCCGGCATGCGTCGCGGGCCATGCTCATCCTCGGCCACTACTCGCTGCCGGCCTGCTACGCCGCGCGCCGGGGCGTGCAGGTGCTCCACATGACGAGCCGCCTCTCGCGCAACCCGCGGCCGCGCCTGCTCGAGACTGCCCAGCTCGTGTTCGACGTGATGGCCCCAGGTGGACTGGAGCCCGGGGGGATCGGCGTGCGCTCGGCCCAGAAGGTCCGCCTGATGCACGCGGCGGTGCGGCATCTCATCCTCGAGCACGGCTGGGACCACGCTCTCGGCCTGCCCGTCAACCAGGAGGACATGGTCGGCACGCTGCTGACCTTCAGCGCGGTCATCCTCGATGGGCTGCGCAAGCTGGGCTTCAGTGTGTCCGACGAGGACGCCGACGCGTACGTCCACGCCTGGAATGTGGTGGGGGTGCTCATGGGGGTGGACGAGTCGCTGCTGCCGGGCGATGCGGCCGAGGCTGGGCTGATGCTGGTGAACATCCAGCGCCGCCACTTCGAGCCCTGCCCCGAGGGGCGGCAGCTCACAGCGGCGCTCACCGAGATACTCGTCGAGTCCAACCGCGGCACGCCCTTCGCGGGCATGTCGGTCAGCATGATGCGCTTCTTCCTCGGCGACAATACGGCGGACATGCTAGGGATTCCGCCGAGCGACTGGACGCGCGAGCTTGTGGCGCCGCTGCGGCTGCTCGGCTGGCTCACCGGCGAGTCGCACGGGCGCCTGCCGCTACTGGCGCGTGCCTCGGAGAGCTTCGGCTGCGCGCTGGTGGAGGGCCTGCTCAGCATGGAGCGCGCTGGGCGCCGGGCGGAGTTCCGTCTGCCGGAGGCGCTCGGCAGCGTGCGGCGGGGTGGCTCGGAGGGGGCGCTGTAGGGCGCCCCTCACCCGCTACCCCAGCGTCGCCCGCAGAGCCGCGACGAAGGCTGCCATGTCTGCTTCGCGGTGCAGCGCGCCCCCCAGCGGCAGCGAGGTGGCCCCCGCCGCCACGGCGTCCTTGCAGCTCGCCACCTCCAGCCCGCCGGCCGCCTGGAGGTCCACCGCGCGACCCCCCGCGTCGATCATGCGGCGCGCGGCCGCAATGCGCGGCAGCAGCAGGTCGTTGAACTCGCGGCCGCGCCGCCCTTCGCCCGTCACGCGCCCCAGCAGCAGCACGGCGTCCAGCAGCGGCAAGGCCGCCTCCAGCGCTGCCAGCGGCGTCCCCAGTGCCAGGCACAGCCCCGGGCGCATGCCCAGCTCGCGCACCGCGAACACCGCCTCATACACCAGCGGCGTGCTCTCGGCCGGCAGGAACACCAGGTCCGCACCGGCCCTCGCCAGCGCCGGCAGCAGGCGCAGCGGCTCCTCGGCGGCCAGGTGCACCTCGAACGGCAGGCGCGTCAGCGGCCGCAGCGCCTGGATCGTCCGCGGCGCGAAGGCCATGTCCGGCACGAAGCGCCCGTCGAACACGTCGAGGTGCACGAAGTCCACCCCCGCCGCCTCCACCTGCCGCAGCTCCTCCCCTAGCCGAGTATGGTCGGCGTTGAACAGGGCGGAGCCGATTCGCAGTGCTGAGTGCTGAGTTCCTAGTGCTGAGTTCTGCGTCATCGCGATCTCACCTACCATGTGTGAGTGAATCGTTGCGCGCTCTGTCTTCAGTGCTGGCTTCGAGTGTTCAGCACACTTGGCTGCGCCGAGAACGTCTTCGGCGAGCAGCGCTCAGTACTCAGCACTCAGCACTCAAGACTCGTCCTCGATCGCCAGCGCCCGCACCGGGCAGGCGTCCAGCCCCTGCACCGGGATCGGCAGCGCCAGCAGGTAGAAGCGCTGCCCGCGGATCTGGTCGAGGTTCCGCAGGCACTCCAGCACCGCCGCGTCGTGGCGGAACCAGCGCGTGTGGTTCGGGTGGCCCGTCACGCCGCGCACCTCGAAGCCGGAGCTATCGGTCCCCAGCAGCCGTACCCCGCGGTCCTCCAGCAGCCACTCCACCGCCTCCTCGGTGATGTATGGCCGCTGGTGCGAGGCCGGCGTGCGGTACTGGCCGTCGCGCCCCTCCCACAGGATCACATGGTCGCCCACCTGGATGTCCCCCGCTGCCCGCAGGTCGTCCAGTGCGATCGCCTCGTTCACCTGCTTGTGGCGGAAGTCCAGCCGGATCGCCGGCCCCATGAACAGGCTCAGGGGCAGGCTCGCTGTGTCCTTGCCGCCCTCATAGAAGTGCAGCGGCACCTCCACGTGCGTCCCAACGTGCGACCACATGAAGACCTCCTTCATGATGTCGCCGGTGGGCCCGTGGCGCTCGCCGCGCTGCTTCAGCTCCAGCCCATACTGCTCCTGACCCGGCAGCAGCACGTGGGTCAGGTCGATGACGCGCTTGCCCTGCATATGAGTTCTCCCTTCGGGACCGAGAAAGCTGGGATGAGTTTTTTCTCGGGGGTTGCACCCCCAAGCCCCGCTCTGGGCTGACGCCTCACGCCTCAGCCCGCACCGCCGCCCCGGGCACCCCCACCGGCGCCGCGATCGCCGTGCCCCCCGCCGCCTCGACCGCCCGCGCCACTGGCCTGGCCGTCTCCGGCGTGACGAGCGCCACCATAATGCCGCCCCCGCCCGAGCCCGAGAGCTTGGCGCCCAGCGCGCCCGCCCCCAGCGCGGCGTCGATCAGCCGCTCGAGCTCTGGGCAGGAGACGCCGATCTTCTCGAGTATGAGCTGGTTCAGATTCATCAGCCGCCCCAGCTCCGGCCAGTTCCCGTCGCGCAGCGCGGCCTCGGCGTACCTCGCCAGCAGCCCGATCTCCTGGAAGTGGTGCGCGCGAGCCGGCTGCTCCGCCAGCCAGCGGCGAACCCGCCCGTTCACATCGGCTGTGGCGGCGAACACGCCAGTGTTCCCGATCACCAGGCACAGCCCCGGTCCGAGCGGCGTCGGCTCGCCCTGGCGCGCGGCGGTGTAGCGGATGGCCCCGCCGTACAGCGAGGTCTGCGTGTCCAGGCCCGAGGCCACTCCGCCGTGCGCCACGATGTCGCCGCGCTGCGCCCACCCGGCCACGGCGCGAGTGTCCCCTCCCTGGCCGGTCAGCTCGGCCAGCGCTGCGGCCAGCCCCGCAAAGCACGCCCCGCCGGAGCCCAGCCCCGCCGACGCCGGGATCGCGCTGGTGATGCGCACTCCCAGCGCCTCGGGCAGGTCCTCGCCCAGCGCTGCCAGCACATACTTCGTCGGCGCGAAGAAATCCTGCGCCGCGAGCGCCTGGATGGCAGTGTACTCCTCCCGAGCGCGCCAGGAGTCGACCCGCTCGCCCAGCGCCAGCACCTCGTCGCGCGTGGTGCGTGCGCTGTGCCCACCGCCCGCCAGCGTGATGAGGGGCGCCCCCAGCACGGTCAGCGCGACCGTCGCGTACAGGCCGACGCCCACCGCCAGCGCCGTCGCGCCGCGGTTCACAGCGTGCTCGCCGATCAGGATCACCTTTGCCGGTGCAGTCGCAGAGAGTTTCATACTCGTGAGTGGTAAGTGGCGAGTCGTGAGGCGGCGGTTCTCTCTGTAGCCCCAAGCTAGCGCGTAGCTCACGACTCAGAGCTTATGGTCGGCCTACCACGAGCTTCCCGCGGTGAAGCCCCCGTCTACGTACACGTTCTGCCCGGTCATGTAGTCTGACGCGGGCGAGGCCATGAAAATCGCCATGCCCACGAGGTCGGCGGGGCGGCCCGGGCGCCCGGTCGGGATGCGCGCCATGATCCAGCCGCGGCGGCGCTCGTTCGCGAAGAGCGGCGCCGTGAGCTCCGTGGCAATGAAGCCGGGCGAGAGGCAGTTCACCTGGATGTTGTGCGGCGCCCACTCTACCGCCATGGTGCGGGTGAGCTGCGCCAGCGCGCTCTTCGTCATGCCGTATACCGAGACGTCGGCTAGGCCGACATTCACCGTGAGCGAGCCGATGTTGATGATCTTGCCGCCGCCGTTTCGGACCATGTGCGGCTGGGCCGCCTGGCTCAGGAAGAAGGCCGAGCGCAGGTTCGCGGTCATGATCGCGTCGTAGTTCTCCGGAGTCACCTCGGCGATCGGCTGGCGGCGGTTCATGCCGGCACAGTTCACCAGGATGTCGATCCGCCCCAGGCGCTCGGCCACCACCCGCACCAGATCCGCCGGTGCCTTCGGCTGATGCAGGTCGGCCGGGAAGACGTGCGCCTCCCCACCCGCCGCGACGATCCGCTCCCGCGCGCGCTCCAGCCGTTCGGCCGACCGGCCGCTCAGCGCCACTACGGCCCCTGCCTCTGCGAGACCGTCCGCCACTGCGCCGCCGATGTCGCCGCTGGCGCCTGTGATGAGCGCCACGCGCCCCGCAAGCCCGAAGAGCCCTATCAGCATCTCAGTGTTCAACGCCGCGCTCCATGTCGATACGCTCTCGCACACATGTCCGGCCGGAGCTCCCGATCGGGCGCCTCCGCCACGCGCTCGGCCCTGCGACACCTGCCGATAAGGGTGTATGAGCTGATGCGGACAGCGGTGATGCGGGAGAGGTGGGGCGGATAAGCGTGCTGATCCTAGCAGTCTGTGTGGTCGGCGTCAAACGGCGTGTGAGGTAACGCGCCCCGGGGCCGACGGGGGTGTCGGGCCCGGGGCGCAGGTGGCAGTGAGGGGGAGCCACCAGGGGCTTCGCAATGCCGCTCGCTCCGGCCCGCCACGGGCCGGCGGACGAGGTCTCTCCGGCAGTCACCTCGACCGTACGGTTGTCGCTGAAGCTGATATGAGTATAGCGCGCTCTGAAGCCTTTGTGCGTGGTGACGTCACAACCGTGCGTCATCATGCCGCAACGCGTTGCGAAACAGGTTCTCTACCCGTAGTTGCAGAACATTTTCTCGCGGGTCCGACCCTGTCTGGTATCCTCATTAGCGAGGGGTACGATGTTGTGCCTCTACTTGAGGTGGTACTGCTATGAAAGCACTGATTGTGTACGCGTCGTGGTTCGGCCACAACCGTACCGTCGCCCGTGCGCTCGCAGATGAGCTCGCGCAGCGCCGCATTACCGTCGTCTGCGCACCCGTGTCACGCATCACAACCAGCGATATCATCGGCTACGACATCGTGGTGTTCGGGACGTACACGCACGTGCACCACGCGAGCGGTCAGCTCCGGCGGCTATGCGAGTCGATCCCGCTTCAGCGCCTGCGCCGCATGGCGATCGGCGTCTTCGGCACGGGGCGGCCGGGCGACAGACCCGGCGGTGTCGACGACTTGGCCGCCTGCATCGAGGGGCGTGGCTGCGAGCTCGTCTCGTCGCCGATGCGCCTCGAGCTCTCCGCGCCCGATTTTCTCCCCTGGGCGCGGTTCGAGCAGGATACGCGGCGCTGTGTTGAGTCGTTCGCGGCGGATCTCGTTGACGCCGTGACGTCCTCCGCGCTCGCCGCGTAGGTGACGGTTTGGGCTGGTGACGAGAGGCCGTGCGTGACGCCGATCTCCCGCCGCCGGCCCTGATCTTGCCGCTAGACAGTCCCGAACAATGCTGACGACGTCCGACATCGCGCGGGTGCTGTCGCGCTACAGCCTGGGGGCGCCCGCTGGACTCGCCTCCACCGGCCACGGCTTCGTGAACGAGACCGCCATTGTCACGACGACCTGTGGCCGTTTCGTCGTGCGCCGCAACCACCGGCGCTTCCCGCTGGAAGCCCACCGCTCGCGCCACACCCTGATCGCGGCCCTTGTGCGGCAGGGTGTGCCCACTGCTGCCCTGCTCCCCGCGCGCGACGGCAGTACGCTCCAAGTGATCGACGGGCGGGCCTATGAGGTGCAGGAGTACGTCGAGGGTCAGGATTATGACCGGATGTGCCACGGGCAGACGTCCGCGGCGGGCGCCGTGCTGGCGCGCTACCACCGCGCCGCCCAGGATCTGCCGCGCGCCCAGGTCACCGATGAGGCCCGCTATGCTCCGTTTGCCCTCTCCGGCCTCATCGAGCGGCTGCTTGAGCGCGACATCATGGGGGACCTGCACGACCAGCTCGCCTGGTACGACGCGCGCGCCTCGCAGCTGCGTGCGCAGCTCCCCGATGCCGCCTACGCCGATCTGCCGCACCTGCTGATCCACGGTGACGTCCACAGTGATAACTTCTGCTTCGCCGGGGACCGCGTCGCGGCGCTGCTCGACTTCGACCAGGTGGCGTGGGACGCGCGGGTGGTCGACCTCGCCGACGCGCTCGTCGCCTTCGCCACCGACCCGTTAGAGCCGCACTCATGGGGTGTGTTCCGCGGGCCGCTGGACGAGGAGCGCGCCGCGGCGCTCGTCGAAGGGTACACCCAGGTCTGGCCCCTCTCGGTGGCCGAGGCGTGGGCGCTCCAGGTGGCGCTCGAGGTGTTGTGGTTGCGCGCCGAGCTGGGGCGAGTGATCTCAACCTCCGAGGGGGCGCCGGAGTATCACCTCGAAGTGCTGGAGCAGGGGCGCCGCCTCTCGGGGTGGCTTGAGTTGCACGCCGAGGCGCTCGTGAGGCGCTGGCTTGAGGGCGGCAGGCGCTCCGCTGTTCGCGCCGCGTAGCCCCTCAGCGCTAGCCCCAGCAGTGCGGCCTCAAAACTCGTGCCTCACGACTCACGCCTCAGCGCTAGCCCCAGTGGATCCCGCTCCGTGTCACCTGCATCACCTCGCCGCCCCGGTCCAGCAGCAGCCGCACGCTGTCGCGGATCGGGCAGTTGTAGATTGTGCAGCCTCCCGCGTCAGCCACCTCGCGCGGCACGCCGTGTGGACACGGCGCCGGGAGGCACGACTCAACGGTGACCGCATAGCGCGGCGATCCGGGAGGGCCGTCCAGCATGCGGATGTGGAGTGGAGCGTCCTTCAGCTCGGGCATGTGCTGGCTAAGGTAGGCGCGAGCGACCGCCAGCAGCGGGTTCTGTCGTTTTCTGCGCGGCATGACATAGCCTTTCCGTATGTATCCCGGCCGGCTCTTCCCGAAGTATAGTGAGTTTGTGCTATTTTGCACGAGATCCCTTGACCACGCTCAGTTGCTATGTGGCAACAAGGTTGCCGCGTGCCATAACCTGTGCTAGGATCGACTCAACCGGAGGTAGTGACTTAGAAGGTAGATGTTATGCCACGAAGCTCTCGCAATGCGCGTGTCAGAGCACGCCCGCGGATCGCATCCGGCCCGCAGGAGCTGCGTGAGCGGGCGCGCGCTCTGGAGGCCGACCTGATCCGCGCGCAGTCCTACGCCCGCGCGACAGCCACACGCCTTGGGGAGCTCGAGGCGCAGGTGGTCGCTCTGCGCCGCACGCAGGGGCCCAATACCAGCAGCCGCCTGAGCGCGCTTCTAGCGATCTGTGCTGCTCTGCTCGTCACGCGTGAGGTTGAGACCATCCTCCAGCTCGTGGTGCGTGAGTCGATTGGGTTGTTTCCGGGGGCCAGCGGCTCGGTGGTGTACCTGGGCGACACGTCGGGTCAGGAGCTCCAGATGCGCGCGGCGAGCTCGGGCGTGCTGACGAAGTTCGCGCTGCAGCCGGGCAGGGGTGTCGCGGGGCGCGCCTACCTCGCCCCCCGCGCCATGCTGCTCGTTGGCCCCGAGCTCGAGCTGGCGCTGTCCGACCTGACCGCGGAGCAGGAGGTGGCCTTGGCGCGTGCCATTGGGCTCTGGCCCCCCACCAGCGCCCTGCTCGCCCCGCTGCGGATCGAGGGGCAGCGAATCGGCGCACTGGTGCTCTACGGCAGCACCCACGCCCACCTCTTCCACCCGCGCGACCTGCCCTTCATCCAGGCGCTCGGCGACCTCGCGGCCGTGGCGATCACCGAGAACCGCCAGCGCGCGCGCGCGGCCAAGCTCCAGCGTGACCTGGATCAGACTCAGACGCTCCACGCGGAGGCTGAGGCGCGCCTGAACGCGGCGCAAGCCCAGCTCCTTCAAAGCGCCAAGCTGGCTGCTGTGGGCGAGCTGGCGGCTTCGGTGGCCCACGAGATCAACAACCCGCTCTACGCCGCCCGCAACAGCCTGTACCTCGTCGAGCAGGATCTACCGCCTAACGCGCCCCAGCTCCCATTCCTCCAGATCGCACAGACCGAGCTCGGGCGGATCGCCAAGATTATCACGCGCATGCGCGACTTCTACCGCCCCGCGCGCGATGAGCTTGAGCCGACCGAGGTGAACGACCTGCTCGCCGAGACGATCGAGCTGGTCCAGACCCACCTGCGGCACGGGCAGGTTGCCATCGAGACCGATTTCGCGCCCGACCTGCCGGTGCTCACGGCCCACGCCGACCAGCTGCGCCAGGTGTTCCTCAACCTGATGCTTAACGCCTGCGACGCCATGCCGCAGGGCGGCCGGCTCATTGTGGCCACCCAGGTCCTACTGCCTGAGGATCGGCCTGCCTCGGTCGTGGTCCACGTGCGAGATACCGGCGTGGGCATCCCCGACGAGCACCTCTCGCACCTTTTCGAGCCCTTCTACACTACCAAGCCCCAGGGCACCGGTCTTGGGCTGGCGATCAGCATGCACATCGCCACCCAGCACGGCGGCAACATTACCGTGTCGAGCCTCGTGGGCGAGGGCACCACTTTCAGTGTGACCCTGCCGGTGAGCTGAGCCCCTCCCCACCACATCATCTTCACCTGCGGTTGTGGAACCGCAACCTACAGTTGTGCGACCTTTCCGAAGTGGGTCGCACAACTTTGTTACGATTTACGCAGCTTTTGGTGAAAGTCCCGTTTTTGCCCGCAGTGGCGCGGTGAGGCAGTTGCCCGAGCACAACACCCAGTTGTGGCACCGCCTCACAATCCGCGGCTGTTGTTTGCTACCATACGGGCGACCGCTCACCTGAGGGAGCGAAGCCCATGGTTACACAAAGCACCACACTGCCACGCACAGGTGAACTTACTTTGGTGCCACAGCGGCATATCGTGATCGTCGATAGCGACCCGGCAGCTGGGCTGGTCACGCAGCGCGGCCTTGAGGTCCTGCTCGGTAGCGAGGCGTTGGTCGATCTAGCCCCTTCCCCTGGGGCGGCCTGGCTGCGCTGCATACGTGACAGCGTGGATCTTGTGATCGTCGATCCGAGCCCGCAGGACCGCGGCGCCGCCGCGCTCGTCAAGGCTCTGCACGACGAGCGGCCCTATATCCCGGTGCTGGTTCTCACTGCATACGACACGCCGCGTCTGCGAGCCCAGATGCGCGCGCTTGGCGTTCACCACTACCTCGCCAAGCCGGTGGACCTGCTCGAGCTCAAGCAGTCGGTCAGCCGCGCCCTCGCCCCGCGCATCCGCCCGGATGCCGAGGCAACCGCACCCAGCGCCGGCGCTGAGTAGCGGGCCCACCCACCTAGCCCCGCTAGTGATCCCGTTTTGACACAGTTTTGCGTCACCACCAAGCGCACCCCGCTGCTACACTAGCAGTACTTGCCGTGTGTATGTTGGCGAGGTCCAGACGTGGACGACGGCGGTTGAGGTACTGCAACGATGACGACTCTGACCGGTACTGTACTTGTCGTTGACGACAACGAGCTCAATCGCTTCCTCCTAACCTCCCGCCTCCAGCAGGACGGGCACACCGTGATCACCGCCGAGCACGGGCGGCGCGCCCTCCAGCTTCTCTACGGCCAGCCGTGCGATGTGGTGCTGCTCGACCTGATGATGCCCGAGATGGACGGCTTCCAGGTGCTCGAGCGCATTAAGTCAGACCCCAACCTCCAGCACATTCCGGTGATCGTGATCTCGGCCCTTGACGAGATGGAGAGCGTTGTGCGCTCAATCGAGATGGGCGCCGCGGACCATCTCCCTAAGCCGTTCGACCCGGTTCTCCTGCGCGCCCGCCTCAACGCGTCGCTAGCCGCCAAGCGCCTCCACGATCGGCAGGCTGAGTACTTGCGCGATGTGACCTACCTGACGAACGCCGCCGCCAGCGTCGAGGCCGGGGCTTTCGTGCCCGAGAGCGTGGCGGTCGTGGCTGAGCGAGACGACGCCCTCGGGCGCCTGGCGCGTGTCTTCGAGCAGATGGCTCGCCAGGTAGACGCGCGGGAACGCCACCTCAAGCAGCAGAACCAGTTCAAGTCCGCCCTGATCGGCAAGATCACTCACGAGCTCCGCAGCCCATTTGTGGCCGCGGGCTTCTCCGTCCAGCTGCTGCAGCGCTACGCCGAGCACGGCATGATCGACGAGCTACGTGAGCAGATCGTCCAGCTGGACCGTCAGCTTGCCGCTGGGCGCCGCATGATCGACGGCGTGATCTCCTTCGCCTCCTTCGTGGGGAAGCGCTCTGAGATGCGCCGCGAGGAGACTGGATTCGGCCAGATGGTGCGCGAGACGGTGGACCCGCTGACGCGCGTGGCCCGCACCCGCCGCGTCTCGCTGAGCTACGACCTGGTCGAGCACCTGCCGCCAGTGAAAATTGACCGCGAGCAGATGAGTGAGGCCATCCACCATCTCGTGCACAATGCCATCAGGTTCAACCGCGAGGGTGGCCATGTCAAGGTGGTCTGCTGGCGCTCGGACCACCAGCTCGTCTTTTGGGTCGAGGACACCGGCTCCGGCGTGGAGGCCGACAAGCTCGAGACGATCTGGGAGGCCTTTGCGCAGACCGGCGACGACGTGCAGCGCGGCGTCGAGGGGCTAGGGCTGGGCCTGGCGCTGGTGAAGTACGTGGTAGACGCCCACCAGGGGGAGGTTGTGGCTCGCAGCAAGCCGGGCGAGGGGAGTGTCTTCGGCTTCCGCATTCCCCTGGAGTAGCTGGTGTACTACAGCATCCTCATTGTTCTTGCCGCAGCGCTCTCTGCCGGCCTCGCGTTTCTCGCGTGGCGCAGCCGCAGCACGCCTGGAGCCCCCACCTTCACGATCCTTATGCTCAGTGTCACTGTATGGGGCCTCTCGCACGCCCTGGAGCTCTCCAGTGACACGCTCCCTGCCAAGCTGCTCTGGGCCAAGCTCGAGTACCTCGGAATCGTCGCCGTGCCGGTGGCGTGGCTGGCGTTCGCGCTCCAGCAGACCGGCCACGAGCGTTGGCTCACGCGGCGCACGGTCTCACTCCTCGCCACACCTTCGCTGCTGACGCTGTTGCTCGTGTGGTCGAACGAGCTCCACCGCCTGATCTGGGCCACCATCACTCTGATCCCGGGCCCGGCCTTCGTGGCCTGGAAGGCCAGCTACGGCCCTGCCTTCTGGGTGTTCACGATCTACTCTTACCTGCTGCTCCTGACCGGGACTGTCCTTCTGCTGTGGCAGGTGCTGCGCTCACCCGATCTCTACCGCGGTCAGGCGGGTGCAATGCTCGCCGGCACGCTCGTGCCGTGGGCCGGTAACCTCCTCTACAACCTCGGCATCAGCCCGCTCGGGGTCGAGCTGGCCCCGCTGGCCTTCACCCTCACCGGCGTTGCGTTCAGCTGGGCGCTCTACCGCTGGCGGCTGCTCGATATTATGCCGGTGGCGCACGACACAGTCTTTGAGAGCATCACCGACGGCGTGCTGGTGGTGGACAACGGCGGCCGGGTGGTCGATATCAACCCGGCCGCCTGCCGCATCGGGAGTGTGAGCCGGCGTGAGGTCGTCGGCCGACCCGCTGAGCTGGTCCTCTCTCAGCACAGCGCCCTGCTCGCGTACTACCGCGACATCTCCGACGCCGACGAGGAGGTTGTGCTTGAGGTCGGCGGTGTGCGACGGACATACCACCTGCGCCTGACCCCGCTGCTCCGCCGATCGGGCGCACCGCGCGGCCGGCTGGTGGTGCTGCGCGACGTAACGGCCTTTAAGGAGACCGAGGCCGAGCTGCGTCGCCGCGAGGAGGAGCTGCTGCGCGCCCGCGACGCCGCCGAGGCCGCCAACCGCGCCAAGAGCAGCTTCCTGGCGATGATGAGCCACGAGATCCGCACGCCCATGAACGGCGTGATCGGCATGGCGACGCTTCTGCGAGACACGAGCCTCACACCATCCCAGCGGGAGTACCTGGAGATCATCCGCAGCAGCGGCGACGCCCTGCTGATGATCATTAATGAGATCCTGGACTTCTCCAAGATCGAGGCGGGCCAGCTCGACCTGGAGCTGCGCCCCTTTGCCCTGCGCGAGTGCCTCGAGGCAGCGCTCGACCTGGTGGCTCCCCAGGCCGCGCAGAAGGGCCTCGACCTCATCTGCCACGTCGAGCAGGATGTGCCCTGGGCAGTGGCGGCGGACCCCGCCCGGCTGCGGCAGATCCTGATCAACCTGCTGGGGAACGCCGTCAAGTTCACTGAGCGTGGCGAGGTTGTCCTGAGCGTTGGGCTGGACGAGCAGCCGACGGGTGACGATGGTCGCTTCGTCCCGCTCAGAATCATCTTCGCGGTGCGTGATACGGGGCTGGGCATCCCACCGGACCGCATGGATCTGCTGTTCCGCTCGTTCAGCCAGGTAGATGCGTCGATCACCCGTAAGTATGGCGGCACGGGCTTAGGCCTGGCAATCAGCAAGCGGCTCGCCGAGCTGATGGGCGGCACGATGTGGGTGGAGAGCACGCCGGGAGTGGGGTCAACTTTTTTCTTCACCGTGCAGGTGGAGCCCGTGGCTATGCCGGAGCGGGTGGATCTTGCGGCGAAGCTGCGCGGCCGGCGCGCGCTGGTGGTGGATGACAACCCGACGAACCGGCGGGTGCTGATGCTCCAGCTTGGCTCGTGGGGGATGGAGCCGTTGACGGCAGCCTCGGGCCGTGAGGCGCTGGGGGTGCTGGCGCGCAGCCAGCCGTTCGACGTCGCGATCCTCGACATGCAGATGCCGGAGATGGACGGGCTGGCTCTGGCCGATGAGATTCGGCGCGTCCACAGCGCCTCGCTCCCCCTGGTGATGCTGACATCCATCGGCCAGAGCCGGCGGGACGCGCGCCTGCGGCGGCTGGCGGCGGTGCTCAACAAGCCGGTGAAGTCGTCGCTGCTGTACAACACGCTGCTCGATCTCTTCAGCCGCGCGGCCCCGGAGCAGTCGCGCGCCCTGCTCGTTCGACACGAGCAAGCGGCCGAGAGAAGCCTGGACCCTGAGATGGCGCAGCGCCTGCCGCTGAACATCTTGCTCGTCGAGGACAACCGCGTGAACCAGCGGCTGATGCTAAGCCTCCTCGGGCGGCTCGGCTACGAGGTGGTGCAGGTGGCTGAGAACGGGCGCGAGGCCTTGGCCGCCGTCCACCGCGCGCGGTTCGACGTGGTCCTGATGGACGTGCAGATGCCGGAGATGGACGGGCTTGAGGCGACGAGCCGCATCCGCGCCGAGCTGGCGCCTGAGTGCCAGCCGCGCATCATTGCCGTGACGGCCAACGCCGTGCTGGGGGAGCGCGAGGAGTGCTTCGAGGCCGGCATGGACGACTACGTCAGCAAGCCGGTAGACCCGCGTCGGCTGGTGGAGGCGCTGGAGTGCTGCCCGGCCCAGCCAGGCCGTACGGTCCCTCCGCCCGCAGGTGAGTCGGCCCCTGAGCCAGCGCGCACGCACAGGACGCCGCTGGACCACGGGGCGGTGGACCGGCTGGTGGCGATGCTGGGTGGCAGCGCCGAGGCGGTGCTCCCGTCGCTGATCGAAACCTACCTGAGCGACGCCGAGCGGCTGCGCGCGTCGGCCCAGCAGGCCGTCGAGACCGCTCAGCCAGATCAGCTGCGCCTTGCGATGCACACGCTCAAGTCGAACAGCGAGACGTTCGGCGCAAGCGCTCTGGCAGCCTACTGCCGAGAACTGGAGCGCCGCAGCAGGGACGCCGGCGTGATGGAGATCGCCGCCGAGCGCCTCGCGCAGATCGAGGTCGAGTACGCGCGGGTCGAAGATGCGCTGCTTGAGCTAAGACAGCGGGCGACTCCCACGTAGCCGCCCTCATCGTCAGGGTACGCGCAGAACGATCTTGCCCGCGTTGCGGTTGGCCTCCATGAGCGCGTGCGCCTCGGTAGCCTGGTCCAGCGATAGGACTGTATCGATCACTGGCCGAAGCTCCCCGCGCTCGAAGCGGGGCAGCGCGAACGCCGCGAACGCCGTGGTGAGCTCGGTCTTCTGGGGCAGGGGCGTGCGGCGAAGGGTGGTGCCCGTGACCGTAAGGCTCTTGGTCATCAGTGCCCCCAGGTCGAGCTGGCCGCGCGAGCCGCCGAGGAAACCGATCAGCATCAGCCGGCCGTACGGCGCGAGCGCCGCCAGATTCCCCTCCCAGTTCGGCGCCCCCACGAAGTCCAGCACCACGTCCACGCCGCGGCCGCCCGTCGCCGCGCGCACCGCCTCCGCGAACGGACCCGCGCGGTAGTCGAAGGCTTGCTCGGCGCCCATGGCGCGGCAGAGCTCGAGCTTGCCCGCTGAGGCGGTGGCGAAGACCTTCGCCCCAGCTGCGCGCGCCAGCTGGATCGCCGCGCTCCCTACGCCGCTCGCGCCAGCGTGCACCAGCGCCGCCTCGCCCTCACGAAGCCGGCCGAGGGTGAAGAGGTTGAGGTAGGCGGTCAGGAAGGCCTCGGGGATGGCGGCGGCCTCCTCGAATGACAGGCCCTGGGGGATAGGGAGCGCCATGCCCTCTGGCACGGTCGCCAGCTCGGCGTACCCCCCGCCGGTCACCACGGCCATTACGCGGTCCCCAGCGCGCCAGGCACCGGCCGGCTCCAGCACCTCGCCGGCCAGCTCAAGGCCCAAGATCGACGATGCACCAGGCGGCGGCGCGTAGCCACCGCGGCGCTGCAGCACATCCGCCCGGTTGGCCGCTGTGGCGCGCACCCGCACCAGGAGCTCGCCTGGCGCCGCTGTTACATCCGGCGTGTCATCGTAGCGGAGGACCTCCGGCCCGCCCGGCTGATCAAAGAGGATCGCTTTCATGATCTTTCCTTGTTGGGGTGCCTTCTGATTGACATAGTGGAGATACATCATCTGCCGGGGCGGCGCCCCAAGCTCACGGACGCTGCGCGCCTGCATGACAGGGTTGCGGCCTCTCTGAACCGGCGTCAGGGAGGAGGGGCGAGGGAGTGAGGGGTGTCATTTACGACTCGGGCGGTGGGGTGTCCAGCGCCTCGCCCCATGCCAGGCCCTGCGTGCGGCGGTAGGCCTCGCGGTGCCGCTTGAGCGTCCGGTGCCGCACGATCCCCTCGCGCGCCGAGATTATCGCCTCGGCGTAGGCCTTATTGCTCGTCGGCTCACGGATCACGCGCCCCCAGATCGGCGAATCGGGCCCGAAGTGCGCCATGGCAGCGTAGGAGTATTTGCTCTCCTCCCAGGGCGACGGGGCGCCGCGCGCTCTGCGCTGGAACTCCGGCCGCCAGACGCGCTGCGGGAAGTGGCACCAGTCTCCCTCGAGCGGGCAGGGCGCGTCGTGCGCGCAAGGCGCCACAGTGCGGGCACCCGCGGCCAGGAGCTTGTCGCGCGCGGCCCGCACCACTGCGAAGGCGGCCGGCGTCCCTGGCTCGACGATCAGGAGTAGCCCCGCCGTTTGCTCCCACGCCGCCTCCACGACCCGCGGCCGCTCAGCCGGCGGCAGCTCGTTCAGCACATGCCCGAGGACGACGAGGTCGTAGCGGGTTGATTGTTGGGTCGTGAGGCGTGCGTCGTGAGCTCTCGACGCGTCGCCCGGCGCGCGCAGAAGGTCTACCTGCTCCCAGCGCGCGGCGCGCACCGCCTCCGAGGCGCTTCCCTTCGCTAGGCCCCGCCCGAGCGTGATGAAAGCGGGCTCGCGCTCCCAGGCGACCATGCTTCGCAGCGAGGGCCACTGTGCTGCCGCGGCCCACAGCGCGGTGCCCGGCCCGCTGCCGAGGTCAAGCATTGTCTCAGGGGACCACCCTGAGGCACGCGCGGCCGCCGCCGCCATCGCGCCGCGGAGCTGCGCGTAGGCCGCCGGCACGATCAGAGCGGCGTAGCCCAGAGCGTCGCGGCTCTCAGTGGCGAGCGGCGCCTCCTCACCGGTGCGCTGTGCCCGGTAGCGCTCACTCAGCTCCTGCGCTGCCCGCATCCAGCGGGCCTCGGAGACGCCGGAGAGGGCTCGCTCGATAGACGCGCGCAGGTCATCGGGCAGCGTCAATGTGCGCTCCAGCGCGCCTGTGCTCTGATGCTCTTCTGTCATAGCCAGCAGTATAGCATGGCTGCACAGGGCCCTTCGGAAGCCCTAGCCCAGCTCCGTCTCCAGCCCGTATTGCGATGTGAGGTCCAGGTGTACCCTGGATTGTACCGAAGCATAGGTGTGCTGGGAGGCCCATGGCCACGCATGTCAAGGGGGGCGCTATGGTCACACAGCAAGGGCGGCGGCCGCTGAGCTGGACAGGGGCGGTGATGTCGGGTGTCGTGTTCGGTGGAGCAGGTCTCGCCGCCATTGCGCTGCTTGCTCTGGCCGAGGGACTCGCGTCGGGGGTGGGGAGGTCCTGGCTGGCGGGGCTGCTGCCGTTCGTGGCCGGTGGGGCAATCGCCTACTGGCGTGGGAGGAGCATGACGACGCGGGGCGGCAATCCGTCGGCCCCGTCGATCGCCGTGGCGGCGGTCGTAGCCGCCGCACTGGTGGCTGGGGGCTACGCGCTGCTATTGCCAGGGGCGGATATCGTGCAGCTCGGCGTGGCGCAGGCTGGGCTGTTCTTCCTGGTGGCGTACCTGTCTGCGCAGCGGGCCGGGAGGCTGCGGGCGGGGTAGAGACGAAGGGCCGATGTTTTCCGGCGCTTGGGGTGGATGCTATCGCCACGAGCACGCCTTCGTCCCTGGTCGTCCCTCAGGTGCCGTGAATCAGGGCCCCGCACCACTCCAGACACCACAGCCCGTCGGATCGGTTTTCAGCGACCACGTAGGCGGTGTTGGCGAGCGGGTGCCGCATGGTGCAGGCGTGGTCGATGTTCGCCAGGATGACGGGGAGCATGGCCATGAACAGGCCGCCGTGACCGACGAGCACGGCGGCCTCGTCCGTGCTGCGAGCCTCCCCTACCACCCCGCCGATGAACGGCACGAACCGTTCACGGATATCGAGGAAGCTCTCGCCTCCTGGGATACGGCGCTCCAGATTGCCGTGCACGAACCAGTCCTCCTGGATCTGGCGGTGCATCTCCCAGCCGCGCTCGTCGGTCGTGCCCTCCCAGAGCCCCACATCCCACTCGCGCAGCGCCGGCGCGACCTCAACGCGCGGGCCCAGCGTCTGCGAGAGGATCTCAGCCGTTTGAACGGCGCGCAGCAGCGGGCTGGAATAGATGCGGCTGACCGTACGGGCGGCAAGCTTGGCGGCGAGGGCTTTGGCCTGTGCGACGCCTGTGCTTGTGAGGGGGTGCCGGAATCCTCGGCACGAGAACTCCCGTGTGACGCTGGCCTCGCTTTCGCCGTGGCGGACGAAGTAAAGCTGCATCGTGCTCCTCTCAGGAGGTGCTGCTAGGGCACAGGAGTTTCGGCGTCAGCCGGTAGCGTAGGCGCGGCCGGTTCTGGCGTCACCTCGGTGGGCTGAGGCAGCTCCTGGGTGGGCAGCTCGGCGGGCTGCGGCGGCGCCTGCGTCTCCGTCGGCGTGGCGCTGGCCGTTGGAGTTGCCGTTGTGGTGGGCGTCGGAGTCGGCGTGACGGGCGTGACCGTTGGGCTGGATGTGACCGTGGGGCTCGGCGGCCGCGGTGTGTTGGTGGTGGGCGCTGTCGCCGCGGCAGGTACGGCCGTAGTCGCGGCGGTAGTCCCGATCACTTCGGGGGTCGTCGCGGTAGCGGCGGTGGGCGTGGTGCCGGCCTCGCTGGTGGGTGCGGCAGTGTTGGTAGCGGTGGCTAGTGCGAGGGTTGGCGTGAGTGCCGGCTCGAGCGTCGGTGTAAGCTCCAGAGTCGGCGTGATTGTTGGCGGGACGTCGGTGGGTGGAATGTCGGTGGGTGGGATGTCGGTGGGTGGGATGTCGGTGGGTGGGATGGGCTCCGGCTCGACGGGGAGGACGGTGGGCGCCTCGGTGGGCGCGGCGGTCTCGGTAGGCGCGGTGGTGGCGCTCGGGAACGCCGTCTCGGTGGGTGTAGCTGTCTCGGTGGGCGCGGTGGTGGCGCTTGGCACCGAGGTGCCAAGAATATTGGCCACCGGGGTCTCGGCGGACGGACGGCGACCGAACCCGCTGGCCCCGGCGAGGATCAGCGCCAGCAGCAGGGCGACGGCCGCCCCCCCTGCAATGCCGTAGGTGAGCATCCCGCCGGGGATGCGCCGTGATCGAGCCGGAGTGCGCGCGGCTGTGCCGTTGCGGCGGATCCCAGGGGGCGTCGGACGATTTGCCGTGTCGCGCGGCGTCGGGTCTCGCAGCGGCGGTACTGGCTCCCCGCGAGGGGTAGAGCGCGCCTCGGGGCGGGTAGGTGTCTCGGAGGGGACGCGGGCAGGGGCGCGAGGCGTCGCGGACAGGGCCGCGGCAGTGCGGGGTGAGCCGCCCGGTCCATCGAGAGCAGTGCGGACCGTGAGCTGGGGCAGCACCAGGCCGGCGATCGTAGGTGGCGTGGCGGGCGTAAGGGCGTGGCGGCGGGCCACGATCCGCAGCGCCTCGACGAAGGCGGCGCCAGAGCCGAAGCGGTTCTCGGGTCGCTTCGCGAGCGCGCGCGCCAGCACGAGGTCGAGTTCGGGCGGCGCGGCCGGGTCCAGCCCCGAGGGCGGTGGGGGCGGTGTCTGCACGTGGGCAACGATCAGCTGCGGCGTGGCGCCCGAGAACGGCACCATCCCCGTGATCATCTCGTAGGTGGCGACGCCGAGCGAGTACAGGTCGCTGCGGCCATCCACGCGCTGGGCAGAGGCCTGCTCGGGCGAGATGTACTCCGGGGTGCCCATGAAGATGCCGGTGCGGGTCAGCCGCTCGCCGCCGCCTGCGTCGGGGCCCTGCGCGATGCCGAAGTCCGCCAGCAGCACGCGGCCCTCGACGTCGATGAGAATGTTCTGCGGCTTCACATCGCGGTGGACGGCGCCCTGGGAGTGCGCGTAGTCCAGCGCCGCGGCCACCGGGGCAACGATCCCAACTGTCAGGGCGAGGCCGAGCGCCCCACGTTCCTTGATGATCGCGTGGAGCGTCCGGCCGCGGACGTACTCCATCGCGATGTAGCGCAGGCCGTTGGCCTCGCCCACATCGTAAACCGTCACGATGTTCGGGTGGCGCAGGTTGGCGGCGGTGATCGCCTCGCGCTCGAAGCGCCGCAGGAACTCCTGGTCCAGGGCGAGCTGTGGCGCCAGCACCTTCAGGGCAACCTGGCGCTGCAGCATCAGGTCGCGCGCCCGGTAGACGCGCGCCATGCCACCGCGCCCGATCTCTTCCTGGATCTGGTAGCGCCCGAGCTGCTGGCCAATGAGGGTCGTCATTGTCTGGTGTTTTCGGCGCCCTGATGGTATAATCCCTTACAGTACCCACCGATTGTACCATATTGGGCCTCGGAGAGAAAGCCACTGCGCTGGCGCACATTGCTGGAGGGATGCACCATGCAGCTTGGCCCGTCACCGCTTCTCGTCATCCGGCGACAGGACGCCAGCCCGACGCAGCTTGACTGGAGCCAGCCGATCCTCGCGATCGGGCGCGACGGCTCGAATGATATTGTGATCGACCACCCGCTTGCCTCGCGCCGCCACGCCCGCCTCGAGCGCGATGACAGCGGCTACCTGGTGCGCGACCTGGACAGCACGAACGGCACCTACGTGAACGGGGACCGGATCGAGGGCGCTCGCTCGCTGCACAACCAGGACCGCATCTGGGTGGCCGATACGGAGATTGTGTTCAACGACCCGGAGGCGACTCAGAAGGGGCCGCTGCCAGTCGAGATTCTGCGCCGCGTCCGCGCCGCGGAGGAGGCCATCCGGATCGACAGCCGCGCCAAAGAGGTCTACATCCAAGGTAAGCTGCTCGACCCGCCGCTTACGGTGAAGGAGTTCCAGCTGCTCGAGCTGCTCTACGGCCATAGGGGGCAGGTGATCAGTAAGGACGAGATTGCTAAGAGCGTGTGGGACTACGAGGTCTACGACTACAACGCTATCGATGCATTGATATACCGCCTGCGCCAGCGCATCGAGGGGGACCCCGGAAACCCCAAGTATATCGTCACGGTGCGCGGTTTCGGCTATAAGCTTGTCGCTCAGCATGAGTAACGCAACGTGTAGCACGCACACTGCCTGGCTACACCACCTGTGCCGATTTACAGCACGCCTCATTTTGCACGCTGCACTTTACACGTTGTTTTTCATATGACACAGACGGTTCACATCACTCCGCCCCGCCGCCTGCGCGGTAGCATCGAGGTCCCGGGCGACAAGTCGATCTCCCACCGGTCGGTCATGTTCAACGCCCTCGCCGAGGGCAACGCGCGCATCACGCACTTCCTCTCCGGCGCGGACTGCCGCTCGACCATCGCGTGCATGCGGGCGATGGGCGTGCGGATCGAGCACGAGGGGGAGACGGTGCGCGTCTTCGGCGTGGGCCTGCGCGGCCTGCGCGAGCCAGCCGATGTGCTGGACTGCGGTAACTCGGGCACCACCCTGCGCCTGCTCGCGGGGCTGCTCGCCGGCCAGCCCAGCATGTTCGCGGTGCTCACCGGCGACGCGTCGCTGCGGTCCCGTCCCCAGAAGCGGATTGTGGCGCCCCTTCGCGCCCTCGGCGCGACGCTCGACGGGCGCGAGGGCGGTGAGCGGGCGCCGCTCGTCGTGCGTGGCACGGCGCTGCGCGGCGGGAGCTACGAGCTGCCAATTGCCTCGGCCCAGGTGAAGAGCGCCCTGCTGCTGTCTGCGATCGCGGGCGAGGGGCCGCTGACCCTCACCGGGCGCACCGACGGGCGCGATCACTCCGAGCGCATGCTGGCGGGCATGGGCATCGATATCACCACCGAGGGCGCCACCATCACCCTGCACCCGCCCGCGCACCCAGTGTTCCCCTACCCGCTCTCGCTGCGCGTCCCGGGCGACCCCTCCTCGGCCACCTTCTGGTGGGTGGCTGCGGCGATCCACCCCGACGCCGAGATCACGACCACTGGGGTCTGCCTCAACCCAACCCGCACCGGCGCGCTGGACGCCCTGCGCCTCATGGGCGCGGACATCACCGTGTCGAATGAGCGGAACGAGGGGGCCGAGCCGGTGGGCGATGTGACCGTCCGCTCCTCGAACCTGCGCGGCGTCGAGATCGGCGGCGCGCTCATCCCACGCCTGATCGACGAGCTGCCGGTGCTCGCGGTGGCCGCCGCCTGCGCCCAGGGTGACACCGTGATCCGCGACGCGCAGGAGCTGCGCGCCAAGGAGACCGACCGTATCGAGACGGTGGCGAGCGGCCTCCACGCGATGGGCGCCACCGTTGAGGCGACCTCGGACGGCATGGGGATCTCCGGCGGCCGCGGCCTGAACGGCGCCCAGCTCCACAGCCACACCGACCACCGTCTGGCAATGGCGTGGGCCGTGGCCGGCCTCGTCGCCACAGGCGAGACAACGGTCCAGGGCGCCGACGCTGTCGATGTCTCGTACCCCGGCTTCTGGGAGACGCTCAGGAGCCTTGAGTCGTAAGTCGTGAGCCGGGGGACAGCCACCCTCACGACTCATGACACTCAGGCTTGGAGCTTGCATGAGCGAGACGTTCACCCACCAGATCGAGGTGTATACCAGCAGCCTGGTGATTGCCGGCTCGTACGACCTGCCGCTCTACCGGCGAGTGAGCGATGCGATCAACGGTGAGCAGCGGCGCTTCTTCCCGCTGCGCGCGGCTACGATCGCGCCGCTGGCGAAGGCCCACTACCCGCAGGCCGTGCCGCACCTCCTGGTGGACCGCAGCGAAGTGGTGCTGGTGGCTACGCTGGCCGAGGCGTCGCCGCCGCCGGACTACCCGCGTGAGGAGCAGCTGCGCGGCGTGTCGGCGGTGACGGCCATGCTCTTCACCGAGGCGTTCGTCGTGCGCGGCACGTTCTACCGCCGCCCCAACCACTCGCTCGTCGAGGCGCTCGAGTGGGTCGCCGATGATTTCCTGCCCCTGCGCCACGTCCAGGTCTACCCGCTCAGCGGCGGCGCTCCGCCGATCTCGCGCGACTTCGCCGCGCTCGCGCGGGCCCGGATCGTCGCGCTGTATCAGCCGACGGACGCCCCCGCCACCCCGGCGCTTCCTCTGCCGCCACTAGGGGAGCCCGCCCCCGCAGCACTCTCTCCCACCGTGACAACTCACACACGGTAGCACGAGCGAAACGCTGAGCTGTGCCGCTAGAGCTTCGCCTCGGTACCACCTGCGCCGGGTCATCATCCGGAGCATGTGGAAGAAGGCTTTGCCGTGGGGAGCTCGCCTGTTTGTGGGCGGAGCACGCCGGCGGCTGGGCAACGCCACGCCTACTCCAGAGCTATTGCGCGGCTAGTAGAGCCGAACGTGCGACGTAAGATTGCTATATACTAGCCCGCAGGGATCTGTGAAGGAGACTGGTGTGAAAGTACTTGTCACCGGCGGCGCCGGATACATCGGCAGCATCTGCTCCGCCGAGCTGATCGCTACGGGCCACGAGGTCGTGGTCTTCGATAATCTGTACCAGGGCCACCGCGCCGGCGTGCCGCCCGAGGTGGCCTTCGTGCAGGGCGACTTGCGCGACACCGATGCCGTGGCGCGGCTGTTCCAGGAGCACAAGGGATTCGACGGCATCATGCACTTCGCATCGTTCACACTGGTGGGCGAGAGCATGCAGAAGCCACTGATGTACCTGCGCGACAACCTGGTGGCCGCGTCGAACCTGCTGGAGCACGCGGTCGCGAACGGCGTCGGGCGGTTCATCCTCTCCTCTACCGCGAACCTGTTCGGCGAGCCGACGCGCATGCCGATCGAGCCGGATGACCCGATTGACCCGGGCTCGCCCTACGGCGAGTCGAAGCTCTTCATCGAGCGCATGCTGCACTGGTTCGACCGGATCTACGGGCTGCGCTACGCCTGTCTGCGCTACTTCAACGCCGCAGGCGACACGCCCGGCCGCGGCGAGGACCAC
>JBDLTZ010000074.1:0-4344 GCA_039805565.1 Chloroflexota bacterium | reverse complement strand
AAGTTGAAGTATAGCGATGTTTCATTGGCAATCCAATATTGCTTCCGTCCTACCCGCCGCGTGACGAACGATTAGCAATAATGAGGACTAAGAGCAGGACTCTATGACCGTATCTTTCGTTCTTGCTGGTCGGTAGTACAGAATTGTTACTGGCCGTGATGTTCAATGGATAGTTGTGTCCATTGAACGTCACAGCCAGTAACATGTCCCCGAATATCTGTAGTAGCCGAGGTGGAAATACAGCAGTAACTTTTCTACTGCTACCTCACCGTACCCACGCCGCGAAGCCGCTGGCTGTAGTACGCCGAGCCGAACACGTCGTAGACCAGGCGGACGCCGAGCTCAGGGCTCGCGGCGTGGACCATATCCCAGCGTCCATCGCCGTTCAGGTCGCCCACCAGCATCCCTACGTGGGTGGTGTGGCCGAGCGCCACCATGTCGAAGAACACGAAATCTCCCGGCTGCGCCTCGCCGCCGCTAATGCGCCGAAGCCCCTGGTGCTGCTCGGCCGACGTGCGCGGCACCCTTATGCCGATCTTGCTGTAGCTCCACACCATCAGCCCCGAGCAGTCGAACGTCTCCGGCCCGGTTGCCCCCCATACGTAGTGCTTACCCACCTGTGCGAGCGCAAGCTGCACGACCCGGCTTGCCCCTGGTGGCGCGGCTACTTCCACCGGCACTGCCTCGCCCCAGGCGTCCCCGCTGTCCCAATCAGTCAGAGCGCCCGCATCGTCGCAGAGCGGCGTGTTGCCCAGGCGTGGAACCGTGTTGGTCCAGAGCACGGTCACGCCGGGGTCGCTGGCATCACGCAGCTCGGCGTTGGGCGTGGGCGTGGCCCCTATCAGCGTCGGTGTGGGCGGGATGGCTGTCGGCGTGCCGGGGAGCGGCGTCGCGGGACGGCGCTGCTCCTGGCCGCTGCTGCGGAACGTCACCGCCACGGTCTGCGCGTCCCCTGGCGTGGTCAGGATCGGAAGCGTGACGCTGCTGGCTCCTGGCGGCACTTCGTTCGGGAGGTCGTTCATACCCGCCGCGCGCATTGACTCCGCGGTGATGCCCCACCCCTCGGCTGTGCTTACCGTTGAGCCGTCGTGCTTCACTCCCTGAATGCGGAGCTGGTTGAGATAGCTCACCGTGATAGCCTGGTCGGTGTGGTTGTACCACTCCAGGCGCACGGACTGAAGCTGGTGCTGCCTTGCCCCGGCGGGCATGAGCGGCCCGGCGGCGACTGTCACGCGGAGGTGGAACGGCCACACCTCGACGCGCTGGCCGAGGGCGTAGCTGGTGCCGAGCATCCCGTAGGGCGTGGGCGACGGGAACGGTGGGCCGCCCAAGCTACCGTACTCCTGCTCCCACTCCTCGTAATACACCTTCTCCTCCCAATCACCCCCCTCCGTGATAGGCCGGGTGTGGCGGATGACGTCCTTCACCGGCCCTTCCTCGCCGTAGGGCCTGGGCGTCGGGCTCGGGCAGGCCCAGCGCGGGCCGCTGCTGACGATCGTGTTCGACCCGGCCATGCCGCTGCACGCCAGCAGCACAAAGCCGAGGACGGCGAGGGCGGCGGCGAGGGCGCAGCGGGCGCGAGTGGTCAGGGGTGTGGGTGTCGTCATGGCGATGCTGTAGGCCTGATTGTGGGCGCCGGGTAGACATCGGGCGGGAGCACCTGGTTGAAGACAACGGTGCGGGCAATGACCTGCTGTTGCTCGACCCAGGCGACCCAGGCGAAGCGGCCCCCGGGTCGCTGCGCGGCCACTGTCAGGCCCGCCATGCGCGCCCCCGAGATGAGCGGCGCGGCGGGCGACCATGCCCCGGTGAGCGCGCCGCTGGTGACGCGGTGCTCGGCGGCGGCGGGGGTAAAGAGCGTGTCCACGCAGCAGGGCCAGAAGGAGACAAGCCGGTCTGCTACGGGCTCATAGGCCAGCGGCGCGCTCAGCACGACATCCCCGCGTGAGGGGGCTGCGGCGATGCGCTGCACGGGCAGCCACGACTCGCCGCCGTCAGGGCTGGTGAGTGCGTAGGCGTTGCCGGTGTCGGCCGCGACCCAGCTCACCCCAACAGCCTGCGGCGCCGCGCCGTCGTCACGCCCATGGCCGAACGTGATGGCGCTGAAGCGGCGGTGGAGCGTGCTGTACTTGTCGCCCGAGAGCACGAGCGGGATGGTGTGCAGGCGCGGTGTGCCGCCCTGCAATGCGAAGGGCGCGGTGAAGATCGTCGCCGGGTGGGTCATGGAGTAGACCAGCAGAACGGCCCGGGCGGTTTTACTGTCACCAGCGATCGCGATGGTCCCCTCCAGGTAGGCCATGTGCCCCGTCGGGAGCAGCACCGGCTCGCGCCAGCGTCCCCCCGGCTCACGCACCAGCACCACCGGCTCAACCGATTGCCGGTCACGGCCGCACGCGGCCAGCACCGTGATCCACCCCTCGGCGCTGGTTGCCATGTCGAGCGGGCGCCAGCAGCCGCCCGCGATCCCGCGTGGCTCGCTCCACGTCTGCCCCAGGTCGGTGCTCTCGCGCGTCCAGATCGTCCAGCCGTTGCGGGCGTCGTCGGCCCCGTAAACGACGTGGACGTTTCTATCGCCGGTGACGCCGATGTGGGCGCCGGATTGGGCGTCGTTCCCCAGGCTGCTCCCGCCCACGTCGATGCTGCGCGATGCCCCCCAGCCCCCGGCAGGGTTGAACACGCTGACGTAGACCTCGCGGGCGTCCTGGCCGGGGAAGGGCCAGCGCACCGTGGCGATCGCCGGCCAGCCCTCGGTGGGGTGGACAGCCATATCGAGGCTCAGGATGACCCCCGGCAGGCGCATCACTGTGCGCGGGTCGCTCTCGGCCTGCTCGAGCACGACCGGGCGCGTCGGGTGGGGCGGCTCGGTCGGGATCGGCGTCGGCCAGGGGGCCAGCGTCGGCTCCCCCACTGCCGGCTCACAGCGGGGGTAGGGCGTCGTGGTCGGGAGTGCTGTTGCTGTCGGTGTGCCGGGCAGCGCGAGCTCGCCGGCGGGTGTGAGGGTCGGCGCCCCATGGAGCGTCACCGTGACGGGAGGTGGTGTTGGACCGTTCCCCGGCCAGCAGCCGCGCGCCTGTGCCGTCGCCTGCAGATCAGCATAGCTCACAGTCGGCCCGCCGCACGCCGTCAGAGTGAGCACGAGTAGGGCAGTGGTGATACAGGTGTGGCGCATCGGTCGTTCCGTCGTCCTACACGCGCCGCACGCGCGGCGGGTGGCACAGCATATCGGTCAGAGTCTTGCGCGGTAGCCGGAGCCCGCGCACGGTGGTCACCCCCGGAATCGAGCCCCAGCGCACCCAGGTCTTGATCGTGGTGGGCGATACGCGGTAGAGGTCTGCGGCCTCCCACACGCTCATCCAGTTCGGGGAGCGCTGTGTCCTAGTTGGTCGTTGCATTGCACATCTCTCGGAGCCAGTTCAGAAAGGTGGTTCGGTCGCAGCGCCAGACGCCGCCCGTGATGCGTACCCCTGGCAGCGCGTCCAGCATACGGGCGCTGTCGTACCAACGCTCGCCGAGGAGTGGCCGTGCATCCTCTGGTGCGAGCACCTCCGGCAGCGTGGCCTCGCCGCCCATCTTCTCCAGGCGGCGCAGGGCCTCCGTTGCGCGCTCCGTGGACGTTGCTGCGTGTCGTGGCATCAGTCGTCGCTCGTCCTGTTTCAGAACAACAGCGTGCCGCCGCGGGTCATCACGTAGAGGATTGTCCCGAGGATGCCGATGATGAGGCAGATACCGGCGATGATCATCAAGTACAGTTGCCTCCGCTTGAGCATTCGCTGGAACTCGTCGCGCAGGATGATCTCGACCATCTTCTCGAAGGCCGCGAGCGACTCGAGCGGGTTGGTGCCGTCGTGCTCGGCCTGGGCGAGCTGCTCGGCCACATCGCGCAGTTCCTGGCACCCCCGGTCATGGGCGACCTCGCGCAGCGCCACGAAGGGCGTCAGCCGCCGCAGGCCTTGGAGACGCAGCGCGTCCCGCACGACCTCCTGCATGTCGGCCTTGCGCGGGTTCGGCCGCTCGACGTAGCGCTCCAGCAGGGCTCTCGGGGCGTCGTACCCCTCGATGCTCACCCGCACGTAGCTGATGAAGCTCGGCACCAGTAGCCGCAGCCGCTGCGCCCGCTGCTGCGCGGCCACCAGCGGCTTGCGAGGGATGATCAGGCCCACGTACATGTAGATAATCAGCGCCACGGTGAACAGCAGCAGCCGGAGCATACCGTCTGTCCCCGTCGCCAGGGTGATGGCGACGACGAGCAGGGCCAGCGGGAGCGCCGCGCCCTGGCCGATGAGGAAGCGCCCGCGCATGTTCGTCGTGTCGGGCAGCACGAGGAAGCCGGCCAGTGCCTGACGG
>JBDLTZ010000073.1:0-58068 GCA_039805565.1 Chloroflexota bacterium | reverse complement strand
GATGGGAAGCTGCGGCCGCTGCGGCAGCTGGTGAACGTCGCAGAGGGCTCGGGGCGGGCGCAGCTTATGGGGCATGGCGCGGGGTTTCTGCTGTACCGGGTCATCCAGGCGCTGGTGGACTCGTGCTTCCCAATGCTCTACAAGCTGGACCAGAAGCTGGACGCGATCGAGAACAGCATCTTCACCACGCAGGCGGTGGCCACGGTGCAGGAGCTTTCCTACCTGCGGCGCGACATTATCAGCCTGCGCCGCATCCTGCGCCCGAACGTCCTGGTGCTGCGCTCGCTCGCCAACCGCGAGCGCGGGTTCCTGCGCCTCGACGAGGAGGCCTACTACGGCGATCTGGTGGACGGCCTGACGCGACTGTGGGACATGCTCGAGGAGCAGAAGGAGATCATCGAGGGGCTCGACGCTACGCTGGGCAGCTTGACGTCGCACCGCATCAATCAGGAGATGAAGACCTTCACCATCATCACCGTGATCATGCTGCCGCTCACGCTGGTGGCGAGCATTATGGGCATGAACGTGTTCATCCCGTACGCCGAGCACCCGCTGGCACTGCCGGTGACGCTGGGGATGATGGCGCTGCTGGCCCTGGCGGCAGTGGTGTTCTTCCGGATGAAGCGCTGGCTCTAGTGCGCGCGGGGATACAAAAAGACGCCGGCGGGGCCGGCGTCAAGGTTTGCTTTTTACTACGATGAAAGCCTGAGTCTCGTCACATATCTGGCAAACGTGAGAGCTGGTTCAATCTCTGCCCTGCTTTAACATCAGGCATAACTGGCGGGGAGGGTGGGATTCGAACCCACGTGGGTTTTCAGGCCCAACTCGTTTTCGAGACGAGCACGTTCAACCACTCTGTCACCTCCCCGTATTCAGTTTTCATCAGAAAGGCGGCCCGCCCTCGTTGGCGTGACCGCCCTTCTTCGTGTGGCGACTCTGGGGCGACTCGAACGCCCGACCTCTTCCTCCGCAGGGAAGCGCTCTAATCCACTGAGCTACAGAGTCGTTCTCGACAACGTGAGTACTATACCACAGCTTTCAAAGAAATGCAAATTATTGACGGCCAGTGTTCAACAGGTTCCGGTATCGCTGACATGATGAACGCGGCGGAGGCGCTCGGCGGCCAGGAGGGCAAGGTCACTGTATCCACCGGTGTCCGTGCGGTGGGGCGGGCGGAGCTGGACACGGTCTTCCGCGCGCCGGATCTGCCAAGCGGCGAGTACGTGGCGCTCGAGGTGGCCGACACTGGCCCTGGTATGGACGAGGCGACCCGCGAGCGCATCTTCGAGCCCTTCTTCACCACCAAGTTCGTCGGGCGCGGCATGGGCCTGCCCTCGGTGCTGGGGATCGCGCAGGCGCACCTCGGCGCGATCGCTGTGGAGAGCGTGCCGGGCATGGGCTCGCGCTTCACCGTTGGCTCGGCGCAGGGGGTGAAAGAGCTGCCGTGATATAATCTCGCGGCGTATGTCTCTGCCATCGCTGTTCGGGAGAGCGCTTCACCCTTGGGACTCTTCGACAACCAGCCGCGGCGCGCCAGGGGTGCGCGACCGCTAACGGCCACGCTGCTGCATCCTCTGGCTCTCGCGCTGCTCGCCGGGGTGGTGCTGCGCGTGCTGCTGTGGGGTAACCTGCCGCGCGTCGGCCTGATCTCTGACGAAGGTGAGTATCTCTCGGCGGCGAGCTGGCTGGTACATGGGCGTGGCTTCGCCTGGTACCTGGGCTACCTCTGGACCCGTGCGCCGGTCTACCCGCTGCTGGTGGCGGCGCACATGCGCACCTTCGGCGAGTCGCTTGAGCCGATCTACGTCACGCAGACGCTGCTGAGCCTGCTGAACGTCGTGATGGTCTACGCGCTGGCCCGCCGCATGCTCGGCCCGCGCTCCGCCGCCCCTGGTCTGGCCGCCCTGCTCACGGCGGTCTACTTCCCTTTCGCGGTCTACACGCAGGTGCTGCTCTCCGAGACGCTGTTCATCGCGCTGCTGCTCGGCACGTTTGTGGCGCTGGCGAGAGGTGACCACGGTCCAAGGACTGAGGACCAAGGACCGGGGACAGCTCCGCGACAGACGACAGAGCAGAACGCAGGGCCTCGGCGATGGCGCGTCGTCGTGTCGCTGTGGCCGGTGGCGCTGGCGGGCGTGCTGCTGGGCCTGGCGACTCTGACACGCAGTCTGGCGCTCGGGTTCGCGCCGCTGGTGGTGCTGTGGCTGCTTCTCGGGAGCCCGGCGCGCGGCGAGAGACGTGGCTGGAGGGCAGATCTGCGTCGGCGAGTCGCGGGCGGGCTTCTTCCGTCGCTCTGCTTCGCAGCGGTGTTCGGCGCGACCCTGCTCCCCTGGACGGCCTACAACAGCCGCCTGTACGGCGGCCCGGTGCTGGTGGACACCAGTGGGGCGTTCAATCTGCTGCTCGGCGCTCGCACGGCCTACGACGGCCGCCGCGAGGATGCCCAGGTGCGCGACTTCGTGCTGGGCGTGCTCGGCCAGTCCCCTGTGAGCGACCCGGCCGCGTCGAGCTGCGTGCCATTCCCTGGGACGCTCCCGACGCAGGCTGCGCGCCAGACGGCGATGACACGCGAGGCGCTGTGCCTGATTGGGGAGCGGCCGCTGGCCTTCGCCCAGAAGTCGCTGGCCGAGCTGGTGGACCTGTTTCAGATCAACTACACCGGGGCCGAGCGCTTCGCCGGGGGCTTCACGACCGGGCGCCTGCCACGCTGGTATGTGCTCGGGCTGTTCCTGCTGGATGACACGCTGTACGTGCTGGCGCTGCCGCTGGCGGTGCTTGGGTGGGCGCTCGCGAGGGCGACGGACGACGGACGACGGATGACGAGCGACGAGCTACGAGTGACGAGCGACGGCCGAGGTGCGAACCGGGCGGCCGGAGGCGCCCGGCTGTCATTGGTTCTTGGCCATTCGTCGTTGGTCGTCCTCGTGGGCCTGTGGTGGCTCTACAACCTGGGCGCCGCGCCGCTGCTGTTTGCGATCAACCGCTTCCGGCTGCCGCTGATGCCATTCGTGTTCATCTTCGCGGCGTACGCGCTGGTGGAGGGCGTGCGCGCGCTGCGGCGCCGAAGGGCGCGTGGGGCTTGCCCTCACCCCCCGGACCTCTCTCCCGTGGTAGGGAGAGGGGGGGAAGCGTCAAGCTTCGGCCCGCCCATAGACTCCCCCGCGGGGAGGCCTTGGTCACGTGCGACCCGCGCCTGGTACGGGCTGGCCGGCACGCTCGCTGCGCTGCTATGGCTGGTGGCAGCGACGCCCCACGCCTACCTCGAGCCGCGCGCGCCCGGGACTGACTCGCGCTGGGCCTCGTACCTCGGGCCGTATCCCTCGAGCCTGGCGATCACCGGGATCGCGCTGGACGCCCGGCTGCGCGGCGAGGGCGACGCGCGCTTTGCGGCCAGGCTGCGCGCCGGGGATACGGCGGCGGCAGCGGAGAGCCTGCGCGGCGCCCCCGTAAGCCTCGAGACGGCGCGGCTCGGCCCAGCGCTTGTGGCGGCGCACGAGGGTCGCCCTGCCGACGTGCTCGCCGCGCTGCCACCGCCCGCCGAGGTCGACGCGACGAAGGACGCCCGCGCGGCGGTGCTGCGGGGCGACGCGCTGCGGAGCCTGGGTGACGAGGACGGGGCGCGGGCGGTGTTCACGCAGCGCTACGTGGACGAGGCGAACCCGGTGGGCTGGGCCTGGGAGTGGCTGAGGCCTCGACCGGCCGTGGTGATCGACCTGGGGGGCAACCTGGACCTGGGCTATATCGAGGGGTGCTACCTCGGCGAGGGGGATCGCGCCGAACGGACGACCTCGCGCTGGTGCACCGATGGGGCTCAGCTGCGCTTCCCCGGCGCGGGGACGGGCTCGCCGCAGCGGCTGGTGCTGCTGGCCGACGGGCGCGGCTGGCCGAGCGACATGCTGCCGGTGCCTCCGGTGCGGGTGCTGCTGGATGGGTACGAGGTCGGCTCCTTCACGCCCGGCGCCGCGGGGCCGCGCTCATTCGAGGTGCCTCTGCCGGCATCGCCGGGCGGCTCCGACGTGGTGGTGACGCTTCGCGGCGCGACGTTCATCCCCGGCCCCGAGCGCTACCTGCGTCAGCAGAGCGAGCAGTCGGTGGGGCAGGTGCAGCGTCTGGCCGTGCGGCTGGACAGAGCGGAGCTGCGGTGAGGGCGAACGGTGCCACGCGAGAGGCGCAAGGGACAGGGGGAGATAGCCAGCTCCCACCTTTTCCCCTTTTCCTTTTGCCCATTGCCCTGGTGATGCTCGCCCTGGCTCTCCGCGTGCTCGTGTGGCGCTGGCACGAGCTCTACCCGCTGGGCGGCGACGAGCGCGAGTACTTCGAGCAAGCCCTGACTCTGCTGCGCGAGCGGCGCTACGTTGAGCTGCGCCTGATGCGCCCGCCGCTGTACACCGGCTTCCTGGCGACCTGCATCTACCTGCTGGACTCGCTGGTGCAGCGCATCCGGCTGGTGCAGGCGGTGGTCAGCGCGCTCACAGTGATCCCGGTGTACGCGCTGACGCTCGAGATCTTCCGCGGCCTGCCCGGGCGCGACCGCGGCCGCGTATCTCTGGTCGCAGCCTTGGTGACGGCGCTGAGCTACACACTGGCCGCGACCGCGACCGAGCTGCTCACCGAGACCCTCTTCCTCTTCGGGCTGGCGTCCTTCCTCTGGCTGCTGCTGCGGGCGGGGCGCGATGACGGACGACGGACCACGGACGACGGACCAAGGACGACGGACGACGAAGGACCAGGAGCGACGGACGATCGGCGACCGGCCGGTAGCCGGGCGTGGCTGTGGGCGGTGGTCGCCGGCCTGACGCTCGGCTGCCTGACGCTGCTGCGCTCGGTGGCCCTGCCGCTGCTGCCCCTGGGCGTGCTCTGGATCGCCGGGAGCGCGCTGCGTGAGCGGCAGGGCCTGCGTCAGGCCGCCCTGGCGCTCTGCCTCTTTCCCCTGACGTTCTTCCTTGTGGTTGCCCCGTGGACCGCGCGCAACTACGCGACCTACGGCGCGCTGATCCTGGTGGACACGACTGGCGCGGAGAACCTGTGGCTGGACAACGACCCCGCCGGGCGCGAGGCGGTCAAGGCGCAGCTCTACGCCCTGGGTGACGACATGGCCGCGCGCCAGCGACTTGCCTCGGAGCGCGGCGTGGCAGCGATCGTGTCCGACCCCGGCCACTTCCTCGGGAAGGCGTGGGGTGAGTCGCAGAAGTTCTTCGCGCTCCAGTTCTTCGACGACATGCGCGAGCGGCGCGCGATCTGGGTCCCGCCCGCCGAGGTCTGGCTGCGCCTGGTGCTCGGCGATGGGCTGTGGCTGCTGCTGCTCCTGGGAGGCGTGGCGGGGCTCTGGCTCGCGCCCGCGATGCGCAGGCCCGACCCGCGCTGGGTACTGGTGCCGTGGGCGCTGTACGTCTTGCTCACCGGCCTGCTGTTCCACGTCGAGCTGCGCTACCGGCTGCCGCTCTACCCGGTGCTGCTGCCGTACGCCGCGTGGGCGGCCACGTGGATAGTGGCTCGGCGTACACTACAGCTCCCCGCTCGGCGACGTCAGTGGCTTGTTTCCTGCGCTGCGGCGACGTCCCTGGCCTGCGTGGCGCTGATGCTTCTACACCGGCCGTACCTCGCCGAGAGCTGGATGCTGGCGCAGAAGCACGCCCGGCTGTGGCTGGCGGAGCGCGCCCTTGTAACTGGGGGCTTCGGCGCGGCCACGCACGCGCAGGCGGCGGCCGACATCGACCCGACCTCGGCTGAGGCGCTGGTGCTGCTAGCGCGCGACTCGGGCGATGATTTCCCCACGGCGCGGCGGTGGCTCGGCGAGGCCCTGGAGCGCGTGCCGGATCACCCCCGCGCCCACGCGCTGCGCGGTGCGGTGCTGCGTGAGCTGGGCGAGATGGACGCCGCGCGCCGCGACCTGACCTATGAGACGGCGACGCTGGAGGATATGCAGCGCTGGCTGTGGGACGTGTCGGCGTCGTGGGCAACGCCGCGCCGGGCGCTCGACCTGGGCGGCGGGCTGGACCTGGGGTATGTGCGGGGCTTCCACGCTGCCGAGGAAGGGGGCTTCCGCTGGACGCGCGACGTGGCCGAGGTACGACTCCGGCTGCCCGCCGAGCCGGCGACGCATCTGGTACTGCGGCTGGCGAGCGGACGTCCCGCGGGTGCTCCGGCCGCCCAGGTGACGGTGCTGGTGAACGGCGTTTCGGTGGGGGTGGTGCGGCCGAGTGCCGCGTGGCAGACCTTCGACCTGGCGCTGCCTGACGGCGCTGACCGGGGTGGCGATCTGGTGGTGACCCTTCGCAGCAACACGTTCCGCCCGCGCGACCTGGACCGCACGAGTCCCGACGGCCGGTCGCTAGGGGTGATGGTGGACGAGATCGGGCTGGTGGCGCGGTGACAGCCGGGGCTGACCAAAGACGAAAGACGACGGACCGAGGGCTGAGGACCGAGGACCGAGGACCGGAGGGCGCGCCGGAGGCTGCGCGTTTGCACCTTTGGTCTTTCGTCTTTGGCCCCTGGTCATTGACTATCATCCTGCTGCTCGCGCTCGGTCTGCGCCTGCTGCTCTGGTCTCAGCCGCTGCACGAGCCGGCTAACGACGAGGTCGAGTACATCACCGTAGCGCGCGACCTGCTCGCCGGGCGTGGCTGGTCCTTCTACGACACCTACCACTGGCTGCGCGCGCCGCTCTACCCGCTGTTCCTGGCCGGCTCGCTCTGGCTGGCGGGCGGCGACCTCCACCTGGCTGCGCTGCCGAACCTGGCCCTGAGCGTTGCGAACGTCTACCTGTCCTACCGCTTAGCCGCGGCGCTGCTCCGGAGGACGGACACCCACACAGGGATGCCCCTCCTGGCGGCTCTGCTGACGGCGGTGCTCTGGACAAATGTCACCTTCGCGAGCCTGTACATGGCCGAGACGTTGTTCGCGTTTCTGTTCAAGGCAGGGCTGCTGGCGGCGCTGTATGCGGCGGGCGAAGGACGAAGGACGGTTGACCAGGCCGGCTGGGCGCGCGAACCGAAGGGGCGCTGGCCGCTCGTGCTCCTCGCCGGCGTGCTGTTCGGCCTGGCTACGCTCACCCGCTCGATCACCCTGTTCTTCTTGCCGGTGATAGGGCTGTGGCTGCTGCTCGCTCACGCCTATCCGACGCCCCTCGCTGTTTTCCGCCTTCGGTCCCTGGTCTCTGACCTCTGGCCCGTCGTGCGGCGCCGCTGGCTCCTCCCGGCGCTCTTCCTTGCCGCCGCCGCGCTCACGGTGGCCCCCTGGACCGCGCGCAACTGGCTGGCCTACGGCGAGCCGATCGCCGTGGAGACCGGCCTCTCGTACAACATGTGGCTCTTCAACGAGCCGCGCGAGAGCAAGGACGAGATCCACCGCGCGCTGGAGCGGATCGAGAACCCGGCCGAGCGCGCCGACTACGCCACCGCCCGCGGGGTGGAGCGGCTGCGCGAGGACCCCGCTATCCTGCTGCGGAAGCTGTGGCCGAACTGGGTCTTCCTGACGCGGGTCAAGCCGATCCAGGACCGCTTTCTTCTCGAGAGCTACTACGCCGTCGTCGAGCTGCCACTGTTCGTGGCCGCGCTGGTGCTGGACGACTTGCTGTACGTCGTGATCGCGCTGGCGGCGATCGCGGGGCTGGTGCGCGCGACGTCGCGGGCAGGGCCGGGCTCACCGGTTTGGCTTGTGCTGGCGTGGGTGGGCTATGCCGTCTTCACGATGCTGCTGACGCACGGCGAGGCGCGCTACCGCCACTTCCTCTTCCCGGTGCTCATCCCGTTCGCCGCCTGGCAGCTCGTCCGCTGGCGGTCGAGAAACTCGTCGGCTGATACCCCGCGAGGCCTTCGCAAGTCGGCCGTGGTCCTGGCGCTGTGGGCTGTCTTCCTCTGGACGGTGCTCACCGCGTATCCGTGGGACTGGGCGGGGTGGAACACCGCCCGCGGCTGGCACACGCTGGCGGGCGACGCGCGCTGGGCCGTCGGGGACAGGGAGGGCGCACTGGCCTCCTACGGCCAGGCGATCCAGGAGCACGACGTCCCCGACGCCTGGCTGCGGCTCGGGCACGCGCGTCGGGCGGCCGGGGACCTGGCGGGCGCGGCCGAGGCCTACCGCCGGGCCTGGCGCCGCGAGCCGCTCTACTACCCGGCGAGCACGTGGTACGGCGATGCTCTGCGCGAGCTTGGCGACGAGGAGCGGGCGCGGCGAGCCTTCGGGGGATCGTTCGCCGACGAGGGACGCGTCCTGGGCTACGCCTGGCGCGAGCTCAGCCCGGTGCCGGTGCGGCGGGTAGACGTGGGCGGCGGGCTGGACTTCGGCTACGTCGACGGGGTCTACCCGGCCGAGGAGATCGACGGGGCGAGCGCCCGCTGGACCGACGGGCGCGCGCGGATCAGGCTGGCCGCTTCCCCTGGCCCGGCCGTGCTCGAGCTGCGCCTCGCGGCACCGCGCCTGGACGGAAGCACCGTGACGGCCGAGGTCTGCGCTGCGGGAACGTGTCACACGCTCCCGCTGGAGCACTCGTGGCGCGCCTATCGCCTGCCGGTCGCGGCGCCAGCCTCAGGTGGGCTGGAGATCGAGGTCCGCAGCGCCACCTTCGCCGCGCCGGACGGGCGGGTGCTGGGCGTGCTGGTGGACTGGGCGCGGGTGAGCGCTGAACGCTGACGGCGGTGCCCTAGCTGCCGCCGAGCTCGACGTGGCGCGGGCAGCTCGTCAGGTGGTCGTTCACCATACCGGTGGCCTGCATGTGCGCGTACATGATCGTCGGTCCGACGAAGCGGAACCCGCGGCGGATCAGGTCCTTGCTCAGCGCCCGCGACTCGCCCGTCTCGGCGGGGACCTCTTTCATTGAGCTCCACGTGTTCTGGATGGGCCGCCCGCCCACGAAGCGCCAGATGTAGGCGTCGAAGCTACCGAACTCCTCCTGCACCCTGAGGAACGCGCGGGCGTTCGTCACGGCCGAATCGACCTTCAGGCGGTTGCGGACGATGCCTGGGTTCTGGAGCAGCTCGGCCACCTTCTCGGGGCCGTAGGCCGCCACCCGCTGGGCGTCGAAGCCGTCGAACGCCTCGCGGTAGGCCGGCCGCTTGCGCAGGATCGTGATCCAGCTCAGCCCGGCCTGTGCGCCCTCGAGAACCAGGAACTCGAACAGCGTGCGGTCGTCGTGGACCGGCACGCCCCACTCCGTGTCGTGGTAGGCGATGTAGGTGGGGTCGCTCCCCGCCCACCAGCAGCGGGTCATCGGCTCCCCGGTCATAAGGCCGCTGCCCCCTGCTGCACTTTGCGCACCGCCTCCACGACCTGGTCCACGCCGTCGCGGTCGGCCAGGAACGCGCGCTGGTTGAGCCACACCGCCTCGCTGCTGGAGGCGTGCTCTGCCGCGGGCAGGCGCAGCTTGCTGAAGTCGAAGCGCTCCGGGTAGAGCTTCGCCACCGGGTGGTTCTGCGCCGTGGGGCGGAACAGGTCGTAGCTGTGCATCGGGGCGTAGCCGCCGCCCACCGGGATGCCCTCGGCGTGCAGGGCCGCCAGGATGCGCGCCTTCGGCGCGCCGCCGAACGCCGCCGTGTCGATCGCAAAGATGTACTCGAAGACAGCCCGCCGCGTGATGCGCTCGTCGCGGCGCAGCACGCGCACCCCCTCGATCTCCGAGAGCGCCTCGTCCAGGTAGGCGGCGTGCTCCTCGCGCAGCGCCGTCTGCTCCGGCAGGCGCTCCATCGCCACCTCGAGCATCGCGGCCTGGAGCTCGCTCAGGCGGTAGTTCGCGCCGAAGGTGACGTTCTGCCCCTCGGGGTCCTTTGGGCGGCCGCAGTCGATCAGCGAGTGGCACAGCTCGGCCAGCCGGTCGTCGTCCGTCAGCACGATGCCGCCCTCGCCCGAGGTCATCAGCTTCGAGGACTGCATGCTGAACGAGCCGAGGTGGCCGATCGCCCCCACGCCCCGCCCGCGCCACTGGGCGCCGTGGGCATGCGCGCAGTCCTCCACCACCACCAGGTTGTGGCGGCGGGCGATATCCATGATCGCGTCCATGTCGGCCACCAGCGAGCCGAGGTGCACCGGCATGATCGCGCGCGTCCGCGGCGTGATCGCGGCCTCGACCGCCTTCGGGTCGATACAGTAGTTGGCGGGGTCGATATCGACGATCACAGGGATGGCGCCGGCCTCCATCGGGGCGAGCGCGGTGGCGGCGAAGGTGTAGCCCGGCACGATCACCTCGTCGCCCAGGCCGATGCCGGCGGCGCGCAGCGAGACGATCAGCGTGATGGTGCCGTTGGCCATGCAGATGCCGTGCTTGGCGCCGTGGTACTCGGCGAACCTCCGCGCGAACGCGGCCGCGTGCGGGCCGGGCTCGGGGAAGCCTCCCCAGCGCCCGCTGCGCACCACCGCCGTGACCGCGTCCACCTCGCGCTGATCCCACACCGGCCAGGTGGGGTACGCGTCTTTCCGCACCGGGGTGCCGCCATTGATTGCTAGCTGTGCCATGGTGCTGTCTCCTTTGATGGTCTACAGCGCAGATCAGCTCCCTGAGTCTCAGAGGGCGCGGCGAGTGAGCACGAACTTGGCTGTGTTCTATGGCCTCCATGACTCAACCGAAACCCAGCGCCCTAACGCGCGCCGAGGAGCAGATCGTCCCGAAACTGGCCGCTGAACACAGGCGTGTCGTACACGAGTGCAAGGCTCGCGCCACAGCGGAATGTGTCGGCGGGCTCGCCGAAGCGACTGACGATCAGCTCTTGGCTGAGCAAGTGCCAGCCCTCGCTGGCCTCGTCAATGATGATGAACTCGAAGTCTCGGTCGTACCACTCGATGCTGTTAATCCAGTGGAACGGCGTGAGATCCGGCTGCACCTGCACGACGTGGAGCCCTTGACGCGAGAGCACCGAGATATACTTAGCCTGCCAGTAATTGGAGATGCCGTGCCGGAGTCCGCGTGCCGCAGCCTGCTCGTCCAGGCAGTGTACGAGTGGCGGGGTGTCCCAGAGGAGGCCGTGGATTGCCCCTGCGCTCACCTGAAGCGCGCTCGCCAGCAGCACCCCTCCGAGCGCCAGCGCGATCGCTGCGTTCGCAGCCGCGCGTCGCATCCCCGCCACGCGGGAGGTTGCCGCTCCCATGAGCATGGGCCAGGCCAGGAGCCCCGCGACGACCGGCAGGATGATGTAGCGCATGAAGTCCGCGCGCCCGGCCGCGATGACGAACAGCACGTTGATCCCTGCTGCCGCCGGGAGGTATGCCAGGGCGAAGAGCTGCTCGTAGCGTACGCCTTGCGCCCGCCTGACCTGGCCCACGGCGAGCAAGGCGCAGAGGGCGATGGCCATTGCGGATACGATGAGCGCCCCTGGCCCCGCCCGCACCTCGGAGGCGAGCCACGCGTGCAGCTCTTCACTCCCCCTCAAAGCGTTCTCCCAGCCGAAAGAGATATAGGACTCCACTGCCGTATTGTGTAGCAGCGCGAGGCCGCCGTACAGCCCTGCCGCCGTCCCGAGCGCCATCCCTCCGGCGAGGAGCAGCAGGCGGCGTCGGTCGCGGTACCCCGCAACTGCCAGGAGCGCCAGCGCGGCCACGGTCGGGGCGACGAACTGGACGATGAAGAGGATATCCGAGGCCACCGCGAGGACAGTCAGCGCTGTCAGGAGTGGCGCGCGGTATCCGGGTGACGGCGCCACCAGCGCGTCGAGCACAATCAGCAGCCCAGCCGCCGCTGCCAGCACAACGCTGAAGTGTGTGGTTGGCTGGAGCAGCGCGAACGTGTAGGGTACGTACCTTGCCGTAACCGCAAGCACGAGCCCCGCCCCACCCAGGAGAACGAGCGGCCTCACGATGTCTGAGTCTACCAGACGCGTTGCGATCCGCTGGACCAGGACCACGAGCGTGATCACCTGCACGACGCCATAGACCACAAGCGCGGCCCGCGGCCCGCCGGTGATGGCGTGGAGACCGAAGTAGAGCGGCATATCCGGGAAGAAATACGGCGCGGGTGTGAGCCGCCACGCGCTCACAGCTCCACCACGCATGATGTCGAGGTACAGCGCGGGCAGGTAGAACATGTCGGAGTTGAACAGCGCCTGAGGCGGGAGGTTCGCCTGACCCAAGCGCGTGTACGCCAGCGCCAGCGAGGCGCCCAGTGCGTACCACCCCAGCAGGGAGAGTGCTCGGTTCGAGTGGAGGGGACGGGCGTGCATAGGCTCCTTCGTCTCGTGGGAAACTGCTGTTTGCATTGTAGCACTGGCGCCTGTGATATGGCCCAGGTCTCTTCGGCCTGTGGTGTGGCTCAGCCGCCAACCTCGGAGGACCTGAGCAATTGTACCGCGGCGCCGGTGCGGCCCGACTCGTAGGCCGCGTCCACGATCTGCATGATCTCCAGACCGTCCTCGGGGCCGGGGGAGGCCGGCTCGCCGGTGCGCGCCGCGTGGAGGAAGGCGGCCATCTGGCGGTCGTACATCTGCTGCGGCGTGTGGTCGGCGCGCGGCGGAAAGCTCGGGCGGACCTCGGCGGTGCGGTCGTGGCGCCGCAGCTTGAGGGTGGTGGGGAAGAGCTGCCCGAACCCCTGCGTGCCATAGAGCTGCGTGGCGGCCGCCGGGCCGTCGGTGTGCGGGTGACGCCAGCCGGCCTCGACGTACGAGACCGCCCCGCCCTCCCAGGTGATCATCAGCAGCGCCGTGTCGTCCACCCGCCCCTCGCCGTAGTGGGTGCCGATGTGGGCGTAGACCGCCGCGGCACGCGGGTCGCCGAGCAGGAAGCGGGCGGTGTCGATCGCGTGGACGCCCATATCCGCCAGGGCCCCGCCGCCGGAGAGCGCCGGGTCGGCGAACCAGCCCCCGGGCCCCCAGCCGGTGTGGATGCCGTAGCCGCGCGTCCGCACGATCGCGCCCAGCTCGCCAGCCTGGACGTAGGCCCGCAGGTGCATCACCTCGCTGTCGAAGCGCCAGCAGTGGGCCACCATCAGCGTGCGCCCGCTGCGGCTTGCGGCGGCAGCCATGGCGCGCGCCTGCGCCGCGTCAGCGGCCATCGGCTTCTCCACCAGCACGTGCAGCCCGGCGCCCAGCAGCGTCTCGGCCTGCGGCGCGTGGAGCGCGTTCGGCGTGCAGACCACGGCGGCGTCCACGTCCCCCGCCGCCAGCAGCTCCTTGAGGCTCGCGTAGGTCCGGGGGACATCCAGCTCGGCGGCGAGCCGCGCCAGCGACTCGGGGCGCCAGTTCACCGCGGCGGCAAGCTCGGCGCCGCAGCTGCGGATCGCGGCCGCGTGGCGGCGCGCGATGTAGCCGGAGCCGATCAGCGCAACTCGCATGGCAGTCCTCCTATGGTTTCGAGGGGCGCTCGATGTCACTCTCGGTCACTGGCGAGGCTCGCGCGCGCTGCTATTCCGAGCGCCCACGAGAGGCTGCGCTCCCGCTCGGCGTACGCGGCGGCGTCCAGGAGCCCTGCGGCGTATTCCCCACGTGCACTGGCCAGGTCGCGTGCGAGCACCTCGATCGGCGGGCCGCAGGCCTCGGCTGATGCGGCCCATGCGACACCATACTCCTCGAGCTTGAAGGAGCGCGCCGCGAGCGCCTCGAGCTCTGTGGCGGCCTGGGCGAAGGTGCTGTCCGTGTCGCCGCGCGCGAGGCGTAGCAGCATCGACGCGCGCGCCTCGAGCAGCGTGACCAGGTAGCCGTGCAGGTCGGGCGGCACGTCGGAAGCGGCGGGGAGCAGCAGGTACATGTCCGTACATCCCTGCTCGTCCTCGGCCACATACGGCACGCTGGCGTGGGTCGCCTCGACCTGGACAGACGCCAGCGTGAGCTCCCCGCCGAGCAGCAGCCGGTAGGCGACCATGTCATCCCACCCATCGCGGCGGCGCAGCTGAAAGCGCCCGCTTTGGGCCGCCGTCAGCAGCAGCCCGGCCCCACAGGGCGCGGCCGCCCCTGCCCCCGTGTTGAACACGACGCTGCTGAACATACCGCGCGCGAGCCAGCCACCCTCGGAGCCATCGCCGCCGAACGCCGCGCCGACCACCTCATCGCCGCGCATCATCACCGCGCCCACGCGAAGCGGCCCGAGGCTGAGGTGCATGTGGAGCACTTCGCCGGCGGGGGAGCGGTAGGCGATCGTGCCGCTGTACGCCGTGGGGCGGCGGTTTGCCACCAGGATGTAGGTGTGCTCGGGGCCGTAGCGCACCGCCACGTCTACGTCGGCGGCGTCGGCCCAGCCGTGGCGCGCCGCCAGGCCACGCTCCTCGAGTAGCTCCGCAACTTCGGTGCCGTCGAGATCCTCTGGGAGGCGCATGGGCGGGTCAGGCAGGCCGCTGGAGGGCTCCAGGCGCTCATCGAGACGCGGGTGGGCGTCGCCGACCAGCGCGAGGTTGCCGCAGCCGGCGAGCTTCCGCTGGGTGGCGCGGGCCAGCAGGCCGCAGGCCGGCACCAGCAGTAGCGGGTGGCGCGCGAGCTTCTCGGGCGCGGCCGAGTCCAGGTCCACCACGTCGAAGCTCACGCCGGCCCGCAGCAGGCTCTGCGCGAGCAGCTGGCCGCGCGTCCCGTGGTCGGTCCCGGCCGCCGCCTCGCGCAGCTCGGGCTCCTCGGGGTTCCAGGCGCGCCCGCCGCGCAGGTAGCCCGGGCGGGAGACCCACGCGCCGACGCGCTCGGGGACGTGGGAGTAGCCCAGGGCCACGGCGGCGGGGGAGCGGGAGGCGGCGAAGTCTGCGCCGGCGGCGGCCAGTAGTGTGAGCAGGGGCTTGGCATTCCAGAGCCGGCGGCGCACGCTGCCATCCGGACGCACGGGGGCCTCCATGGCCCAGCGCGGGTACGCGGCGGCCCTGGGGTTGTCTGGCTGGACCTGGGCCAGCGGGTAGATGTTGAGCGCCTGCGCCCCCCCCAGCAGCGGCGCGGCGAAGAAGAAGTCCTGCGCGGCGCTGATCTCGGGCACGAAGGCCGGGTAGCCGGGGCTGAGCGAGCGCACCAGCCGCGTGCGCCAGTACGCGAAGTGGATGTACTCCTCGAACGAGAGCTGGTACCCGCCCCTGCCTACGAACGGGTCGCGCACGTCCTCGGCGTAGACGTTGTGCCCCAGCCAGCCCACGGCGCGCGCCAGCCCGGGGGCGTCGGCGATGGTGCCGCCGGCCTCCCACGGAGCCGCGAGCAGGTCGTGGAACAGTGCCACCTGCCAGCCGTCCTCGCGCAGCCAGCTTGCCACCGTCGCCAGCGCCTCGGCGCAGCACCAGTCGGCGAAGGCGTCGAGCAGCGCGTAGCGGCGCAGGTCGGCCAGAGAGCGGGGCGGCTCGAAGGAGCGCGGGAGGCTCGAGTCGTGAGACGCGGGTCGTGAGGCGTGAGGCGTGAGAGGCGAGGGCTCGGCAGAGGCGAGGGCGTTGTGGGTGCTCCGTGGCTCTTGGGCGTTGCTCTTTGCTCCCTCGTCGCCGGCTCGCGCCAGCCAGGCGGGCCAGAGGGTATCGGTCACGTAGGGGTTGTAGTCCAGGCGCAGGCGCGGGTCGAGCCCGATGTCCGCCGGGAGCATGCCGTCGCCGGGGGTCTCGTTGTCCACCTGCACCGCCACCACAGGGCCGCCAGGGGCCTGGAGCGGCAGGGCGGCTCGCGAGAAGGCGCGGACCCAGCCGCGGGCGGCCTCGAGGTAGGCCGGGTGGAGGTAGCAGGCGCGGGGCAGGCCGCTGTCCGAGTGGCGCCAGGGCAGGCCGTCGGGCCGCAGGGCGTGGAGCTCGGGGTGGCCGAGCAGGAGCCAGGGGGGGACGCCGCCGCCGAGCAGCTCCGCGTCCACGAACGGGCCGGGTTTGAGGATCACGCGCAGGCCGAGGCGCCCGCAGAGCCGCACGAAGCCCACGAGGTCACGGCACGGATCGGTGTGCCCCTCCAGGTCCAGCGCGCCGGGCCGCGGCTCGTGCCAGGACCAGGGCACGTAGGTGGAGACCGTGTTGGCGCCGATCTGCCGAGCGCGGACGAGCATGAGCTCCCAGTCGTCGCGCGGGAGGCGGAAGTAGTGAACCTCCGCCGAGAGGAGAGGCGCCGCCGTGAACTGGCTTGCGTCGGGCATGGTGATAGCGTATGTCAGTGGCGGGCCGATGTCAAGCGCCCGGCAACCGGCGGATATGCTATACTGATCAGCATTCTGAAACGCGAAGGCAGGAGGCCAGCGATGCCGTACGTCCCGATACCGACCATCGTCGAGCGCTCCCCGCGCGGTGAGCGATCGTGGGATCTCTTCTCGCGCCTGCTTCAGGAGCGAGTGGTGCTGCTGGGGACGCCGATCGACGACGAGGTCTCCTCGGTGGTCATGGCGCAGCTGCTGTTCCTGCAGCACACCGACCCGGCGCGCGACATCTGGTTCTACATCAACAGCCCGGGCGGCAGCGTTCGCGACGGCCTGGCGATCTATGACACGATGAATCTGATCAGCTGCGACGTCAACACCGTCTGCATCGGCCGGGCCGGGAGCATGGCCACGATCCTGCTGGCCGGCGGCACGAAGGGCAAGCGCTACGCCCTGCCGCGCTCGACGATTCACTTCCACCCGGCGGGCGGCGGCGCCGAGGGGTACGCGCCGGACCTGGAGCGTATCGTGGGTGAGCTGCTGCGTATCCAGGAGTTGGGCAACGGGCTGCTGGCGCGGGATACCGGTCGCACGTCCGAGGAGATCGCGCGCGACTTCAGCCGCGACCGCTTCATGACGCCGCAGGAGGCGAAGGACTACGGCTTCATCGACCACATCCTGGAGGGGAAGCGGTAGAACGCAGAACGCAGAACGCCGAACGCAGAACGCTGAACGCAGAACGCTGAACGCAGAACGCTGAACGCCGAACGCCGAACGATAAAGCCGGGGTGTGATCGAGGCAGTACTGCTTCGGTCACACCCCGGTTCGTTTGTCATTCGTCGGTGGTCGGCGGTCATTGGTTATGCAGTGCTCCCGCGAGCCACTCCGCCGCCGCCTCCAGGGCGCCCGGGTGAAGGATGAGCGTCAGATGGCTGGCCTCCGGCACCATTAGGAAGCGCGCGCCGGGGGCTGCCGCCCGCGCCTGCTCGGCCTGCGCCGGCTTCACGATCGCGTCGCGGCCGCCGTACACCAGCAGCACCGGCGCGGCGATCTGTCTCAGGCTCCCGAGCAGGTCCAGCCGGTCGATCAGCTCCCAGGTGCTGATCTCGGCGGCGATCCGCGGCGCGCTCTGGGCGCGGATGAGGTCGTAGACCGCGTAGCCGAGCGTGGCGGGCGTGGCCTCGCCGAACAGCTCGAACATGAACGGACGCAGCAGCTCGCGCGCCTCGCGCCGGCGGTCCTCCGGCGTGAACTGGAGCTGCGGAGGCGCCTCCATGAGCGCCAGCGCATCCGCAGCGGCCCCGTCAGCCACGGCGCGTGCCGCGATGCACCCGCCGAGGCTGATCCCCAGCAGCCCCACCCGCCCGTACCGCTCTCGCAGCCAGCGCGCCGCCCCGTCCGCCACCTCGGTGGCCTGCGGGAAGCGCTGCGGCCGCGCGCTCTCCCCGTGCCCGTCGAGGTCCACCAGCAGCACCGCGATGCCGCGCCGCACCAGGGCGTCGGTCAGGCGCCAGGCGAAGTAGGTCTTGTCGCAGCCGGAGCCGTGCAGCACGCAGACCGCCGCGCGCGCGCCGCCGGACGGAGCCACGTGCAGGGCCGGGGCGTGGCCGTGGGGCAGGGGGATATCCAGCCGCCGCACGGCCCGGTCGCCGTGGTCGCCGGGGGCCAGGAGCGCCAGCGGGTCCAGCGCGCGGTTGCGGAGGCTGCTGGCGGCCAGGTGGAGCAGGGCGGCCGGGAGGGCGGCCAGGGCCATGCCGGCGGCGCGCTGCGGCCAGGAGGCGCCGCGGGGGTGGAGGGCGACGGCCGCCAGGAGCAGCGGCGCGGCGCGGGCCGGGCGCATCAGGCCGAGCCAGCTCAGGCCGCGCCAGCCGCGCAGCCCCGCGAGGAGCTCGAAGAGGACCAGCCAGAGCCCGAGGGCGCGGAGGAAGACGCTCAGCAGTGTCATGTGATACTCGCCACAGAACGCGGGGGGCGCCGGCCAGGCAGGTGCGTCGGGCACGCTGGACGGGCAGTGCATTGTACCAGGAACGCGGGCGGGGCGCAGGCGGCATCAGATCGCGCAAGCGTACAAATATCTTGCAATGTCGCGGTTCGGTGGTATCATAGCGCGCATTCTACCGGCGTACCACCACCATCACGGAGGGATAAGCATGGGCTTGCTGGACGGCAAGAAGGGTCTGATTCTCGGCCTCGCCAACGACCACTCGATCGCGTGGGGCATCGCTCAGGCGCTGCACGGCGAGGGCGCGGAGATGGGCTTCACGTACGTGGGCGAGGCGCTGGAGCGCCGGGTGCGCCCGCTGGCCGAGAGCCTGGGCTCGAAGCTGATCGAGCCGTGCGATGTCCAGAGCGACGAGCAGATCGACGCGCTGGTGGCCCGCGCGAAGGAGGTCTACGGCTCGCTAGACTTCATCGTCCACGCGATCGGCTTCGCCAACAAGCAGCACCTGAACGGCCCCTACATGAGCGTGGACCGCGAGGGGTTCCGGCTGGCGCTGGATGTGAGCGCCTACTCGCTCACCGCGGTGGTGAAGGCGGCCGAGGGCATCCTGAACCCTGGGGCGTCGATCCTGACGCTGACCTACCACGGCTCGCAGCAGGTTGCGCAGAACTACAACGTGATGGGTGTGGCGAAGGCGGCCCTGGAGGCCAGCGTGCGCTACCTGGCGGCGGACCTCGGCCCGCGCGGCATCCGGGTGAACGCGATCAGCGCCGGCCCGATCCGCACGCTGGCCGCGAGCGGCATTGCCGGCTTCCGCAGCCTGCACAAGCAGTTCGGCGAGGTGGCCCCGCTGCGGCGCAACGTCACGATCGAGGATGTGGGCAAGGCGGCGCTGTGGCTGGTGAGCGACTGGTCCTCGGCCGTGACCGGCGAGCTGATCTACGTGGACGCCGGCTTCCGCAACGTGTCGGTGACACTGCCCGAGTAACCTACCCCGCGACTACGGACCAACGACGACCGACCACCGCACAGCGCCGGTGGTCGGTCGTCGTTGGTCGTTGGTCCGCTTGTTTGACCCTACGAGTGTGAGCCGCTGGAGGGCGCCGGACTGATCCGGCCGGCGTCGGCAGCGAGCGCCTGAGTGGCGACGGCGTGCCCCGGGTCGCTGGGCGGCGGGGGTTCGTCGATCAGCTTGTAGTACATGTAGCGCAGCAGCAGGCGGGCCACGGCTGCTACCGGGATCGACACGAACAGGCCGAGCGGGCCGCCGAGCGCGCCGCCGGCCAGGATGGCGAAGATCACCAGCATCGGGTGGAGGTGTACCGCCGGGCCGACGATGTGCGGGATGATGAAGTTGTCCTCGAACATGCGCAGCACGAAGTAGGTCAGCCCGATCACCCCCGCGAGCAGCCATGCGGGCCACCCGAGCGGCGTGGGCGTCTGGAACAGCGCTACCACGATCGCAATGCCGGCGGCCGACCACGGCCCGATCAGCGGGATGGTCTCGAGCACGCCGGTGATAATCCCCAGCACGAGCGCGTAGCGCACCCCCATGATCGAGAGCGCCACCGTGGTGAGCGCTGCCATGATCGGGATGAGCAGCAGGGTGCCGCGGATGTAGCCGGCCAGGATGCCGTCGATCTGCCGCCCGAGGGTGCGGATCTCCTCGCGGTAGGGCGCCGGCACCAGCCCGTACACCCACTCCATGATCTTATCCGCCTGCAGCAGCAGGTAGTAGGTGATCATCAGGTAGGTGACGAACAGCAGCAGCGTCTCGAAGGCGATCGCCACAAGGTGCGGCACGCGCTCGGGGAGCTGGCCGGCAAACTCGGCGATCGCGCCGCGCAGCGACTCGTTCACCGGCGCGATGTCCACCGCGAAGCCGCCCACCTCGATCGGGTCGGCCAGCAGGAGCTGCTGCTGGAGGGCGTTGATCGTACCCGGGAGCGCCGCGATCAGGTCGTTGTACTGGCGCACGACGATCGGTCCCACCGACACCACCAGTGTATAGACAAGCAGCCCCGCCACCACGTACAGCACGCCGATCCACGCCCCGCGCCCCACGCGAGTGCGTCGGTGGAGCCAGCTGATCAGCGGGTTGAAGAGGTAGGCGGTGATCGCCGCGGCGATAAACGGGATGAGGACGCTGCCGAGGCCCCGGATGACGAGGATCACCACAGTGACGATGATGGCGACGGTGATAAGCTTCCCGAGAGGCGACAGTCGGATTGGGCGAGCCTCGACGCTCATGTGTGCATCCTATGGCACTAGATGACGACGGGCGCTCCTAGGCCAGCGGACGCGCCCCTGTGATCATACCAGACATATTGTACCGTATTTGTGTCGGAAGTGGAGCGCTGGCGAGGCAATGAGGGGAGAGCGCAACGGCACGGCCGCCCTCTGCGGCGGTGTGACCAGAGAGGTGCGCGCTAGGTGTTCGGCGTGCGGCGCAGCGGAATGTCGGTCTTGAGGTGGTCGTTCGACTCGCCGCGCTGGAGTGTCACGTCGATCGAGTCTGGGTCGACCGACGGCAGATAGCGGGCGAAGACCTCCGCGAGGTCCACCTTGAGCTGCGCCATCATCTCGGGCGTCAGCTTGTAGCGGTCGTCAACCAGCACCTTGAGCAGCCGCGTCTTGGCGGCGCTGGCGCTGCTGTCGCGCTTTCGGAACAGAGAGTCGAGAACGCCCACGGCATACTCCTTCTCGAGTCGTGAGTCTTGAGTCTTGAGTCGGCGCTGCTGCGGTACTCACTCGAGCCTTGAGGTGTGAGTCATGTGCCGGCGCTGCTGCGGCGCTCACGTGCTTGTCGGCTCCGCCGGCGACTCACCACTCACGATACAAGACTCGCGGCTCAAGACTCGGCTTAGCGCTCGCTCCCGCGCGGCCGGCGGCCGAACATCCCGAAGAGGCGCTCCATGAAGCCCGGCTGCTCGTCCAGCGCGCCGAACGGCACGTCCTCTCCGGCGATGCGCCTGCCGATGTCGGTGAAGGCGCGCCCGGCGCGTGATGCGCGGTCCAGCACCGCCACCTCACCGCGGTTGGTGGCCGTGATGATCGCCTCGTCGTCGGGGACCACGCCGATGAGCTCGATCGCCAGGATCTGGAGCACGTCCTCGATGCTCATCATCTCGCCGCGGCTGACCATGCGCGGCTTGATGCGGTTGAGCACCAGGCGCGGGTGGCCCTTCTCGAACGCTTCGACCAGCCCGATGATTCGGTCCGCGTCGCGCACGGCCGAGACCTCGGGGGTGGTGACGATCAGGACCTCGTCGGCGCCGGCGATCGCGTTGCGGAACCCCGCCTCGATGCCGGCCGGGCTATCCACCAGCACGTAGTCGAACTCGGAGCGCAGCTGGTTGGTGAGCGCGATCATGTCGTCGCTGTTGACGGCGTCCTTGTCGCGCGTCTGGGCTGCCGGGAGCAGGCACAGATCGGGGAAGTGCTTGTCCTTGATCAGCGCCTGGCGCAGCCGGCAGCGGCCCTCGATCACATCGACGAGGTCGTAGACGATGCGGTTCTCCAGGCCCATCACGACGTCCAGGTTGCGCAGGCCGATGTCGGCGTCCACCACGGCCACCTTGGCGCCTGACATAGCCAGGGCGGTGCCGAGGTTGGCGGTGCTGGTGGTCTTGCCGACGCCGCCCTTCCCAGATGTGATGGTGATGACCCGTGACATTGGTTCCCCCTTGGAGTCGTAAGTCGTGAGTCGTGAGTCGTGAGTGCGCGGTACCGCACTGGGACTCGGCGCTCAAGACTCAGCGCTCAAGACTCACTTCCGGTGTCCGCCCCAGTGCTCGACGCTGATCTGTCCGTCGGCCACGCGGGCGATCTCAGGCGTTATCTGCGCGCGGCCCTCTGGCGGCCGGGCGATCAGGTCGGCGATACGCAGCTGGGTGGGCGCGAGCTCGAGCGCGCAGATCACGGCCTCGCGGTCCCCCAGAGCTCCAGCATGGACCGTGCCGCGGAGCCGCCCCCAGACGATCACGCTGCCGCCGGCGATAATCTCCGCTCCGGCGTTGACATCCCCGAGCACCGTGACGTGCCCTTGGTGGCGGATGATCTGGCCGGAGCGGATGGTGCGCTTGAGGAAGGCCGCCTCGCCGCGGTCCTCGCCGTCGGCCACGCTGCGGTCGAGCACGCGTGCCGTGACCCCGGCGGCCCGCGCGGCGTTGCGGCTGTCGCGCGAGGTTGAGGCGAGGGACGATGGCTCGAGGTGGTGCTGGCGCATGAGCTCCAGCAGATCCGCGAGCTGGTCGGCCGCCAGGCCGCGCTCGCCGATGTCGACCACGACCTTCGCGCCGCTGTAGAACTGCGCCCCCTGGCCGAGCTGCTCGCGCAGAGCCGTCAGCAGCTCCGGCCACTCCGCGCCCTCGTCGAGCTGGAGCCGGAGCCCGTCTTTGCTGCCCTTGATCGCGATCAGGTTTGACATGGTCTCGCCGGGCCGTTGGTGCTGCGCTGATGCGACGGTCGCTTGTTGCACATCATATCATATATTGTCAAGTATTTCAGGCATGTACTATCCAACATGGTTCTCTACAATGGGGAGAGGCTGTGGAAAACGCATGCGGGGAGCGCGGGCGATATAATATCGGCATGACCAACCACACCCCCGGCAACCCGCTGATCGTGCAGGGCGACCGCACGCTGCTGCTGGAGACGCAGGGCGAGCGGTTCGCCGCGGCGCGCGATGCGATCGCGCCGTTCGCTGAGCTGGAGAAGAGCCCCGAGTACATCCACACGTACCGCATCACCCCGCTCTCGCTGTGGAACGCTGCCTCGGCGGGGCTGGGCGCCGAGGAGATCGTGGCGCGGCTGGAGGCCTTCGCGCGCTACCCGGTGCCGGCGAACGTCGCCGCCGACATACACGAGCTGGCGGGGCGCTGGGGTCGCCTGAAGCTGGTGGTGCAGGGCGGCGAGCTGCGGCTGGCGTCGTTCGAGCCGGCGCTGCTGGCCGAGGTGGCGCGGCGCAGGGAGGTGGTCGCGCTGCTGGGCGAGCCGCGCGGCGCGCTCGGGTGGGCGGTGCCGCCCGCCAGCCGCGGGTCGCTGAAGCAGGCGCTGGTGGCCGTGGGCTGGCCGGCCGAGGACCTGGCGGGGTACGTCGAGGGCGAGCCGCTGCCGGTCACCTTGCGGCAGGGCGGCTTCGAGGTGCGCGACTACCAGCGCGCCGCCGCCGAGGCCTTCTACGCCGGGGGGGACGCGCGCGGCGGCTCGGGCGTGGTGGTGCTGCCGCCGGGCGCGGGCAAGACGATCGTCGGCATTGCGGCGATGGCGCTGGTGGGCCAGCAGACGCTGGTGCTCACCACCAACCGCACCTCGGTGAACCAGTGGCGCCGCGAGCTGCTGGCGCGCACCGAGCTGCGGCCGGAGCAGATCGGAGAGTACACCGGGGGCGCGCGCCAGATCGCGCCCGTGACGCTGGCCACCTACCAGATGCTCACCTACCGGCCCGAGCGCGAGGGGGATCTGCCGCACCTGCACCTGTTCCGCGACCGCGCCTGGGGCCTGGTGGTGTACGACGAGGTCCACGCCCTGCCGGCGCCGGTGTTCCGCGCCACTGCCGCGATACAGGCCCAGCGCCGGCTGGGGCTCACGGCCACGCTGGTGCGCGAGGACGGGCGCGAGGCGGATGTCTTCGCTCTGATCGGCCCGAAGAAGTACGACCTCCCCTGGCGCGACCTGGAGGCGCGCGGCTGGATCGCCGAGGCGGTGTGCAACGAGGTGCGGGTGGGTCTGCCCGAGGAGGAGCGCATGGCCTACGCCCTGGCCGAGCCGCGTGACCAGCACCGCATCGCCGCCGAGAACCCGCGCAAGCTCAAGCTGGCGCGGGCGATCATCGAGGCCCACCCCGGCGCGCCGACGCTGATCATCGGGCAGTACCTGGCGCAGCTCCAGTTCATCGCGGACAACCTGGCGGCGCCGCTGATCTCAGGCCGCACGCCGCAGCGCGAGCGCGAGCGACTGTTCGACGCCTTCCGCGCCGGGGAGCTGGAGCTGCTGGTGCTCTCCAAGGTCGGTAACTTCGCGCTGGACCTGCCGGACGCCGAGCTGCTCATCCAGGTGTCGGGCACCTTCGGCAGCCGCCAGGAGGAGGCCCAGCGCCTGGGGCGGGTGCTGCGCCCCAAGGCCGGCGGGCGGCAGGCACACTTCTACACGCTGGTCACGCGCGACACGAGCGAGCTCGACTTCGCGCACAACCGCCAGCTGTTCCTGGCCGAGCAGGGGTACGCCTACCGCATCTGGGACGCCGAGGAGCTTACTGCCCGCTGATCCCCGCCGCCACCGCGCCCACGCGCTCCAGCGCCGCCCGCACCTTCTCCGGCTCGTAGCCGATCGTGATGCGGAGGTGGCTCTCGGCGCCCAGGAACGCGCCCGGCGCCAGCAGCACCGAGGCCTCGCGGCGGATGCGCTCGGCCAGCTCGAAGGAGGAGAGCGGCAGGTGGAATCGCACGAAGGCGATGCTGGTGGCGTCCGAGGGCTGCACATCGAACCGGCCGCCCTGGCGCGGCAGCCACTCCTCCAGGACCGCTCGGCCCTCGCGCGAGATGCGCCGCTGGCGCTCGATCAGGGTCCGCCGCTTCTCCGGGCGCAGCGCCACCTCGGCCAGCGTCATGCTCGGCGCGGCCGCCGCGATCACCGCGTACTCGTGGCGCCGCCAGAGCTCCTCGATCACGTCGGGCCGCGCCACCGCCCAGCCGATCCGCAGCCCCGCGAGCCCGTAGGCCTTCGAGAGGCTGTTGGTGCAGATCACGCGGTCGTACATGCCCCAGAACGAGGGGGTCTCCTCGCCGCCGTGGCGCTCGGTGCCGTGGTAGACCTCATCGGCGTGGAGCCAGGCGCCGACGCGCGCGCAGGCCGCCACCACGCGGCGCATCTCCTCGGCGGTGAAGGCGGTGCCGGTGGGGTTGTTGGGGTTGACCACCGCCACCAGGCGTGTGCGCTCGGTCACCAGCGCATCGAGCTCGTCCATGTCGGGTCGCCAGCCGCCCTCGGGACGCAGCGGGAGCTCCTTCACCACGCAGCCAGTGTTGAGCGCCAGGCCCCAGACCTGGCGGTACCCGGGCGAGACCACCACCACCTCGTCGCCGGGATGGAGCAGGGTAGCGCAGACCATGCTGTTGGCCTGCGAGGCGCCCACTGTGACGAGCACGTGCTCGGGGCCGGAGCCGGGGTAGCGTGAGGCAACGCGCTCGCGCAGGGCGCGGGTGCCGTTGACTTCGGGGTAGAACAGGCCGGTGTCGAGCAGCGCGTCGATCTCGTCTTCGGACAGCCACTCGCGGGTGGTGACGCACTTCACGCTGCTGTCGGCCAGGTTGTACGCCACCGTGTGCTCGAACTGTGATTGGTAGTGCTCGAGGGCGAACGGGGTGAAGGGGGGCAGGGTCATGGCTTCGTTCCTGATCAGGGCTGGTCAATCTCATTCGCTCAGGCCCCTAGGGTACCACACACAGCGGGCCAGATGTGCCGAGCGTGGTAGAATAGGCCTGTTGTGCGGCGCGGCACCCGCAGACGTGTTGCGGGACCATTGGGCCGGATAACAGATCGTTAACCCACCTGGCAGGTGCGCGCGGTATACTTTGGGCGCCGCGCACTGATTTGTCGAATACACTCTCAGGAGGAGATGTCATGGCCAAGATCGCGATCCACGGCTTCGGCCGCATCGGCCGCTCGATTACCAAGGCCGCCCTCAAGAACAATCTCTTTACCCCGGCGTCGATCTCCGACATCCGCGATGTGCCGACCTTCGCAGCGCTCTTCGAGGTGGACTCGAACTACGGCCGCTGGCACGAGGAGGTCAAGGCGGCGGAGAACGCGTTCGCGATCGGCGGGCGCACCATCCCCTACTACAACTCGATGAAGGAGCTCCCGAACTGGGGCGACCTGGGCATCGATCTGGTGGTGGACTGCACCGGCCGGGCCACGACGCGCGAGGGCGCGCAGGCCCACCTGGACCGCGGCGCGAAGCGCGTGCTGGTGAGCGCCCCGAGCAAGAGCGCTGCCGACGCCGACGCGGTGCTGCTGGCCGGCATCAACCTGGAGACCTTCGACCCGGCGGCGCACAAGATCGTCAGCATGGCGAGCTGCACCACCAATGCCCTCGCGCCGGTGGTGAAGGTGATCATCGAGAACTTCGGCATCCAGCACGGCCTGTTCTCCACGGTGCACGCCTACACCAACACCCAGGCGCTCACCGACCAGCCGATGAAGGACCGCCGCGACTCGTGGGCGGCCACCGAGAACATCATCCCGGCCTCCTCGGGCGCGGCGCGCGCGCTGCAGTTCATCTGGAAGGATCTGAAGATCACCGGCAAGGCCTACCGCGTGCCGACCCGCACCGGCTCGATCGCCGAGCTGAACCTGGTGACCGAGCGCACCACCACCGCCGAGGAGGTCAACGCGGCCTTCCGCAAGGCGGCCGGCGAGGCGCCGCTGAAGGGCGTGATGGGCATCCTTGAGGAGGAGTGGGCCTCCAGCCGCATCGTCGGCGACCCGCACTCGTCGATCATCGACCTGCCGCTCACCAGCGTCATGGGCGGCACGTTCGTCTCGGTGGCGGCCTGGTACGACAACGAGATGGGTTACGCGACGCGTCTGGCTGAGGTGGCGGCGAAGATCGCCGGCTAAGCTCACACGCTGAAGGCTGAACGTTGAAGTCGGCACGCTTCAACGGCTGTTCAAGATGAGGGGCCGAGGACCAACGCTGCAGCAGTGGTTCTCGGCCCCCGTCATTGCTCATGTATGGGCGAGGTGCTCGTGGCGCTGATTGGCGTGATGCTGGTGGGGCTGTGCGCGCTGCTGGCGGTGTGGTACGTGCAGGATATGCTGGCGGTGCTGCGGGCACCCGCCCTTGGGACGCTCCCCGCGCCGCCCGCCGATGGGCCGCTGGTCTCGGTGATCATCCCGGCACGCGACGAGGCGGCGCGGATCGGGGGGTGTCTGGCAGGGCTGGCGGCACAGACCTACCGGCGCTTCGAGGTGCTGGTGGTGGACGACCACTCCTCGGACGGGACGGCCGAGGTGGCGCGGGGCTACGCTGCCTCACTTCCTGAGCTGCGCGTGCTCGAAGGCGCACCCCTGCCCCCGGGGTGGGCCGGCAAGTGCTGGGCCTGCTGGCAGGCCGCCGGCCAGGCGCGCGGCGAGCTGCTGCTGTTCCTGGACGCCGATGTGAAGCCACGCCCGGGACTGCTGGCGGCGATGGGGGCGCGGGCCGAGGGCGGGCGCATCGACCTGCTCACGCTGGTGCCGCTGATCGAGCTGGGGTCGCTCGCCGAGCGGCTGGTGCTGCCGGCCTTCTCCGCGCTGCTGGCCGCCGTCTACCCCTTCGCCAGGGTGAACAACCCGCACGCGCCGGAGTTCTTCGCGATCGGTCAGTGCATCATGATGCGCCGCGCGGCCTACGATTCCGTGGGCGGGCATCGGGCGGTGCGGGGGAGCGTGCTGGAGGACATGGATCTGGCTCGCCTGGTGAAGCGCGGCGGGATGTGTCTGGAGGCGCTTGTCGCGCCGGACCTGATCGTGGTGCGGATGTACACCGGCTGGCGCGATCTGGCCGAGGGGCTGCGCAAGAACGCGGTGGCGGGCTTCCGCAGCGGCGGGCCGCGCGCGGCATGGGTGGGGGTGCGGCTGATGCTGATGGCGGTGCTGCCGCTGGACCTGCTGGCAGCCGGGGCCGGGCTGACGGCCGCACGGTCCGGCGGGTGGCTCGGGCCGGCGCTGCTGGCGGCGGGCGCACTGCTGCTGGCGGTGAGCTGGCTGTGCTGGGGCGTGGCCGTGCGGCACCGCCACCGGATCGGCGCGGCGTGGGGAGCACTGCTGCCGCTCGGCGCCGCGGCCTACTTCTGGCTGGCGGCTACGGCGCTCGTGCGGCTCAAGAGTGGGCGCGGCGTGCGGTGGAAGGGGCGGGTGTTCACGCGGTAGAGTGGGGGAGCAGGACGGTTACAAGGCGTCCTGCTCCCCCTCCCCTAGGGTGCGCCGGTGAAGGTGAAGTAGATATCGGCACGCGTGCCGCTGCGGGTGCCGCGGTAGTGGTAGCCGTAGACGCCGGCCGCGTTCTGCGCGCCGAACTGGACCACGAGCGCGGGGTTACGACCGATGCGCCCGTTGGCGTCCGCCTGAACGTTGCTCTGGAGCACGTACAGGCCGTCGGGCGAGGTGATCCAGAACTCCAGCGGCTCGTTGGCGCGGAAGCCCTGCGCCTGGATGCGGAACGCTGTGCGCTGGCCGCCCTCGGCGGGGGAGACCGAGCCATTGCCGCTGGATGGGCGGCGTGTGCCAGGTGGGGCCACGTAGTCGCGCGTGACCTTGAAGCGCCCGACGACCGCCCGCCCGGTGCTGGTCCCCTGCGCGGTGATCGCCCAGTCGCCCTCCTGCTGGCCGCCGCGGAACGTCACGCTCACCGTGCTGCCGCTGCGCTGCACCTGCCCGGCCGGCACGGCCTCCACCACGTTGCCGGGGCGGGTGAACCAGACGCTGACGCGCTCGTTGGGGTCGAAGCCGCCGCCGGTGAAGGTGAAGCTGCCGCCGGGGACCGACGCGAGCGGCACTACCGAGGCGTCGCCGATCGGCCGCAGCACATCGTGGATCAGGATCGTCATCTTGGCCGGGTCGCCGGGGCCGCCGGGCGGGACGGGGGCGGCGGTGCCTGGGGCCGGTGCAGGTGTGCCGCCGCCCACCTGAAACTGGCCGATCGCCGTGCGCTTGCTCGTCTGGCCCTGCGCTGTGATGAACCAGGTGCCGGTGCGGAAGGTGTTGTCCACGCTCACGCGCACCCTGGCGTTGCTGATGAAGCCGCTGCTGTCGGCCTCGGGCTGGTTCGCGATGCCGCGCACGCTCGTGTCCGGCGCGGTGAGCCACAGGGCGACCTTCTCGCCGCGCTGGAAGCCGCCGCCCTCGACGAGGAACGACTGGCCCGCGTTGAGCGCGCTGGGGTTGGTGCCCACGAACAGGCCGCTGGGGGGCGGGTTGGGGGCGGGCGCCGGCTGGCCGATGCGGAACTCGGCGATCCCGCTGCGGCCGCTCGTCTGCCCCTGGGCGGTGAGGAACCAGCGGCCGGTCTCGAAGTCCTTGATGCTGAAGCGCACGCCGGCGTAGCTGATCGAGCCGTTGACATCGGCCAGCGGCAGCGGCTCCAGCGACGTCAGCTTCTGGCTGGGGGAGGCCAGCAGGAAGCGCACGCGCTCGCCGGGGCGGAAGCCGCCGCCCTCGATGCGATAGTCGGTCCTGGTGTTCTCATCGCGCTCGGGCACCAGGCGCACGCTGGCGGTGGCCCCGGGGCGGAAGGGCGGCGGGCGAGGCGTGCCGTCCTCGTTGAGCGGCCCCTCGGGCGCGATGTTCGGCGGCCACGGGTCGCGCAGCTGCGCCGGGGCCAGCGCATCGCCGAGCAGGCCGAGCTCGACGCGGCTCGGGTAGAGCCTGAGCTCGAAGCGGGCGCGCTCGAAGTACTGCACCAGCAGCCACTGGCCACCGATGTTCTCCGAGATCTCCTCGCTGATCGGGTAGCCAAAGAACTGCAGGCCGCCGCGCGTCTCCCAGTACTGGCGGAACAGGCCCTTGAGGCTGTGGCCAGTCTCGGGGAAGTAGCGCGCCCTGGTGGTGGTCTGGAAGGGCGGCACCTGCGGGAAGGCGCGGTCGCCGGTGGCGTCCCGCCCGAGCTGGCCGAGCTCCACGACGACCGGGTTGGCCGAGGCGAGCTCAAGGCGCGCGCGCTGGAACCACTGGACGATCCGGCCGTCGCTGCGGCGGTACTCCTCAGTGATCGGGAAGCCGAAGCGCTCGACGCCGCCGTTGCGCTCCCAGAACTGGCGGAAGGCGCCGCGTAGGTAGTGGCCGGTCTCGCCGAAGTAGCGCAGGTCTGTCTGCGCAGCCACCGGCGCCGTGGGGAGCGTGCTGAACGCCAGCGTCGTGAGGAGCAACGCTGTACACCAGCGCAGGATCGCTCTGCGCGCACCGCCGCTCATGGGCCCCTCCTTACAGATCGTTGCTCTTCATGGGCGTGTATAACGCATCTCTATCATACACTGCCCATGCGGCTTGTCAAGAGTAGACGCCGGGTCACCACGTCGCGGTGGGCGCTGAGGGGCAGAGGGGGGGCGGGTGAGGGGAAGGCTGGCAGCGGCGATGGGGATTTTCACCCTTGTTTGACCTCGGCCCTGCTTGCTACCATCGGCATGTAGCGGGGTAGCGGCGCAACGGCGCGCCGCCCCCGCGTTCAGATTGATTGTGCGATGAGATCGTGCATGTAAGGAGGGCGCCGTGGGTCTGTTTGGGATGTTCAAGAGCGACAAGGGCGAGAAGATGACGCCGCACCTGGCGTTCGCCACCTCGCTGATCTACATGATGGGGTCGGACGGCGAGATGGACAACGAGGAGGTGGGCCAGCTCTTGGCGGTGCTCGGCGGCGAGAGCGAGGGCGGCACGATCGGGGTGGGCGCGAACAACCGCGCGCTGCTCGATCGAGCGGTCAAGATCACGCGCACCACGCCGGCCGACAAGTTCCTGGCAGACGCGGCGCCGATCCTGAGCGACGCCCAGAAGATGTGCATCCTGATCAACCTGGCGGACTCGTCCTTCGCGGACGGCCAGCCCGAAGAGGAGGAGCAGGCGCTGTTCTATAAGTTCATGACCGCCTTCGGGATCTCGGAGGAGCGCTTCCGGCCGTTCTTCGAGGTGATCATGATCAAGAATGACCGCAAGGTGTTCGTGGACGACAACCACCCGCACAACAAAGCAGGCTACACGGTGAAGCTGTCGGTGTAGGTTGGCGCTCACCCCCGGCCCCCTCTCCTTGGCGCGGGAGAGGGGGTGACCGCACTACACCGGGTTCAAGACTCAAGGACCAGCACTCACCCGAGCGCCTCGAGCGCGTCCGCCACCCGCATAGCCGCCAGCGGGTCGCTGAGCAGCGCTGAGCCCACCTGCACCGCCGTCGCACCGAGGGCGATCATCTGGCGCGCGTCCTGGGACGTGCGCACCCCACCACACGCCACCACCGGGACAGACACGGCGGCGCAGACCTCTGCCACGGCGCGCATGGCAAGCGGCCGGATGGCGGGGCCGCAGAGTGTGCCGTCCAGCCGCTCGCCGGTGCGCGGGTCCACTGCTAGCGCGCGAGGCGGCCCGAGGATCGTCAGCGCGTCGGCTCCGGCCGCGGCCACCGCCTGCGCCGTCTGCACGAGCGCGTCGTGCGGCGGGAGCTTGGCCAGCAGCGGCAGCAGCGAGAGACCGCGCACCTCGGCCACGATCTCGGCTGCGGTGGCCGGGTCGTCGAGCCGCAGCTCCAGCGCCGCGATCCCATCCACAGTCTCCAGCGCCACGGCCACCTCCGCGTAGTCCCCCGCCACGCTCAGCACAACCGGGGTCTTCCAGCTCATCCACGTGTCCAGGTGCCGGTCGAGCACGCGCTCGAGCCCGGGGTCACGCCACACGCCCACGCAGAGGAGGCCGGCGGGCGTCTCGACAAGGCGCGGGGGCTGCTTCGGGCGGCGGCCGTGGAGCGTGACGCTGCGCGTGACCACCGCGCCGATCCGGTTGAGCGGCACGCCGCGGGCGTACTCGACGCCGTAGCCGAAGCAGCCGGCGGCGGTCATCACCGGGCTGTTGAGGCGCAGGCCGTACGGGCTGTTGGGTGCAAGGTCGATCGCTGGCATAGGGCTATTGTAGCGCACCTGGGGCCGGCGCGGTGCCGCCTTTCATCGGCAGGTGCCCCTGGTTCCGCGGGAGTATGCGCGCCTGGGGTGATGAGCAACCAGGGTCGCAGGACGCGCGATGCTCCGGGCGTCATGGGCGAGGGGCCGGTTGCGGTGCGACTACCTCGATCGGGCCCTCTGACATCTTCCCATTCGGCGGTCACAGCCCTGGCGTGGGCTCGCCCGCGGCCTCGAGTAGCGCCCGGTGGGCGGGGATGGCGCGGAAGGCGGCGCGGGCGCGCTCGTCGGTGAGGCGCTCGAGCTGCGCCCGGAGGCGCCCCACCGCGTCCTCCAGCACCTCCGTGGCGCGCGGGTCGTGGGCCGCTGCCAGCGCCTGGTAGCAGGTGTGCGCCACCCGGAAGGGCTCCTCGACCGCGTAGAAGTGTGCGGGGTCGCGCCCCAGGATCGGCTCGACGTGCGCGAGCGCGGCCGTCACATCCCGGCGGGCCAGGGCCAGGCGCGCCTGGCCGGCGAGCGCCTCGGGGGCCAGGTGCTGCTGCCCGGTCGCATGGCGCAGGTCAATTGCGCGGTGGTAGGCTGCTGCAGCCTCATCCGGGTCTGTCTTGGCCAGCGCGTGGCCGAGGTAGGTCAGTGCGTAGGCGGCCAGCATGCGGTTGTGTGCCCGCTCGGTGAGATCGAGCGCTGAACGGAGCGCGCCCGCGGCGGCGGCATCATCCCCCAGGTGGTGGGTGAGCAGGCCGCGCATCAACAGCGCGATCGACAATCCCCAGCCGTGGTTGAGCGCGTGTGAGATCGTGTAGGCCTGGTTGCAGGCAGACTGGACCGCGTCATAGGCGCCGGTCCGCAGGGAGAGGAAGCCAAGCATCGCGGCCGCAACGCTCTCATTCTGAAGGTCATGGATCTCGCGGCAGGCGGCAATGTTCAGGGCGAGTGCCTCTTCCGCCTCGGGGTAGGCTCCCTGGTGCGTTGCGACCATCCCCCGGCAGAGGTAGGCCATCTGCACGTTGCCGCGGTCGTCGTAGGCCTGGTAGATCGCAAGCGCCTGGTCGGCGACCTTGGCGGCGCGGGCGTAGTCGCCGCGGTAAGTGCAGGTGAGGGAGAGCTGGCTAAGGATGTTGCCTGCGCTCCAGCTGTGGCCGGCCGCGTGGCAGATTCGCAGCGCCTCCAGCTCTCGCGCTTCGGAGTCGGCGAGCTCTCCCTGGCCGAAGGCGATCACGCTGAGGTAGTACAGCGCCAACACCTGCTCGCGGAGGGCGGTGTCCCCCTGTGCCCGGGCGATCTCGAGTGCGGTCAGCGTGCGGTTGTAGCCTCCGCCGGCGTCTCCGTTCCTCCACAGGAGGCACCCCTGGCTGATGAGCGCCTGGATCTTTGGCTGAGGGTCATTGAGCTGCTCTGCGAGCGCTATAACCTCTTCGTTGATCGTCCATGCGAGCTCATACTGGCTGAGGTGGTAGTACATCCAGGCAATCTGGCTCAGAAGCCGTGCGAGCGCTTCGTCTGGCGCGCCCCGGTCGTGGCGCGCGCGGACCGGCTGGAGGGCGACCTCGAAGACCCTGATGGCCTCCTCGAACATGCCTTTGATGATGTAGAAATCCGCCAGATCGTTCAGGACTGTGAGGAGGACATCGAACTGACCGTGCTGGGCGGCCCAGGACCAGGCAACGCGGATGTTCGGCAGGTCGGCGTGGATGGCTGCGGCTGCGCGGGCCGTCTGGGTGTGGAGCAGCGCGCCCTGCCGGGCCGCACGCTGGAGGAAGTGTTTGCTATGGCGCTGGCGTACCTCCGTGACGGAGACGAGCTCGCCTTGCTCCAGGTACATGCGGGCGAAGCGGCGGACGAGGTCGTGTAGCTCGTAGCGCCCGTCGGGCACCGGGCGCACCAGTGAGCGGTCGACCAGCGCGTCCAGCAGCGGCCGCGTCGCGTCTGCCTGTCCCTGCTCCTGCGGCAGACAGACCACGGCGGCGGCCTCAGCGCTGAAGGGGCCCTCGAACACGGCGGCGGCGGCCAGCACCTGCTGCTCCAGCGCGCTGAGGAGCCGCCACGAGCTGTCGAGGACGGCGCGCAGGCTCCTGTGGCGCTCGGGGTAGTCGCGCAGGTTGGTCGTCAGGGTGTCGAGGTCGCGCTGCATCTCAGCGGCGATGATGGCAGGTGGCCAGTGGCGAACGTGGCCGGCGGCAAGCTCGATCCCCAGCGGCAGCCCTGCGACGGTGCGGGTGATGGCGGCGATAGCGGCGAGGTCATCGGGGTTGGGGGTGAAGCCCGGGGCGACGCGGCGCGCGCTGCGGAGGAACAGGTCGATGGCTGAGAAGCGCTCGGGGTGCTGGTCGTGCCAGTCCTCTGGCGGGGTCGCGAGGCCGTCGAGGGGCAGCAGCCACTCGTGGCTCACGCGCAGGGGCTCGCGGGAGGTGGCGAGGAGCACGAGGCTGGGGGCGGCGTTGAGCAGGTGCGGCAGCAGGTCGGCGGCGGCGACAAGGTGCTCGAAGTTGTCGAGGACGAGCAGCAGTTCGCGGCAGGAGAGGTGGGCGCGGAGGCGCTCCTCGGGGGAGGTCTGGGGCTGGTCGGGGATGCCGAGGTGCTGGGCGATGGCGGCGGCCAGTTGCTCGGGGCGGTCGACGACGGCGAGAGAGACGAAGGAGGCGCCGTCGGCGAAGGCGAACTGGTGGGCGGCAAGGGCGGCGCGGGCGAGGGAGGTCTTGCCGCTGCCGCCGGGGCCGACGATGGTGAGGAGGCGGCAGTCGGGGTTGGCGAGGCGCTCGGCGATGGTGGCGAGCTGTTCGTCGCGGCCAACGAGGGTGTCAGCGGGGAGGGGGAGCGTGTCGGCGACGAGGGCGTGCGAGGCGGGGAGGCGGCCGTCGCGGATGCGGGCGGCGAGCTCCACGGTGGGCAGCTCGGGCGCCACGCCGAGATGGGTGGCCAGCACGCGCCGGCAGCGCTCGTACTGAGCGAGGGCGGCGCTGCGCTGGCCCTTGGCCGCAAGCATGGCCATGAGGCGGCGGTGTGCCTCCTCGGCCCAGGGCTCGACAGCGAGCCAGCGGCTCAGTGCAGCCTCGGCGCGGTCGTACTCGGTGCGGCGCTCGTGGTACGAGGCAATGGCGCTGAGGGCGGCGGCGACCTGCCGGTCGATGTGGTCACGGGTGGTCAGCAGCCAGTGTTCGAGCTTGAGGCTGTCGTCGCTGTGGCTGCCCTCGAGGAAAGGCCCGTGGTACAGGTCAAGCGCGGCGACGAGGGAGGTGATGCAGGTACGGCAGGCGGGTAGACTGCGGTGGCGGTGGTGGGAGGCGGTAGCGAGAGCGGTAGTGAGCTGGATCGCATCGACGGTGACACGAGTCGGGTCGAGGTGGACGGTCTGGCGTGTGATATGCAGGATCGGCGGATGGCCAGGGGGTACTTCCACAAGCTGATTGAGCCGGTGGAGTGTCTGACGGAGTTGGGAGAGCGCCTGTTCGGACGTCGCGTTGGGCCAGAGGAGGCACGCGAGATGACTGCGCTCATGGGGCCTGTCGGACTCGACTGCCAGATATGCCAGCAGAATACGTGCTTTGTTGGTGCCGAACTCAGAGAGGGTGCGATTTGCCAGCTGAGCTTGGTAGGTCCCGAGCAGTGAGAGGCGAAGTGTCATCGTGTTCATGTAATCGTTGTGCGGCATTTTTGTTTAATCGGGGACCTTCGTACTGTTTATGATTAGTACCGTCCTGCTGCCAAAGATAGCCGTATATGACCGCTGATAGAGACAACTACAAACGATCTTGTAACGTTCACTGTGGAGAATTATAGAGAATGTGTTGCAAGTTCGCAACAACTTGTGTCGCTCGATCTATTCCAGGGCTGCGACAAGGTGAGGTAGTGTATGCGAGACTGTTTCTGCCCGGGTTGCGGTTGCTGGCGCGTTGGCCGTTGGGGCGAACGTGGGCGCAGAGGATACAGCAGGCGTCGGGGACGCGCAGATGCGCCTTCGCGGCCGGTTAGCATTCCGGCCACCACGATCGGCACAGTGGAATATATTCGGCTCTCTGCACACGCAGCGCACGTGCGGAAGAATGGCGGGCATTGCTCCAGGTCTTCGGAATAGTGAAGAAGCGAACATTGTTAAAGGATAGCGGCTGGCACGGGTTACGTGGAACCGTCGAGCGGTGTGCGATCTGTGAGCGGCGTACCGTTCACCTTGCGGCCTCTGGCGGTGTGGCGGTCTGCGCCGAGTGCGGTTACCACCCGTGCTTTGAGAACCTGGCCGATGGAGTCTACTCCTCACCGGGCCGCATAGCTGATCGCGCGGCGCTGGTAGCCGCGGTAGAGCGACCCCCAGCCGGTGTGAAACACCCAATCCTCGTATACCAGCCGAGCGGCTTCTAGATGCCGCCCACGAAGGCGCTGTAGCAGCCCGCGAGACGTCTTCTGCGAGTGGTCCGACCACCACCAGCGCTCCTCTGCGATTGATATTTCCCCTACAAGCTTGGCCTTCCCCACGTCGCCACACCCGAGGCGTCGCTCGTGGGCTTCCGCGAGCGTCGGGATGTCCCTGAGCGGATCGAGCCCCCGCAGCCGCGAGAGGAGCGCATCGAGCGCAACTGGATCGCGTGACGCGAAGATAGCGCCACGGATGTCCAGCCGCGGCATCCCCCCCGCCCCCCGACGGCACACCGTTACCGCATCTACCACGGTGAGCGCCGGCGCCATACCCCGAGACGCGAGCCCTGAGAGCGCGCCCGGCGCGGGCAGGCCGCAGAGATAGAGCGCGCCCGCGGGGCCGCGCGTCCTCTCAAGAGCTACTCCCCAGTGCTGTGCGACGTGGAGCACTGGGTCGAGCGATGGGTGGTGCTGGATCTCTGTGAGCGACTCTGTGGCCGGGGCGCCACGGATGGCACGGAGCACGCCGTCCACCTGCCAGGGCTCCGGGCGCTCGCCGGGGAGGCTGTCGGGAGCGGTTGAGGGCACCGCGATAGGTGTGTCCGCCAGGTCATCTGCGTGTGCAGCGAGCGTGATCAGGCGGGCGTAGTCCTCCAGTACGGCCCCGGGGGACGTCCTGAGGAGCGCGATGCAGGGGAGCAGTGACATTGAGCGATGAACCCCTTGGGTTGCTGTCCGACTGACTGAGTATAGCGTGTCGGCGCGGGGGGTCAAGTGGTGTGTATGAGCGAACGGGTGTGCGGAAAATGTCCACATGCCTCTTGACGGTGCACAGGTGTTCTGATATACTGGCGATGTCCGTTGCAGAACAATTGTTCCACACACAAGTTCTGGTACACCCCCGCCGGGGTAAGAGTGCAAGCGAGCTGCGCTGATAGAGGAGGAAGCAGCCATGGCCGTCCGCAGTCACGAGGTGCGTAACCCCGTCCGCGCAGGCTCAACGCCGTCGCGCCCGCTGGTCGCTGTGCCCACGCTCAACTTCCACTCGTTCGCGTACATTGTGACGGGTCTGCTGGCACTGCTGGCGATCTACGCCATCATGGGGAACGTGGTGGGCTGGGGCCGCGAGCAGATCGACAACGCCCGGTACGGCATGCCGCGCACGTTCCACACCGATGCTGTCGTCGGCCACGAGGATGGCGCGGGGACCCCGAGCCACTTCATTGCTCTGAATCTGAACCGCCAGGTGGTGATCTACCAGATCCCCGGCGGTGACTCCGCGAAGACCCGCGTGATCACCGGCCCGTACCTGTTCGGGGCAGGCGAGGATAAGACGCCGGTGCTCCTCCAGTTCGAAGACGTCAACGGCGACCAGCAGAAGGACATGATCGTCAACATCAAGAACGAGGCGATCATTTTCGTCAACCGGGACGGCCAGTTCCAGGCGATCTCGGCGGAGGAGCGCAGCCAGCTCGTGGCGGCGGGCAAGTAGCGGCGCTCTCTGGCGAGCTCGTCAGCCTAGCACCTCACCTGCGGCACAGCTGCGGACCGGGCGGGAGGATCGATCCTCCCGCTTCGTTTATGTGAGAAGAGGCTGGCTTTCGCTTTTGGTCGCCTTGGGGCGGGTCGCGCACAAAGGATGCTGCACATACCTCCCCCGTCACTCGCTCTGCACATCAGCGCCTCCCGCCGATTCGGCTAGCCTCCGCCTGCGCCTTTCGGCGGTGTTCACGCCGCGCGCGGCGTGCTATCATCATACTTTGGAAGCCGGGGGGTGTGAGGCTGGCCCTCACGCTCCCGCTCTTTTTCTGCTAGAAAGACGCACTATGATCGCCACCCGCGCAGGTCGTGGCGCCAGGCCGCCACGCGCCGGCGACGAGCCCCCCAAGAGCTGGCGCGAGCGGGCCCGCAGCGTCCGGGAGGCCTACGGCAACATCCCCGGTGCCTTCCGGCTCGTCTGGGGCGCCGACAAGCCCGCCACCATTGTTATGGGCGCGCTGACCCTCGTGAGCGCGCTGCTCCCGGCCGCGCAGGCCTGGGCCGCCGCGCTGATCGTCGACACAGTTGTGAACCAGCTGGGCCGTGGGGCCACGCCCGTGGCGGGGCTCGAGGCCGCGCTGCCATACCTCGGGCTCGAGTTCGGCCTGCTGCTCGCGAGCACCATCATTTCGCAGATACGCCGGCTCTACGAACACGTGCTCAACGCGCGCCTCGGGCACCACATCAACACCGCCATTATCCGCAAGGCGCTCACGCTAGACTTGCAGTACTTTGAGGACGCCGCATTCTACGACAAGCTCCAGAACGCCCGCCGCGAGGCGGACTACCGCGCGCTCGGCATCATCAACGGCGCCTTCATGGTGGTGCAGAACCTCATCACATTGCTCTCGTTCGCGGCGCTGCTGCTGGCCTTCAGCCCGCTGATCACGGTCGTGCTCTTCGGCGCCACCATCCCGGCGTTCATCGCCCAGAGTAAGTACAGCCACATGTATTTTCGGCTGCTCACCTGGCGCGCGCCTGAGTTCCGCCGCATGCAGTACCTCGAGCACGTGCTCACGGTGGATAACACCGTCAAGGAGATCAAGCTCTTCGGCCTCGGTGAGCCGCTGCTCCAGCGCTACAGCGACACCTTCTGGAAGTTTTTCCACGAGGACACCGCCCTCGCCCGCCGCCGCTCGCTGATCAGCCTGGGCTGGGGCCTGCTCGCCACGGTCAGCTACTATGGCGCCTACGCCTACATTATCTTCCAGGCGATCGCCGGCGTCATTACCCTTGGCGGGATGACCCTCTATCTGACTCTGTTTCGCCAGAGCCAGGGCACCTTCCAGGGGCTGTTCGACAACATCGCCCGCCTGTATGAGAACGGGCTGTTCATGGACAACCTGTTCGGCTTCCTGCGCCTCACGCCCCAGATGGCGCGCGCCGACCGCCCCGCCCCTGAGCCGGGCACTCTCACCCGCGGCCTCGAGTTCCGTGGGGTCTCGTTCCGCTACCCCGGCCGCGAGGCCTGGGCGCTGCACGACGTCAACCTCACCATCGCGCCCGGCGAGAAGATCGCGCTCGTCGGCCCGAACGGCGCCGGCAAGACCACCCTGATCAAGCTGCTCACCCGGCTCTACGACCCGACCGAGGGCGCCATCCTGCTGGACGGGGTGGACCTACGCGACTATGACCCCGAGGACCTGCGGCGGCGCATCGGTGTGATCTTCCAGGACTTCGTGAAGTACCAGCTCTCGGCCCGCGAGAACATCGGCTTCGGCCAGATCGACCGCCTGGACGACCAGCCGCGCATCGACGATGCGGCCGAGCGCGGCGGCGCGGACGCGGTGGTGGCCGAGCTCCCCGAGGGTATGGACACGATGCTCGGCCGCTGGTTCGACAAGGGCAACGAGCTCTCCGGCGGCCAGTGGCAGAAGATCGCGCTCAGCCGCGCCTTCATGCGTGACGGTGAGGTGCTGGTGCTCGATGAGCCGACCTCCGCCCTCGACGCTGAGCGCGAGTACGAGATCTTCCAGCGCTTCCGCGAGCTCACCGAGGGGAAGATCGCTGTGCTGATCTCGCACCGCTTCTCCACGGTCCGTATGGCCGACCGCATCGCGGTAGTGGAGGACGGCCACATCAGCGAGCTCGGCTCCCACGCGGAGCTCGTGGCGCACGGCGGGACCTACGCGCGCCTGTTCGAGCTCCAGGCCGAGGGCTACCGGTAGGCGGTGATCGCCAGCAGGTCCGGCTGCGCCCCCTCCTCCGAGCCGGTGAGCGATGGGTGCAGCCTGACATCGCGCAAGCCGCACTCCCTCAGCAGCGCGATGTACTGCACGTCGGTGTAGGCCTGCACGCTCATCGCGTAGCGCGTCACGTCGCCACCGGCCGCGTCTACCACGAAGAAGCGTGTCGTCGCGACGGACTCCTCGCTGTCCCAGGCGTGTTCCTCCAGCAGCAGGTGGGGCCGCTCGGAGAAGAGGCCGCCGCGCGACGAATACCACGAGGGCGGCGCCTGCCCCTCAGCCTGCACGGTAGCGAAGGTCTGCGGCTCCAGCACGAGCACACCACCCGGCGCCAGAGCCTCGCGCATACGCGTGAGGATGTGCCGCGCGTCAGTCGGGCGGAAGACGTTCAGCTCGCCGAAGATCAGCATCGCCATGTCGTAGCCGGCGCCGTACTCCGCCACCCGGAAGTCGGCGTGGACGTACCGGCACGTCAGCCCCTCGCGCTCGGCCTGCTCGCGGGCGTAGGCCACCGACGCCGGCGACCAATCGATCCCCATGACGCTGTGGCCCAGGCGGGCCAGGTGGCTCCCATACAGGCCCGGCCCGCAGCCCAAGTCCAGCACACGCCCTGCTCGCCCGCCCAGCAGCGTATTGTGAAGCCACCCCACCTGGCGGTCGATCGTCGCACCGCGCCGGCTCGCCATGTCGTGGTCCTGGGTCAGGTGCTCGCCCAGCATGCGCGCGCTGAACCCCGGCTCGTACCAGGGGATACCCTCGCCCTCTACCCAGGGCGCCGGCGCAGGGTCCCGCCCGACGATATCCAGTAGACGCATCGCTCTTCCCCGTTGCTCCGCAGCCCGCCCGTGCAGGCCGCCATTCCGATCTACAATACACGCCAACTCACACCTTCACACGGGATGGCTCCATGAAACTGCTGGCCCCCAAGCTCTTCTACTTCTTCTGGTTTGTCGCGCTCGGCACCTCGATGCCGTTCATCGTCCTGTACTACCGCGAGGCCGGGCTGGACCCGGCGCAGATCGGTCTGCTTCTGGCCGTGCCCGGTGTCCTGCAGATCGTCGCCGGGCCGCTCTGGGGCCTGCTGGCCGACGCTCTGCGGCTGCCGCGGCTGCTGCCGGTCGTGATCGTCGGCACGCTCGTCCCGGTGGCGCTGATCGGTCAGGTGGAGAGCTTCGCGCCGATCTTCGCGCTGGTGGTGGTCCACGCCCTGTTCATGGTGGCTGTGTCGCCCCTGGCGGACAGCGCCACGCTCGCGGCTTTGGGCGGGGCGCACGAGCGCTACGGCGCGCAGCGAGTGTGGGGCGCGGTGGGCTGGGGCGTCAGCACGGTGGTCGCCGGCTGGCTGGTGGAACGCCTTGGGCTGGGGTTTATCTTCTGGGCGTACCCGCTCACGGGCGCCCTGGCCGCGCTCGCGGCGGCCGTGATGCCGCGTGCGGAGCTCCCCGCGGCTGCGAATCTCGCCGGCGCCACGCGGACGCTGCTGCGCGACCCGCGCTGGGTGCGCTTCCTCGGCAGCGCGCTGCTGATCGGGTGCAGCGGCGCGCTGGTCCACGGCTTCCTGTCGCTCTACTTGCAGGATCTCGGCGCGGGCGGTGAGCAGATCGGCCTCGCCTACCTCGTGGCGAGCATCAGCGAGCTGCCAGTGATGGCCCTCTCGCCGTTCGTGCTGCGCCGCTGGGGCGCCCGCCCACTGCTCATCACCGCCGGGCTGGCCTACACAGTCCGCATGGCGATCTTCGCCGCTGCTCCGGTGCCCGAGTGGGTGCTGGTGGCGCAGTTGCTCCACGGCCTCTGCTTCGCCGCGATGTGGACCGGCGGCGTGGTGGAGGCCCAGCGGCTCGCGCCGGCGGGGCTCGAGGCCACCGCGCAGAGCCTGTTTGGCACCTTCACCTTCGGGATCGCCGTCGTGCTCGCTAATACCATCGGCGGTGTGTTCTACCGCGACTTCGGCTTCGGTGCGCTGTTCGCCGCCGCCGCCGTACTCTCGCTCCTCGGGGCGCTCGGACTGCTGGTCGGCCGCACAGATCAGTCGGTGGTCGCGGGTCAGCCTGGGTGAGGGTCGTGAGCCGTGAGCCGCGAGAGCCGAGTGCTGAGCGCTGAGTGCTGAGCGCTGAGCGCGAGAAAGGCTGCACGCTATTGGAGACCGCTGTCTGGCGCCGGCTTGCGGCCCGCGCCTGCCCGCTGGCCGTCCTGCTGCTCGTCCTCGCCGCGCTCACCCCCGTCCCGGCTCCCGCCGCACCGCGCCCCGCCGCTACCTGTCAGGACTCGCCGCTGCCCTCGGGCGCGCTCGCCCGCGTCTGCCTGCCCGCCAGCGTGTGGGCCGGCGACGTGCTGATCTACGTGCCCGGCTTCTCGCCGAGCGGCGGCTTCCGCAACCTCGTGCTGCCCGACGGCACCGAGCTCGCAGACGTCGTCAACCGCGCCGGGATGGCGTTTGCCACCACGAACGTCGGGCTCGTCGTCGACGTCCGCGAGCTTGCCGAGGCCCTCCCCTCGCTCCTCGGCCGGGCCCCGCGACGCGTGATGATCGCTGGGGTCTCGCAGGGTGGGCTCGTAACGACGCTGCTTGCCGAGCAGGAGCCGCAGCGCTTCTCCGCCGCCCTCGCGCTCTGCGGGCCGATCGGCGACTACCGCGGGCAGATCGACTACTTCGGCGACTACCGCGCGCTGTTTGACTACTTCTTCCCCGGCGTGCTGCCCGGCGACGCGGTGGCCATCCCGCAGCCGCTGATCGACGGCTGGGAGTCCACCTACGCCCCTGCGGTGGCAGCCGCCGTTGCCGCTGACCCCGCCGCTGCGGCCGAGCTGATCGCCGTCTCCGGCGCGGCGATCGACACAACAACGCCTGCAATCGCCGCGACGACCACGCTCTCCACTACCCTCGGCGCGCTGTGGTATAACGTCTTCGCCACGAACGGCGCCCGCGCCGAGCTTGGCGGCAATCCGTACGAGAACCAGGGGCGCGCGTACGCGGGCTCGTCCGACGACGCGATGCTGAACCAGGGTGTGGGGCGCTACACCGCCGACCTGCAGGCGCTGGCGGCGCTCACGGCCAGCGAGACCAGCGGGCAGATCCGCATCCCGCTCGTGCTCATGCACACCACCGGCGACGAGATCGTCCCCTTCTGGCACGTCGAGCGCTACCTGGCGAAGGTGCGCCGCGTCGGCCTGGATGCGAACGTGACCTTCTTCCCAGCCGCGCGCTACGGCCACTGCAACTTCACCTCCGACGAGCTGCTTACGTCGTTCATCGTGCTGAACCAGCAGGCCGAGGCCCGGCTGCGGGTGTTCCTGCCCGCGGTTGGTCGCTGATCGGTGCCGACGACAGACGGCGAAGGACCAGAGCCGGGTGAGCCCCGACCCTGGTCCCGCGCCGTTGGTCCACTGTCCGCCTCTCCTACCGAGAGATCACCGGGAGGTACACCGGGTAGATGGGTACGTCGCTACCGAGCGACACCGCCGTGACGATCGTCGGCTGCGGCGCGTCGAGAGCGAACAGGTCGTAGTTGATGCTGGCGTTGGCCTGCACGTTTGGCACTGTCAGCAGGACGGCCGCGCCGTTGCTGCTCGTCACCTCGAGGTTGTACGAACCGGCGGCGAGCTCATGCGTTGCGCTGGCCGTCCCCGGGGCGAGGTTGTCGATCAGCGGCGTGGTCGTGCCGGCCACACGCACGTCTACCGTGGGCGCGGCGGCCGAGAGATGGTACACGCGCACCTTGGCCCTGCCCGTCGCTGCGATACCCTGGTCGTCCGTGAATACGGTGGGTACCACCGAGCTCCCCTGGTTGCGTGCTGCCACCGTGTAGGAATCGCCCGTCTCGAAGCTCAGCGTTGCGTCGATCACCGAGGCCGTCGCTGGGTCGCCGCTCGTCGGAGCCACCACCTGCACGCGCCGCAGGCCCGGCATCACCCGCAGGTACTCGCTCACCCGGCCGACGGTCACGGCTGAGAGAACCCTCACGCCGTCTACGTACACGTCCACGGGGCCGGCGGTGGGCGAGGCGTGGACCACCCGCACGCGCGCCATTGTGTCGGTCACGCGGATCTCGGGGTGGATCTGCGCCAGCGTCCCCACCGCGAAGACGTCGTAGATCTTGCCGGCCTCGAGCCTCAGCTGGTTCGCGCTGAGCGCCACGGCGCCGGCGGATGGCCCGCTTGCCACCACGGCCTCAACTGTGTAGGTTCCTACGGGGACGTCGATGTAGCTGCTGGCCTGGCCGAAGCTGAGCGCCGGCACCGGCAGCACCAGCCCGTTGGCGCGCAGGCTCACCGCGGGCGCGTCAGGCGAAAGGTGGATGGCGCGCACCTTGGCCCGCCCAGCGGCCGGGGCCGCCATGTCGTCAAGGAGCAGCTCGTACCCGAGCGTCGCGATGTCGGCTGTGGTGCCGCGCGCCACCACGGTGTAGGCTTTCCCCGGCTCGAAGGTCAGGTTCACCGCCGGGAGGAGCGGCGTGCTCGTCCCCGCGGCCGCCACGAATACCGGGATCCCCGCGCCCGGCGTGACGGGCAGGTAGTCGCTGGCCTGGAAAAACGAGATGTCCGACAGGGCGCGGCTTCCACCCACGAACACATCAACCGCCGGGGCGCCCACCGCCGCGTGGACCACGCGCACCTTCGCCCGCGGGTCGCTGATCGTCGAGATAAGCTTGAATGTCCCGCCCGACACCGAGCCCGCGGCGAAGAGGTCATAGATCCGGCCGGGCAGCAGCTGGACATCTCTGAGTATTGCCGCTACGGCAGTGTTTGTCGCGTTCGTCAGGCTCAGGTTGTAGCTCTGCGCAGGCACATCCACCGTGGCGGGAGAGGCGAGGTAGGCGAGGTCGTCCACGATCACCCCTACGCCATCGGCAGTGACATCCACCGGGCTGGGGGCGTCGGGCGAGTAGTGGAACACGCGCACGCGGGCCTCGCCGGCGGCGATCGGCGTGCCGAAGCTGTCGGCGGTGACACACGGCGTGCCGATCGAGGCCAGCGGCCGGCAGGCGGCGACGGTGTAGTACTCGCCAGCCGTCAGCGCTGCCGTGGTGTCGATCACCGCGCTGCCCAGCAGGCCGCCGGCCGGCACGACCCGGATGCGGACGTTCGCCCCCGGCGCCACGTCCAGGTAGTCGCTGACGGCGCCGAACGGCACGTTTCTCAGGACGGGCTCGGTGGGGGTGGTGCCGATGTACACGTCGACCGCCGGAGCATCTGCCGAGGCGTGTACGATGCGGACGCGTGCGTCTCCGGCTGCCTGCGGGCGCAGCGTCTTCGGCTCCGCGGGGGCCTCTTCGGCCCGCGAGGTGGCACTGACCCACAGACCGGCGAGCAGCGCCAGAGCGGTGATCAGTGCGAGTGTGCGAGACCTCATCGTCGTAGTCTCCTTAGCACAGCGGGGACCATCGCGCACAGCAAAACCGCCGCTTTGTGGGGCGGGCTGAGGCTTGCCTGACACAGGCGTGGTCCGACGGTTGCAGGAGGGCTGTGGTGAAGTTGAGACGTTGCCTCTGATTATACGCGATCGAGCTGCGACAGGAAGTCGCATACGTTCCCGCATAGGGCGTCGTGGTATGATGACAGGGATGGCGCGGGGTGCGCCATCGCGGAGACACACATGGCACGTCACACCCTCTTCGTCGGGCAGATCGCCGGCGTGCCGCTGCGGGTACACTGGACCTGGCCGCTCGTCACGCTCGCGGTCGTCGGCGGGCTGGCCGAGATCTACGCGCGTGATCCGGGCATCGTCGCGCCATGGGCCGCGGCACTTGCCGCCGCGCTGCTGCTGACGCTCTCGATGCTGCTGCACGAGCTCGCGCATGCGCTCGTGGCCCGCGCGCTGGGCATGCAGGTCCACGGGATCGCGGTGCTTGCGCTCGGCGGGGTCACCGAGATAGCCGACGACGACTCGACCGCGGGACGCGAGCTGCTGGTCTCGCTCGCCGGTCCCGCCGCTAGCCTGGCCCTCGCCCTGGCCGCGACGCTGGCGTGGTGGCTAGGTGTGGGGTTGCAGGCGGTGACCGCGCACCTCGCGCTCGCGAACTGGGCGCTGACGCTCTTCAACCTGCTGCCGGGCCACCTGCTCGATGGCGGCCGGGCGCTCAAGGCGGTCCTGTGGTTCCTAGGGGGCGAGGAGCTGCCGGCGGGCCGCGCGGCGGCGCAGGTAGCTCGCGCCTTGGGGTGGGGCCTGATCTTGCTGGGCCTCGCCGATATGCTGGCAACCGGCGACGGCCTCAACGCGCTCTGGCTGATGGTGGTGGGGCTGTTCCTGAGCCTCAACGCGATGAGCGGCTACCGTCGCCTGGCGCTGCAGCGGGCGCTGCGCGGCGTCACGGCATCTGATCTCATGCGGCGCGCGTACCGCTCTGTCACGCCGGAGATGTCGCTGGAGCGGTTCGTGGGACAGTACATGAGCGGCATGGGTGATCACGGCTTTCCGGTGGTTACGGGCGATGCGGGGCCACATCGTCTGGTGGGCATGATGACGCTCCGTAACCTGGGGAGTCACCCTACAGCGAGCTGGGCGGTTCTGGAGGTTAGCCAGGTGATGACTCCCGCGAGCCACGTCCGCGTCCTTGCGCCGGACACCTCGGCGCGGGACGCGCTGCGCGCGCTGATGGAGAGCGGCGAGGAGCTGCTGCCGGTGGTTGAGGGCGAGGTGCTCTCGGGGGTGCTGCGCCGCGCTGACGTGGTGGGGTACGTGCGGCGAGTCGTGAGTTTTTGAGTCTTGTGTCTTGAGTCTTGAGAAGGCCGTGCTCCTTCGACAGCTCGACACGCGCCTCATCTCCACCCACGCGCCCGCGCCAGCTCGCTCCCCAGCAACCCCAGCAGCACGCCCTGCGGGCCGTGGTCCTCGAAGCGCGCCCGCTCGAACCACTGCACCTGAACGAGCGACCCGTCGGCCAGGGTCTCGATCTGTGGCCCTGAGAGCGGCTGTCCGAACAGCGCCAGGCTCTCGACGTCACTCTTGCCCGACCGACCGTCGAACTCCAGGCCGTTCGCCCGCCAGTAGCTCAGGAACGGCTCGCAGATGCTGTGGCCGGTCTTTGGGAAGAAGAGGCAGCCTGGGCGCGGCCCATCCTTCGGGAAGCCGAACCAGTCGCGGCCGCCCTGCTGGAGGACGACATCGCCGAGGCGCGTGAGCTGGACGTTGTACGGCGGCGGGCTCTCGGGGTGCAGCTCGAGCCGGTGGCGCTCGAAGTACTGCACCACATACTCGCGGCCGTCGGCGCCGCGCTCGAGGAACTCCTCGCTGATCGGGTAGCCGAACACCGGCAGGCCGCCGTGCGCCCGCCAGTACGCACGGAACGCGCCGCCGAGGCTGTGCGACGTCTCGGGAAAGTAGGTCGCGTCGCCCGTGGGCCGCTGCGCCGGCGCGAAGTGCCGTGCCGCGTCCGGGGTGGTGGCGAAGTCCAGCGTGGCGACGCTCAGGGCCGTGCCGGTGAGGGTTGCCTGCTGTGGAGCCGGCGTGCCGGGCGGGCCGCTCAGGGTCACGGTGTAGCTGCCGGCGGGCAGTCCGTCGAAGCTGTAGTATCCCGAGGCGTCGGGCCGTGTCTGCCGCCCGTCGCTCAGCGTGAGCGTCACCGCGTCTGGCGCAGCTCCGCTCACCACGCCCTGGATGCGCGAGCGGCTCAGCGCCCCCGGCTCAGACAAGATCTGGAGCGGGCGCAGCACATTGACTCGCCCCGCCCCGTACGCCAGGTCTCGTCCCGGGGAACCCAGGTCGTCGGCTCCGAGCTGGAGCAGCTCCGCCGCCTGCGCCGCCGTCAGGTCGGGCCGCACTGTCAGCAGCAGCCCCGCCGCGCCGGCCACGTGCGGGCAGGCCGCCGAGGTGCCGTTCGCCGCGCCGTAGGTGTCCCCCTCGGCCCGCGTCCAGAGCGTGCTCCACACGCCCGCGCCGGGTGCCGCCAGGTCCACGAACTCCCCAGTGGTGGAGAAGGCCGCCGGCGCATCGTCCCGCCCGGTGGCCGAGACCGCCAGGACGCTCGGGTAGGCCGCCGGGTAGTTCGGCAGGTTGCCGTCGGCCTGGCCGTTGCCGGACGCCGCCACGACCAGCGCGCCGCGCTCCTGGGCGTAGGCGATCGCCTCACGCATCACGCGCGTGTCCTCCGGCCCGCCCAGGCTCATGCTGATCACCCGCGCCCCGCGGTCGGCGGCGAAGCGGATGCCCGCGGCGATCGTCGCGTCGTCCCCCTGGCCGCGCCGGTTGAGCACCTTGACGGGCAGGATCTTGCACCCCCAGCAGATCCCGGCCACGCCCACGCCGTTATCGCCGCGCGCGGCCGCCACCCCCGCCGTGTAGGTGCCGTGCCCGTCGTCGTCGCGCGGGTCCGCGTCCAGGTTGTAGAAGTCGAAGCCGGGCAGGAGGTTGTCGCGCAGATCGGGGTGCGAGGGGGAGACGCCGGTATCGAGCAGGGCGATCGTCACGCCCTCGCCGGTGGTGATGTCCCAGGCGCCGAAGGCCTGGATGGCGCCGAGCGCCCACTGCTCGCCGGCCACCTCGTCGCGCGGGGTGCGCGCTGCGTGGCGGGTGTGGTTGGGCTCGGCGTAGACCACGCCCGGTGTGGCGGAGAGCCGTGCGGTGAGGGCGCCGAGGTCCGCGCCGGGGGGGACGTTGATCCGGTAGGTGTGGCTGCCCGGTCCGAGCGAGGCCGCGGCGCCCGCTCCGATCGCGCGCAGGGTTCGGCCGATCTCCGCGCCGTGTACCCCTCTGGCCGCAGCGTCGGGCCCGAGCGTGGTGCCCGGCTCCAGCCCGAGCACAAGCTCACCGCGCAGGGCGCCGTGCGGGAGGGGTGCCGCGCTGAGTGGCTCGGCCCCGGCCCCCGCCGTCAGGAGGAGCAGCGCGAGGGCCACAGTGAAGATGTGGTGCCGCATGGCGGGATTATAGCACGCTGCGACCGCGAAACGTGTCGCGCCGGCGGTGCGGCTTTCGAGGGAACGACAGATGCACGGAGCAAGGAGTGAGGCTATGCCCTACGCCATCAGCTACGAGGAGCAGCCGGATCCCGCCGACGTGCGGGCGGTCCACCAGGGGCTCGACGCCTTCAACCGTGTCTGGGGCCAGCTCGAGGATTTCGTCGGGCACACGCGGTACTTCCTGAGGAACGATCTGTAGCACCTGCCCGGCGCCCGTGGCGTGCTGAGATGCAGTATACTATTCGCTGCGTCATACGCGAGTCGCGAACCGAGGGCGCACGTGGTCCGACGTCTCTCAATCGCCAGGAAGCTGGCTCTGCTGGCCCTGGTCGCTGCCGGCCTCGTCGCATGCGGCCAGGTCGGAGTCAGCCTGCATCGCCCGAACGGGGTGGCGCTGGCGGGCGACGGCACGCTGTTCGTCATGGACCGCGCCAACTACCGCATCGCTCACCTCAATACCGCCGGGCGGCTGATCGGCTCGATCGGCGCGCTCGGCACGGCTCCTGGCGCCATCCACGCCGGATGGGACATCGCCCTGGACTCGGCCGGCAACATCTACATCTGTCACCTGATCGACACCGACGCCGGCTTCGGCACCGCGCACGACGGCGTGAAGGTGTTCCAGCCCAACGGCGCCTTCGTGCGCGAGATCGGCGCCCAGTCCTACTTCGATATGGATGATAGCGACCACGCCGACCCCTACGGGCTGGACATCGACGCCTCGGACCGGCTGTTCGTGGCCGACAGCACCGCCAACACCGTTCGTGTCTTCGATACGCAGGGCACCCTGCTGGCGCGCCTCTTCGGCAAGGCCGGCGACGGCGAGGGGGAGTTCCGCGGCGCCCGCGACGTGGTGGTGGACGACGCCCGCGGCCTGCTGTACGTCACCGACACAGCGAACAGCCGCGTGCAGCAGTTCCGCCTCGATACCGCCCCCGGCGGGGCGCCCTCGGCCGTGTTCCAGCGCGCGTTCGGTGGCCACGGCAGCGGGCCGGGCCGGCTATCCTTCCCGCAGAACATCGCCGTCGACGAGCGCAGCGGCCACGTCTACGTCGGCGACCTGGCAAACCGGCGCGTGCAGGTCTTCGACGCCGAGGGGGGCTACGTCCGCATGTTCTCGGCCCCCGGCGTGCGCGACTGGCAGGTGATGGGGATCGCGATCGCCCCCGACGGCGCCGTGTACGTGGCCGACGCCCTCAACGACGCGGTCTGGGTCTTCGACGCCGAGGGCGCGCGCCGCGCGCAGATCAAGGTGCGGCTGTGATGCCCCGCGTCCCGCTGATCGTCAAGATCGTCACGCCGCTGGTGCTGCTGATCGCCATCACCGTTGGCGTCTCCGGCTACCAGGTCTACCAGCAGAGCGCCGCGCGCTGGCAGTCCGAGATGGACGAGCGCCTCGAGCGCGTCGCCCGGCTCGTGGCGCGCTCGGTGGACGTGGCCGAGCTGCGCCAGATCCGGCGCCCCAGCGACGTGGACTCGCCGGCCTACCGCGCCGTGCGCCTCGAGCTGGACCAGGCCGCCACCGCCGCCAACCTCTCCTGGATCAGCGTCTACTATCGCGAGTTCGACTTCCTCTACTACTGGGTGGACACCGGCGCCACCGGCGTCGGCTACCCCTTCTTCTACGCCACGCCCGCCCACCTCGAAACCTTCCGCGACCGCGAGGTGCGCCGCGTGACCTACACCGACGAGTTCGGCTCGTACTACGGCGTCGTCGCGCCCATCATCGAGGAGGTGGAGGGCGTGCCGCAGGTGGTCGGCATCGTCGAGGTCGCGATGACCAACGAGGCCGCCGCGCTCCTCGCCCGCGACACCCTTCAGCGCGTCGCACCCATCCTGCTCGGCGGCGTGGCGATGGCGGTGGGCGTATCGCTGCTGGTCACCTGGTGGCTCTTCAACCGCCCGCTGCGCCGCCTCCAGCGCGGGGCAATGGTCCTCGCCTCGGGGCAGTTCGGCCACACGATCGACCTCGGCCGCGGCGACGAGCTTGGCGACCTGGCCGACACCTTCAACCAGATGTCCACCCAGCTCGAGCGCCTCTACCGTGAGCGCGGCGAGTCCGAGCGCGTCCAGCGCGAGCTCGAGATCGCCCACAACGTCCAGCAGGCGATCTTCCCCGCCCAGATGCCGCGTATCCCCGGCATCGAGCTCGCCGCCTACTGCCGCCCGCACCGCGAGACCTCGGGCGACTTCTTCGACCTGCTGGTGCTGAGCGACGGCCGCCTCGGCCTGATGGTCGGCGACGTCTCGGGCAAGAGCATCCCCGCCGCCATGCTCATGGTCGCCGCCCACAGCACCATCCGCTCCGAGGCGTTCGACCACTTTGACCCGGCCCAGGTGCTCAGCGAGGCCAACGGGATGCTCTGCCGCAACGTGCCGCGCGGCATGTTCGTGGCCGCCAGCTACGCGCTGATCGACCCGCGCAGTCTGGAGATGGTGTGGGCCAACGCCGGCCAGATGTACCCGCTCCTCCGCAGCAACGGCGGCACGCTCCCGCCCGATGACCTGCGCTACCTCGAGGTGCGCGGCGCGGCCTTCCCGCTCGGCATGAGCGAGCGCATCAGCTACACGGATCAGCGCCTGTCACTGGCCCCTGGCGACACACTGCTGTTCTACACCGACGGTGTCGTGGAGGCCATGGACCTCGTCCACGAGCTCTATGGCTTCGAGCGGCTCGAGCGGCTCGTGCGGTCGCTCCCGGCCGATGTCGCGCCCCAGGCGCTCGTCGAGGCCGTGCTCGAGGACGTGGCCCGCTTCGTCGGCCCGGCCGAGCAGCACGACGACATCACGCTGCTGGCCGTCAAGCTGCGGCATTCCTGATATCCGCCCGTCTCGTCGGCCAGCTTATGAACTCCCACATCTCTTCCGCCGCGCTCACCCGCCCTGCCCTCCGCGCCGCCTGGATGCTCGTCGCCGCGCTGGCTGCGAGCCTGAGCAAATGCTGACGCTGAGCGTATGATCGCGGGCTTTGGGGCGCGGGTGCATAGCGAGGTGGACGTGGGGCGGCAGGTGGTGGACCTGCTCGGTGTGGTGGACGGGGCGCTTTAGCCCTCGCACGTCAGCCTCTGGCTGCGCGAGCGGGGTGAATGCTGAAGGCTGAACGATAAACGATGGGGCGTGCTCGTCGTTGTACCGCTTCGAGCACACGCAGATGCTCACGACTCAATACGCACGACTCACGACTCTCTGCCCATCACTCAGCACGCAGCACTCAGTACTCAGCACTCACGACCTCGCCGCTCAGCCTCACGCCCTCGCCGCGCAGTGCGCGCACCCCTCGCGCTCGTGGGCCTGGTGGACCGCCACGATCGCCTGGTCGGCCGCCCAGAAGAGATGGTCTGCCCCTACCAGCGCCGCCAGGCCCGTCCGGCCGAACATCTCGCGCACCGAGGGCTGCACGCCGCTGAAGTACACGTCCCCGCCGCGGCGGCGCTGCTCCTCGACGATCTGCCTCAGCGCCTGCGCCCCCATCACGTCCACCAGCGGCACGCCGCGCATGCTCACCACCAGCGTGCGGTACTCGCCCGCCGTCTCGAACGACTCCAGCACCGTGTGGACGCTACCGAAAAACAGGGGCCCGGTGAGGTAGTAGACGTGGACCTTCGGGCAGGGGAGCTGGAGGTCGTGGCGCAGGCCGCGGATGCGCTCCAGGCTCACCGGCTCGCGCCGCACGTCCACGCTGCCGGCGCTCTGGCGCAGGTAGATCAGCGCCGAGATCGCGATCCCGATCAAGATCGCCTGCGTCAGGTCCAGCGCCACCGTCGCGAGCATCGTCACGGCCATGCCCGCCAGCGCGTGCTTCAGACGGGCCCGCGCGAAGAAGTGGATCGACTCCCACTCGTTCATGCGCCACGCCGTGACCATCAGCACGCCGCCGAGCGCCGCCAGCGGCACCTGCCCGATCAGTGGCCCCAGCGCCAGTACGCTCAGCAGCAGCACCCCCGCGTGGACGAAGCTCACCACCCGCGTCGTGCCGCCGCTCTTGATGCCCACGCTCGTGCGCGCGATCGCCGCCGTGGCCGGCACCCCGCCGAAGAACGGGATGAGCACGTTTCCCACGCCCTGCCCGATCAGCTCCTGGTTCGAGTCCATCGGCTGGCCGGTCATGTTCGCGCCCACCGCGCCGCACAGCAGGCTCTCGATCGCCCCGAGCGCCGCGATCGAGATCGCCGCCGGCAGCAGGTCGTTCAGGCTGGCCCACGGGATCGCCTCCCACGTCAGCCGCTGCTCCAGCAGGATCGTGCGCGGGATCGCGCCGATCACCGGCACCTCCCACCCCGCCAGGATCGCTACGGCCGACGCGACTACCAGCCCTGCCAGCGAGCCCGGCACCGCCCTCGTCAGGCGCGGCAGCAGCACCATCGTGGCCGCCACGATCGCCGCCACCGCCAGGGTGTGCCAGTCCACCGCCGGGGGCTCGCGGAGGTAGTGCAGCAGCTGCTCAAGCGCGTTGTCGGCCCTGTGTGGCTCGGTCACCCCGAGCACATTGTCGATCTGCCCGATCGCGATGATCAGGGCGATGCCGCTGGTGAAGCCGGTGATCACCGGCGAGGGGATGAAGGCGATGTAGCGCCCGAGGCGCAGCACGCCCAGCAGCACCATGAAGACGCCCGCCATCAGGCAGGCCACCCAGATGCCGGCCAGCCCGTAGCGCTGCGCGAGCACGATCAGCACCGCCGACATGGCGCCGGTGGGGCCGCTGATCTGGAATGGGGCGCCGCCGAGCCCGGCGATCACGACCCCCGCGATGATCGCTGTGACCATGCCGGCCGCGGCGTCTGCGCCCGAGGCCACGCCGAAGGCCAGCGCCAGCGGCAGCGCCACAGCGCCCACGGTCAGCCCGGCTAGCAGGTCGCGTCGGAAGCTCTGCAGGGAGTAGCCGGCAAACTCGCGGCGGTAGATCGCGAGCAGCGAGAGCAGTGGGAGGCGCCGCAGGGCGGAGCGCATGGGCGTGTCTTTCTCAGAGGAGGAGCCATACGGGGCGATGGTACTGCCGCGATCCGCCCGTGTCAAGGATCGAAACCGCCACCGGCATCGTATACTAGAGCGAAACGCTGAACGCTGAACGATGAACGCTGAACGATGGGACGCCCGCAGCTTTACTGCTTCGAGCGCACTCTGACGCTCAGCACTCAGCACTCAGCACTCAGCACTTGTCCCACTCACGACTACGACTCACACATCGCGGGGACGCCCATGATCATACGTGTGGCTCTTGGGGGAGCGGTGCTGCTGATCGCCGCGCTCGCGGCAGGGGTCTGGCTGCTGCTTCAGCCGGCGGCGTCGCCGTTCGTCGTGCCCGGCGCCGCGGAGGTCCGCGTGGCGGAGGTCGGCCCGGGCCGGCGGCAGATCACCTACACTATGACCCGCCCCGACGACGGCTGGCAGACAATGGTGGTGCGCGGGCTGCGCCGCAGCGGCTGGGAGCACAAGGCGCTCGACCCGTGGGGCGAGACCGAGGATTTCATCCCCACCTACACGCGCACCGCGCGCGTCTGGTTTATCCGGCTCGACGAGGAGGTGCAGATCCTCGGTGACCGCGAGCACGCGCTGGTCAACGTCGAGCGCCGCTTCCGCCTGGCCCGTTAGTAGAAAGGGAGCGCTATGCGCTCCCCGCTTTGTGCCGGTGTCCCGGCCGTCTCTTGAGTGGCTCGGCGCTCCGTGCTACCCCACCGCCTTCGGGCCGGCCGCCTCGGGCGGCTGCTCGGCGGTCGCCTCGATCACCTCAGGGGCGACGGGCGACATCGGGGAGGCCGCGGCAGGCTCGCCCCCCAGCGCGATGCGCTCGGCCCAGCCGCCCACCACCGGCGCCGCTCCGAGCTGCCCGCGCAGCACCCGGGCCACGCCCAGGGCGCGCGCGCCCAGCATCAGCAGCTCAAAGGCCACCACCAGCGCGAACGTCACGAGCGCCGCGAGCGGCCCGATCGTCGGGATCCAGGCGAGCACCCAGCCGAGCGCGGCCCACACCACTGGCGCAGCGAGCGCCCCGATGTCGATCGCCAGCCCCTGCGTCCCGTGGTAGCGCGCGAAGGTATCGTCACGGCGGGTCGCCAGCGTGAGCGCCGGCCCCGCCAGCGGCAGGACGTATGCGAGGATGGGGAGGGTGCGATTCGGCGTGCTCACGCGGCCACCTCGATTCCTTGCAGGCGGATCTCCTCGGAGAAGTGGCAGGCGGCGTAGTGTCCCGGCACCACCTCGCGCAGCGGCGGCGCCTGCTGCTTGCAGATATCCTTCGCGTAGCGGCAGCGCGGGTGGAACACGCAGCCGGGCGGCGGGTTGGCCGGGCTCGGCACCTCGCCCGGCATGAGGATGCGCTTCGTCCGCACGTCCGGGTCGGCCGACGGGATGGCCGAGAGCAGGGCCTCGGTGTACGGGTGCAGCGGGTTGCGCAGCAGCGTCTCCGACTCCGCCAGCTCCACCAGCTTACCCACGTACATCACCGCGATGCGGTCGCACATGTGCTCCACCACGCTCAGGTCGTGCGCCACGAACAGCACCGTCAGGCCCAGGCGCTCCTTCAGCTCCTGCAGCAGGTTCATCACCTGCGCCTGGATGGAGACGTCCAGCGCGGAGACCGGCTCGTCGGCCACGATCAGGCGCGGGCTCAGCGCCAGGGTGCGCGCCAGGCCGATGCGCTGGCGCTGCCCGCCCGAGAACTCGTGCGGGTAGCGCTCCATGTAATCTGGGTCCAGGCCCACCGCCCGCATCAGGTCGGCCACGCGCTCCTCGATCGCCCGGCCCTCGGCCACGCGGTGGATCACCAGCGGCTCGCCGATCAGGTCCTTCACCGTCATGCGCGGGTTGAGCGAGCTGAACGGGTCCTGGAAGATCATGCGCATCTCGCGCCGCAGGGGCTTCATCTCCTGCTGGCTGAGCTTCGCCACGTCTACCCGCCGCCCGTCCTTGGCGCGGAACCAGATCTCGCCGGCTGTCGGGTCGTACAGGCGCAGGATGGTGCGCCCGGCCGTGGTCTTGCCGCAGCCGCTCTCGCCCACCAGCCCCAGCGTCTCGCGCTCGCGGATGTGGAAGCTCACGCCGTCCACCGCCTTGACGTGCCCGACGACCCTCTGCATCGCCCCGCGGCGGATCGGGAAGTGCATCTTCAGGTCGTTGACTTCGAGCAGAATATTGTCAGATTGCATCTTGCGCCTTTGCGGGAGGAAGGCCCTCCCCTTGCCCCAGGGTGCCTACGCGGGGTCGTGCGGGGTGTGAGTCCCCGCGCCCCGGCGGTCAAGGGGAGAGCGGGCTATACGATCGAGTATGGGTCCACGGCGTCCCGCAGGCCGTCGCCCAGGAAGTTGAAGCCGATCACCGCCAGCAGGATGAACGCCACCGGCCACATGAGCCACGGGTTCGAGCCGAGCGTCTGGAGGCTCTGCGCCTCGCGCATCAGCGTCCCCCAGCTCACCAGCGGCTCCTGGATGCCGATTCCCAGGAAGCTGAGGAAGCTCTCCGACAGGATGATCGACGGGATTGTCAGTGTCATGACTACGATCACGTGGCTGAGACAGTTCGGGAACAGGTGGCGGAAGATGATGCGCCGGTCCGAGGCCCCCATCTCGCGCGCCGCCAGGATGTAGTCGGTCTCACGCAGCGAGAGCACCTTGCCGCGCAGCTCGCGCGCCAGCAGGGTCCAGCCCAGCAGCGCGAAGATGCCCGACATCGTGATGAAGATGAACGTCTGGTTCCAGGTGATCGGGATCACCGCCGCGAGCGCCATCCAGAGCGGTAGCGTCGGGAAGGCCTGCACGAACTCGATGAAGCGCTGGATCAGGTTATCGGCCCAGCCGCCGTAGTAGCCCGAGACGATGCCGACCGTCGAGCCGATCGAGACGATGATCAGCGTGGCGGCGGTGGCCAGCATCAGCGAGATGCGTCCCGCCAGCGCGACCCGCCCGAATAGGTCACGCCCGAACTTATCGGTGCCGAGCATGTAGTAGGAGCAGCCCTCGTCGGTGCCGTACAGGTGCAGCTTCGAGGGGAACAGGCCGAGCAGCTTGTACTCCCAGCTCTGCACGAAGAAGTTGATCGTGCACGCCTTGCTGGTGTCCGTCACCCACTTCGGCAGGAAGGTGGCCTGGTCCAGCTCAGACTTCAGCTGGTAGGTGAACGGCAGCGGGCTGAAGCGCCCCCACGGGTCCACGAAGTAGATCGGCTGGGGCGGGGTGTAGGCCTGCTGCATGTTCGTCGCCACCGGGTTGGTGGGCGAGAAGAAGTCCGAGAAGACCGACAGTGTCACCAGCATGATAATGATCAGGCCGCCGGCGATCGCGACCTTGCTCTTGCGGAACTTCCGCCACACCAGGTCGGTGTAGCTCTCGCGCTGGCGCTGCCGGATGCGCGGTGCGGCTGCCGGGAATGGTTGAACTACCTGAGCCATTGTTGTTCTCTCCCCTAGCGGGGGCGCGGGGGCCGCTGGCTCCCGAACGAATATGGAATAGTTCTCTCCCGCGGGGCGGGTCTACGTGGCGCGGATGCGCGGGTCCACCAGCATCAGAACCATGTCGGCGATCAGGTTGCCCAGCACCAGCAGGATGCCGTAGATCAGCAGGAACCCGCCCGAGACGTAGATGTCCTGGTTGGTGAGCGAGCTGTAGAACATCGGCGCCAGCGTCGGCAGCCCGAGCACGATCGCCGCCTCGAGCTCGCCGGCCACCATGTACGGCAGCACGGTGCCCTGGTACATAATGATCGGGTGCATCGCGTTCGGCACGGCGTGGCGGTAGATCACGTTCGCCTCGGTCAGTCCTTTGGCCCGCGCCGTGGTCACATACTGCGCGTTCAGCACGTCCAGCAGGTTGGCGCGCATCACGCGCATGTTCTGCGCGATGCCGCCCACGCCTGCGATTACGATCACCGGCCAGACGTGGCTCAGGGTATCGACGAACTTCGCCCAGCTCCAGGGCGCGAAGGCGTACTGGGGCGAGTTGAAGTTCGTGAAGTGCTGCGCCCCTATGGTGAACGCAAGGAAGTATAAGATAATCAGCGCAAGGAAGAATCTGGGTATGGATGTCCCGAGGAAGGCCAGCACCGTCGCGCCGATGTCTCCGAGGCTGTACTGGTGCGTCGCTGCGTAGATACCGATCGCCAGCCCGAGCAGCGTCGAGATCGCGTGGGCCGAGAGGGCCAGCAGCATGGTGCGCGGCAGTCGCTCGGCGATCAGCTCGCCCACGTCCTTCTTGTAGGCGAAGGAGTAGCCGAACTCACCGCGCGTGACGATGCCCGTGACCCAGCGCGCGTACTGGAGGTGGATCGGCTGATCCAGCCCGTACTGCGCGCGGAAGGCGTTCGCCTGCCGCTCGGCCTCCTGCTCGGTCACGCCGTTGTTGATCAGGTTCGATTTGAAGCTGCTGGCGAAGTCCCCGGGCGGCAGCTGGATCACGATGAACGAGACGATGCTGATGCCGATCAGCACGGGGATGATCGAGAGGATTCGGCGCGTCAGGTAGCGGATCATAGGAATAATGCCTTCGGGAGGCGCGGAGGGGCGGCGCCCCACCGCAAAAGAAACAGAAAGATCGTTTTGCGGGGGCCGCAAGGCCCCCG
>JBDLTZ010000072.1:0-2525 GCA_039805565.1 Chloroflexota bacterium | reverse complement strand
GCCAGCATGTCGAGGGAGCGCACGGCCGCCGTCGTGCTGGTGTAGGCCGGGAACGTCACGATCGACGTTTCATGTAACCGCACCTGCTGAAGGGTCCGCTGGCTGCCATCCTCGCTCCAAGCGTCGCCGCCGCGAGGCACCGAGAAACCGAAGCTCATGGAGTCGATCACGCGAGGATTGCCGCCGCCTCCGAGAAGCACGGCCAGGTCGCGGCCATCAGTCGTGTCAGGCAGTGTCGCCTTCACGAGCAGGCCGCGGCCGTCCTCCTCGAGCGTCATCGTCTTCGAACGGGTTGACGCGAGGGGGCGGGCGGGATCGTGGTTTACGAGCAGAAAGACGTTATTGCGGGACCGCAACGAGCGCGAGAAAGCGCCAGGGGCGATGGTTTCGGTGAACGGCAGTGGCTCGCTGGGGGAGTTGAACACTGCCGCGTACCCCTCGAAGCTCATACCTTCGGGGGCTTCGCGCACCTCAAGGTCATCCACCGTGAACGTGCGGGTTTCCATCTTGCTCATGTCAGTCCTCACTTGCCGGGTAGGCAGACTGGGGATCGTCCGGCGCGATCTGCGAGATGCCCTGCAACATGACCGAAGGCAGGCCCGTGTGAGTGATGGTCGGCAGGCCCATCGCCTGCATAGTCTCGGCTGGGTCAAAGCCGGCCGTGATGAGGCGCTGGGCCATGAGCACCTTGCGGTCTTCTGCGACAACGCCCGCGTCCTCGATGTCAATGTTTGCTAGGGGCACGCGGGGGGCGTCGCCGTTATTGACTGGCCGAAGATCCATGTAGCTACGGACGTCGTTGACTGACAGGTAGCCAGCCTGGAGGCCCGTAGAGAACACCTGAGCCTGCGTGGCGGAGTCGCCGCGGAGCAGACCGTCCATGTTGAACCTAAGGAATACCTCACCCGGCAGGAGGCGGTTGTGGGCTTCCTCAATGGCGGCGATGAGTGGTGTGAGGGAGTAGCGGGTGAACTGGATGGCGTTGTGCTCAACGGACGCATACGACATTGCGCCCGGAGTGTTCAGCCCGATCATGCTGGGAGGTACACGAAAGACCCTGGCGACTTCCTCGACCGAAAACTGGCGGCTCTGGAGCATCTGGGCCTGTTCGCCGTCCGAGCCCGTCTTCACAAACTTCGCGCCACCAGACAGCACCCCAGGGCGGTGAGCCTTCTTCAGCCCCTTGTGCCCAGCCTCAAAGGCGTCGACCAGATCCTTGGCCTGCTCCTGCGTCAAGTTGCCGGGGAACTCGATCATGCCCGACGTGTTGGCACCGTTGGAGAAGTAGCGGGACGCAAACTCGTCCAACGCCTTCGCCAGGCCCAAAGTCTGCTTCAGCTCATCCACCCGGCTCACACCCTTGAGGGAACCGGGGCGGCGCATCTCAGGGATGTAAAGCACCTCATCGCTGGAAAGCACCGCCTGGCCGCCGTCAATGACGTACTCACGCAGGCGCGTCTGCTTGTTCCGGCGAATATCCACGCGGGTCGGGTCAAGTGGCTGGAGAGCCACGACCTCGCCGCCGCCGTTACGGAGGATCTGTACGACTGCCCCATGCGAGAGCAGCATCGACACGACGATCTGCTTGTAATACTCAATGCGGCTCGTGCCCGGACCTTCGGGCTCGTATACCCAAGCGGGGCGGGGCGTGTACGGCAGGCGGTTGCCGTCGCGGCGCACGAATGTGTCCACCGGCAGCGTCGAAATCGTGTCCGACAGCAGCCGGACGCAGGCATAAGCCGCACCGATCTCAAGAGCGTTCTTCTGATTGACGACCGTGCCCGACCAGGTAGCGAAGCCCGAGACGTCAATGCCCGAGCCCCAGACCTGCTGGTAGGAGAGGTTGCGCTCCTCCATCGGCTGACCGCCGAACAAGTTACCGAGCATTACAGGCCTCTCTCAAGGGCGACACCGAAAGCCAGGCCGCAGACGCCGGCAACAACGAAACCGAGCCATGGCGCCACTAGCGCAGCGCCCACAATGAGGGCGACGCAGCCAGCGATCTGCAAAGCAAGTGCGATGCGCATACGGCTCCTAGACACTGAAGAATCCGGCGACCGGGGGTTCCGGCTCCGCCTCACGGCGATGAGTAGCCCGGTCGAAAGCAATGAGCGCCGCGACCGCGGCGTCAATCTTGCGAGGCGAACCGCGGTGCTCCTTCACGACCCGCGGCCCCTTCTGGTCCGTCTTGATGACGCAGTTCGCAAGGTGCCGGGCCAAAGCGGGAGAATGATCGTGCGACACCTCGCCTGATACCACCGCGTCAAAGAACTTGGCCGTCGCTGGGACCATGCGAGCTGGGCTCGAGCTCGGGTACTCAGTAATGGGAACGCCGGCCTCGGCGAGCGCCTCCATGCTTCGCTGCCAGCGGTACGGGTCGCACGCCACCTCAACCACGTTGAGTTGGCCGCACGTCTCAAGAATCCGAGCCTCAACGCCGCCAATGTCAACCCGCCAGTCATCACGGTCGCCGGGCTGCTTCTCCCACAAATCGACCAGCCAAATGCGCGGGTGCTCCTCCACAG
>JBDLTZ010000071.1:0-24360 GCA_039805565.1 Chloroflexota bacterium | reverse complement strand
TGGTTCGGCACGCACTGCGGGGGGTGGTTCGGAGGGGGCGCAAGCGCCCCTCCGACGGGGGGGAGCGCGAGCGGGGGCCGGTGCCCCCCTCGCTCACTCCCTCGCTGCCAGGCGGTCTCCTCCGACGGGGGGGAGCGCGAGCGGGGGCCGGTGCCCCCCTCGCTCACTCCCTCGCTGCCAGGCGGTCTCCTCCGACGGGGGGGAGCGCGAGCGGGGGCCGCTGCCCCCCCTCGCTCACTCCCTCACCCACCACCTACCAATCTGCCACCGACCCATCGTCGTGCCACAGGCGCGGCGTCTCCCACGACCCGTCGTACAGCTTCGCCGCCACCGCCTCCTCGTCCAGCTCGATCCCCAGGCCGGGGCCGCTCGGCAGCGCGATGTGCCCGTCCACGATCTGGAAGGGGTTCTTCAGGTAGCCCACGCCGGTCGTCACCTGCTCCTGCACCAGGAAGTTCGGCGTGCAGGCGTCCAGGTGCAGGCAGGCCGCCAGCGAGATCGGCCCGAGCGGGCAGTGCGGCGCCATGGCAGCGTAGTAGCACTCGGCCATCGCCGCGATCTTCTTGGCCTCCAGGATGCCGCCGCAGTGCGAGAGATCCGGCTGCAGGATCACGGCGGCCTGCTTCTCCAGCACCTCGCGGAAGCCCCACTTTGTGAACAGCCGCTCGCCGGTGGCGATCGGGATGCTCGTGCTGCGCGCCACCGTCACCAGCGCATCCGCGTTCTCCGGCAGCACCGGCTCCTCGATGAACATCGGGTGGTACGGCTCCAGCGCCCGCGCCAGCCGGATGGACATGGCCGGCGTGCAGCGGCCGTGGAAGTCGATCCCCACGTCCACGTGCGGCCCCACCGCCTCGCGCACGTCTGCGAAGCGCCGCACGTTCTCCTCCACCAGCGCCGGCGTGTCGATCATCCGCACCGCGCCGCCCAGGCCCACCTTCAGCGCCGTGAACCCCTGGCCGGCGCTCACCTGCGCGCTGGTGATGTAGTCGCCGTAGCTCTCGCCGCCCACGTGGCCGTACACCCGGATCTTATCGCGCACAGCGCCGCCCAGCAGCTTGTACACCGGCACGCCCAGCCACTTGCCGGTGATGTCCCACAGCGCCTGCTCCACGCCCGAGAGCGCGCTGCACAGCACCGGCCCGCCGCGGTAGAACGCGCCGCGGTAGATCGCCTGCCAGTGGTGCTCGATGCGCGTCGGGTCCTGCCCGATCAGGTAGCGGCCGATCTCGTGCACCGCGGCGGCTACCGTCTGCGAGCGCCCCTCCACGATCGGCTCGCCCAGCCCGACGATCCCCTCGTCGGTGTGGATCTTGAGGAACAGCCAGCGCGGCCTGACGAACAGCGTCTCCAGCTTCGTGATCTTCATCGATCGCTCCTGATATACCCCATCATGACCCACCCGGCCAGCACCAGCGCCACCGATAGACCGAACACAGTCGTGTCCGGCGTCCCGGCCCCCAGCAGCGCCGCGCCGATCAGCGGCGCGGCCATCCCCCGCAGGCCGATCACCGCCGTCTGCAGGGCGGTGTACTCCATCACCCGCCCGCGCTCGGCCAGCCCGATGGCGGTGTTGGTGACGCCCAGCTCAAACCCGCCCTGGATCAGCCCCTGCGCCAGGAAGGCGGGCAGCAGCGCCCACGCATTCCCGGCGAAGATGTAGGTCAGCGGCACCAGCGCTGCCAGCCCCATATTCACCCGCAGCACCCACACCGCGCCGCGCCGGTCCAGCAGCCTCCCCCAGTAGAGGAATCCCAGCAGCCACGTGGCCGACTGCGCCAGGCCGAGCACGCCGATCTCGGTGTAGGAGAGCCCCAGCCGAGTGACCTGCACCACGGGGTAGAGCGGCAGGGCCATCACGCCGCCCAGCCCGTAGACGGTCATCGCCGCCAGGTAGATGGCGAAGGGCCGGTTGCTCCGGATCAGGTCGAGCACGCCGCGCCGCTGCGCCGCGGGGCGTGCGTCGGGCTCGGCGTCAGGCGCGCGGGGGGCGGCGTCGGGGGGATCGGCGGCAGGGACCCGCACGCGCCCGAAGGTGAGCGACGAGAGCACGCCGAAGAGCGCGGCTACCGGCAGCAGCGCCTGGTGCCCGAGCTGGTCGAGCAGCCAGCCCGCCAGCGGCGTGGTGGCCAGCACCACCACCACCATGCCCACCCGCACACCCGACATGGCCCGGCCGCGGTAGCGCGCGGGGTAGATCTGCTGCACGATCCCGGCGTAGGCCGGCGCGGGCAGCATCTCGAGCACCCAGTAGAGGGCGGCTAGCGCCAGCAGCCACCAGGCGTCGGCGATCACCGCCCCCAGCACCAGCGAGGCTCGCGCCAGCGCCCAGCAGAGCACGGAGAAGCGCAGCGGATCGCGTCTGCGCACCAGCGCCACACTCAGCGGCGAGAGGAGCTGCCCCACGTAGGTGAAGATAACGTACAGCGCGAGCTGGTCGGCGCTGGCGCCGAGCCGCCGCAGGATCACCGGCAGGAACGCCAGCGATCCGGTGAAGAAGACGCCGTAGAACATGGCGCCGACCAGATCCACGCGCGCGTTGTCGCGCACCGGCTCGGGCATCGGCCCCATCAGCGCGAGCTCGGCGCGCCGTGCGAGCCCAGAGATCGATGGTGGCAAGGGGACCTTCTCTACAGCGTCAGCCGAACAGGTGGCGGGCGTTTCGGCACGCGGATCGCGTTCTCACGCCCGGCACGGCGGGGCATGCGGGCGGGGCGATACTAGCGCACGGCACTGGCCCTGTCAAGGAAGCGGTATAATCCCCGCCACCGATCAGAAGAGGAGGAAGAGGATGGTCGTCCTGGTCATGACCGACGGCGTGCGCCCCGACGCGATCGACGCAGCGCGCTGCCCCACTCACACGGCGCTGCGGGCGCGCGGGGCCTTCACGGAGACAGCGCGCAGCGTGATGCCCTCTGTCACGCTGCCCTGCCACATGTCGATCTTCCACAGCGTGCCGCCCGGCCGCCACGGCATCACCAGCAACGTGTACACGCCCATGGCCCGCCCGCTCCCGGGGCTGGTGGAGGTGCTGCAGGCCGCCGGCAGGCGCAGCGCCTTCGTCCACAACTGGGAGCCGCTGCGCGACCTGAGCCGCCCCGAGACGCTGGCGTACAGCTACTACCGCGAGCCGCCGACCGACCCGAGCTACGACGACGCGGTGGCCGAGGAGGCCGCGCGCCTGATCGCCGCAGAGTCCTTCGACTTCGTGTTCGTCTACCTCGGCTCGGTGGACACCGCCGGCCACGCCTACGGCTGGATGTCCGACGGCTACCTGGACCAGCTCGAGCGGCTCGACGCGGCGCTCGGCCGGGTCGTGGCGGCCATGCCCCCCACCGCGCGCATCATCGTGCAGAGCGACCACGGCGGCCACGAGCGCAGCCACGGCACGGACTCGCCCGAGGACATGACGGTGCCCTGGCTGGCGGCGGGGCCGGGCGTGCGTCACGGGCACCGCATCGCGGCGCCGGTGAGCCTGATCGACACCGCCCCCACCGTGGCGCGCATGCTCGGCGTGGCGCCCAGCGAGGAGTGGGAGGGCCGCGCGCCGGAGGAGATCTTCGCCTGAGCGCAAGGCCCAGTTCGTGTGGCAACGCTTGAGGGCACGAGGCGCATCACTGCACCTCGTGCCCTCTGTGAATCACCGACGTGAGCGTTCAGCGTTTGACCCTACGCCACGAACTTGTACCCCAGGTTCCGCACCGTCACCACGTGCTTCGGGGCGTCACCCTCCGGCTCGATCTTCGTGCGCAGGCGACGGATGTACACCGCCACCAGGTTGCTCTCGCCCTCGTAGTCGTAGCCCCAGACCTTGCTCAGGATCTGCGACGTATTCAGCACCCGGCCGGCGTTCTGCATCATGTAGTATAGGAGGCGAAACTCGATCGGAGTCAGCACCGCGGTGCGCCCGTCCTCGAAGATCACCGTGTGCTCGATCGGGTCCAGCGTGAGCGGCCCCTGGTTGATGCGCGAGACCGGCGTGAGCATTTCCGAGTTGCGGCGCCGTAGCACCGCCTCGACGCGTGCCAGGAGCTCGGCGGGCTCGAACGGCTTGACGAGGTAGTCGTCGCCACCGATCTGCAAGCCTTTCACGCGGTCCTGGAGCTGGCTGTTGCCCGTCACGAAGATGATCGGCACCTCGGAGGTGCGCCGGATCTGGCGACAGACCTCGAAGCCATTCACCTTGGGCATCGTCACGTCCAGCAGCACCAGGTCGGGCTGGTTCTGCTCAATGGTCTGGATGATCCCGGGGCCATCGAAGGCCTTAAGCACACGGTAGCCGGCGTCTTCCAGAAGGAAGGCGGTGAGTTTGACGCTCGCAACGTCGTCGTCGGCGACCAGGATCTGCATTGTATCTCTCCCTCTCGACAGCTGCCCGAGCGCGGCTGCTCTATGTGTAGTAATGCAGTTTGTGCTACTGAAGTGTAGCACACACCATTACTAACGCATTACAAACGCATAACTACGGGCGGGGATCTGTCCTCGGGGAGGAGGGGGCGCTGCGCGGGCGGAGCCGCTCGCGCAGGGCCTGGGCGCGCTGTCGCACGGCGGGCAGCCGCAGCGCGAGGAGCAGCGCCACGGCCGCGCCGAACAGCAGCGGCTCGCGGTAGTCCGACTTGACGAGCCAGATGTAGTGGAGCACTGCCAGCGGCGCGGCCAGATACACCAGCCGGTGGAGCGCTTTCCAGCGCCTGCCCAGCCGCCGCTGCCACCCTTTGGTAGACGTAACGGCCAGCGGGATCAGGAGCAGCAGCGCGGCCAGGCCGACCAGCACGTAGCGCTTCTCGGAGACCTCCTGCGCGATCAGGCGCATGTCGAGCCCGAAGTCCAGCACCACAAAGATCAGCAGGTGCAGCGCGGCGTACAGGAAGGCGTACAGCCCGAGCGGCCGGCGCAGCTTGAGCGCCCACTTCTGCCCCAGCAGCCCGCTCAGGGGTGTGCAGGCCAGCGAAAGCACCAGCAGCACCAGGGCGGCGTACCCGCTGCGGTGGGTGATATCCTGGATCGGGTTGACGCTCAGCCCGCCCCGCGCCATGTCCCACAGCGCCACCGCCAGCGGCGCCAGCGCGGCCGGGTGAACCAGGTGGAGCCAGCGGTCTCGCTGCATCAGTAGTTCGCCCGCAGGTCCATGCCCGCGTACAGCCCGGCCACTTGGTCCGCGTAGCCGTTGAACGGCAGCGTCTCGCGCCGGCCGAGCTCGCCGATGCGCCGCTCGCTCGCCTGCGACCAGCGCGGGTGGGATACGTCCGGGTTGACGTTGGCGTAGAAGCCGTACTCGTTCGGCGCGGCCGCCATCCAGAGCGAGGTCGGCTGGGTATCCACCAGGTCGATCTTGACGATGGCCTTGATGCTCTTGAAGCCGTACTTCCACGGCACCACCAACCGCAGCGGCGCGCCGCTCTGGGGCAGGAGCGAGCGGCCATACAGCCCGGTGCTCAGGAGGGTCAGGTCGTGCATAGCCTCGTCCAGCCGCAGCCCCTCGACGTACGGCCACTCGTACCACGGCTCGCGCTGGCCCGGCATCTGCTCCGGGTCCATCAGCGTCTCGAAGCGCACGTACTTGGCCTGCGACGTCGGCTCCACCGCCGACAGCAGCTTGCTCAGGGGGAAGCCCAACCACGGGATCACCATTGACCAGGCCTCGACGCAGCGCAGCCGGTAGATGCGCTCCTCCTCGCCGAAGCGGCTCACCAGGTCCTCCACGGCGAAGATCTGCGGCTTGGCGACCAGGCCGCCCACGGCAACGCTCCACGGCGAGGTGCGGAGGCCCTGCGCCATGCCTGCCACAGCCTGCTTATCGGTGGTGAACTCGTAGTAGTTGTTGTAGGTGGTGATCTGCTCGAAGCTGTTGAGCGGGTCGCCGAGCTCGTCGGCGCTGCCCTTCACCGCGCCAGGGGCCGGGGTGGGTCCCGCGGGCCGGCTGGCCGCCCCCGGCTGCGCGCCGCACGCGCCCAGCGCCAGCGCCCCGGCGCCCAGCGCCAGCGCCCCCACGCCCCGCATGAACTGGCGCCGCGACCTGTACACGTGCTCGGGGGTTATCTCTGAAGAGGGTATCTTGCTCATCTTGGTGCTCTCAATTCTGCCGAAGCTGTGTGTACACTACGAATGCACGACCCTGTGTGATCTATGCGAGGACAGTGTAGCCCGCAGATCTTAGCAAGATCTAACGCATCTGTGACGATCCGGAGAGCACCTCGGAGAGCGGCCGGACCTCGAGGCCCATGGCGGCGAAGCGGTCCAGGATAGCGGGAAGTGCGTCAGCGGTAGGCTCGCTGCCGCAGTGGGCCAGGATGATCGCGCCGCGCAGGCGCTCGGGGGTGAGCTTGGCGGTGACGCGCTCGAGCAAGAACTCCGGCGTCTTCGGCTCGCCCACCGAGTCAAGGCTGTCCAGCGTCCAGTAGACCGGCAGGTACCCCTCGGCCTGCACCGCCCGCTGCACGCGCTCGTCGTAGGCGCCGTAGGGCGGGCGGAAGAAAGGCCGCATGGTCGCCGCGGGCGCCACCTCGCGCAGCGCGGCCTCGGTCTCCGCCAGCTCGCGCCGGATCTCCGCGTCGCTCACTGCCGTCAGGTCGGGGTGGCCGAAGGTGTGGTTGGCGAGCTCGTGACCATCCGCCACGATCTGCCGCGTCAGCTCGGGGTTCTCGGCGATCCACTTGCCGGTGAGGAAGAAGGTGATCCGCACCCCGCGTTCGCGCAGGGCGTCGAGCATGCGCGGCGTGGGTGCGGCCCCGGCCCCGGCGTCGAGCGTGAGCGCCACCCAGGGCTGCTCGGCTGGCCCGCGCTCCACCATGATCGGCTGGTTGTCCAGCGCCGCGGCCTCGCCGGCCAGGCGCGGGACGATCAGGGGCTGGCCGGGCTGCGGCTCGCCCGCCAGCCGGTTGTAGCTCGCGATCAGGTCGGGCGCGCTGCCGCCGTTCGCCGCGATCTGTGCCAGCGTCTCCCCCTGGGCCACGATGTGCCCGGCGTACCCGGCGATCATCGCAGGCGCCTCGGTGGGGGCGGCCGTGGGGGCGGCGGTTGGCTCTATCGTGGGCGCGGCGGTGGGCGTCGCCGTCGGGGCAGACGCGGGGGCTTCAGGAGGGGGAGCCGTCGGCCTCTGGTCCTCGGTTGTTGGCCCTTGGCCCTGTGCGGCCGGCCCCTGGTCTTCGATCGTTGGCCCCTGATCCTGCGCGGCCCTCATGGCCAGCAGGTCGTTCAGCGCCCAGCCGAGGGCGATGCCGGCCACGAGGGTCAGGGCGATCAGCAGCAGGCCGGTGGGGCGCGCGGGCGTATGGTTCATAGTTTTGAGGGAGTAGCGGAGACGTTGAACATGTTCAAGGAGCATGTACGGCGTTCTCGTACCCCGAAGCCTTCAGCCTTCAGCGTTGGATGTGCTTCTTCAGCGTGGCGCGCAGGGCGGCAGCCTGCTCGGCGCCCTCCAGCGCGCGCTTCGGGATAACGCTGTAGGCCCAGCGCCCGTACACCAGCACGAAGACCCTGTCGCTCTCGAGGAAGCCGTTGTACTTGTCCCACGTGCGGCTGACGCGGTTCTTGCCGATCTTGAAGTGCGTGCCGCGCGCGTCGATCAGGGTCTCGTACGGCTCCTTCACTACTGGGCTGTTGCGCAGCCCGGCGCCCAGCACCACGAGCGGGACCGGGTCGAACCACAGGAACGCGCCCAGAATCAGCAGCAGCACCGGCCCGAGTTCGATCCCCGAGCGCAGGAAGGTCCACGCGCCGAGGAACATGGTGAGCAGGCCCAGGAGCTTGTAGACCTGGTGCTTGCGTGTGCTGCGCTGGTAGAGCCGCACGGCGTGCATTAGCTCGTCGATCTGCTGGGTGTAGCGCAGCACCAGCACCTCGCGGGCGGCGGGCGCGGCCGTTGTCGTCGTTGTCATGGGATCACTAGCTCCTGCCCGACGCCCAGGCTGTCGGCCTCTTCCGGCGTGAGCTCGCTGGCGCGGATGATGTCCTGGATGCTGACGCCGAACTGCTCGGCGATCGAGCGCAGCGTGTCGCCCGGCTGCACGGTGTAGCGCCGCGGGCCGGCCGGGGCGGGCGCGGCCGTGGGCTCTGGCGTCGGCTCCGGCGTCGGTTCGGCCGTGGGCTCCGGCGTCGGCTCCGGCGTCGGTTCGGCTGTCGGCTCGGCTGTCGGCTCCGGCGCGGACTCCGGCGTCGGTTCGGCCGTGGACTCTGCTGTTGCGGCGGGACCATCGGCCGGCGCGCCGTGGTCGGCGTCGGACGGGTCCGGGGCGGCGGTGGCGTCCAGAATCTCCGGCGGCAGGACGATATCGCCCTCGGAGGGCGCGGCGATCGGCAGCAGCACGGTGAGGCCGGCCACCTGCACGCGTGAGACGTCGCCGCGGGCAAGCACGAGCACGCTGGCCGCGGCGATCACGAAGATCAGGGCCCCGGCAATCGTGCGGCGGCCCTCGTCGAGCCGCGACGCGAGCAGCCGCAGGGCGGCCGCGCCGATGATGGGGACGACCAGCGCAAAGGTAAGGAGCAGCAGAACGAGTATCTGGTTCATAGTATGTGGCTATTCAAGAGCCGGCGACGCGGTATTCCGCTTGCCACAGAGCGCACTGAGGGCACAGAGTAGAGAAATCGATTGAGCCTCTCTCGGTGCGCTCTATGTACTCTGTGGCATATCCCGGCTGTCATCGTTGTCACCCGCTCAGCGCTCGGTGAGACGCGCGATCGTAACTCCCTCGCCGCCCTCGCCCTGCGCGCCGCTGGCGAACTGCTCCACCAGCTTGTGCCCCTTGAGCACGTCGCGCACCACCTGGCGCAGCGCCCCGGTGCCCTTGCCGTGGATGATCCGCACCATTGGCAGCCCGGCGAGGTAGGCGTCGTTCAGGTAGCGGTCGAGCCGGTCCACCACCTCGACGGCGCGCCAGCCGCGCATGTCGATCTCGATCGAGACGTCGGGGGTGGAGGGGAGCGAGACGCGCGCCTGCTCGATCACACGCTGCTGGCGGCCGGGCTTGCCCTCGGGCTTCTTCTCGCGCCGCAGCTCGCGCAGGTCGGCGCGCATGCGGAACCCTCCCACCTGCACATCGGCCATGCCCTCGTCCTCGTCGATCGCGATGATCTCGCCCGAGAGCCCCACCGAGCGCACGTGGACCACGTCCCCGGGCTGGAGCGGGCGCGGGGCCTGCTCTGCGGGCGGGGGCGGCGGTGCGGCCGCTGGCTTGCCAGGGCGGGCCTGCGGCACCATCGCCGCAGCGTCCGCCAGGCGCTTCTCGGCCTCCACCATCCACTGCTTGGTAAGCGAGACCGAGCGAAAGTCGTCGCGCAAGCGGCGGATCTGGCCGCGGGCGTCGCGCAGCTCAGCCTCGATCTCGGCGCGCGCGCTCTGCCACTCCGCCTCGCGCCGCGCCTCGAACTCCTGCAGCTCGGTCGAGAGGCGCTCGCGGTACTTCTCGGCATCCTCGCGCAGCTGCTCCGAGCGCGCGAGCTCGGCCGCCGCCGCCTCGCGCTCGCGGTGGATGCCGGCCAGCAGGTCCTCGACCTGAGCGTCCTCGCGGGCCATCGTCGAGCGCGCGCGCTCCACCAGCGACTCGTCCAGGCCGAGGCGCGAGGCGATCGCCAGAGCGTTCGATCGGCCGGGCAGGCCGATCGTCAGACGGTAGGTTGGCGCCAGCGTCTCGACGTTGAACTCCACCGAGGCGTTCTGCACCCCGGCCGTGGCGTAGGCGAAGGCCTTCAGCTCGGCGTAGTGCGTGGTTGCCACGCCCAGGACGCCGCGCGCCAGCAGACGCTCGACGATCGCCCGCGCCAGGGCGGCGCCCTCCACCGGGTCGGTCCCGGCGCCGAGCTCGTCCAGCAGCACCAGCGCCAGCTGCGGCTCCTCGTACACCGCCTCGACCGGGGCCCACTCGCCGGGCTCCACCTTGCGCCAGTTCGAGAGCCGCTCGATCTCGGCCTCCTCGGCCCGGCGCGCCCTGGACGAAAGACGAGCGACCGAGGACGAAGTGGTGTCGGCGCCGGCCGCACGCCGGTCACTCGTCCCTTGCCCTTTGTCACCCCCAACCAGCTCGCGCAGGATGCGGATGATGTTGGTCATGTGCGAGGAGAAGGTCGAGAGGCTCTGCTCGATGCTCTGCTCGTCGCCGATATCCGCGAAGATCTTGCCGAACACCGGCACGCGCGAGGGCTCGGCGGCCGGGATATGCATGCCGGCCTGGGCCATCAGCGTCAGCAGCCCGGTGGTCTTGAGCGCCACGGTCTTGCCGCCGGTGTTCGGGCCGGTGATCAGCAGCAGGTTGAACTCCCCGCCGAGCCACAGGTCGGTGGGCACCACAGTCTTCTGGTCCAGCAGCGGGTGGCGCGCGGAGGTCAGGTGGAGGAGGGGCTGCGAGTGCTGAGTGCTGAGTGCTGAGTGCTGAGTATCGGAGTCAGTGTCACTCAGCACTTTCGACTCAGCACTCGGCGCTTCGGTGATCTCCGGCTCGACGCAGCGCAGCGCCAGGGCGTAGCGCGCCAGGGCGAAGGCCAGATCGATGTCGGCCAGGGCCTCGACGCCGGCGACGATCGCCTGGGCGTGCTCGCCCACCTGCCCCGAGATCTCGGCCAGGATGCGCTGGACCTCCTGCTCCTCGGCCAGTTGGAGCTCGCGGTACTTGTTGTTGAGCTCCACCACCGCCATCGGCTCGATGTAGAGCGTGGCCCCGCTGGCCGACTGGTCGTGCACCAGGCCGCGGATGTTGCGGCGGTGCGAGGCCTTCACCGGCACCACGTAGCGGCCGTTGCGCACGGTGATGATCGGCTCCTGGAGCGACTCGGACTGCGAGGAGCCGATCATGCTCTGGAGCTTCTCCTGGAGCCGGTTGAAGGCGATCCGCACGTCGGCGCGGATGCGCCCGAGCGCCGGGCTGGCGCTGTCGAGCACATGGCCGTCCTCGCCCACCGTGCGGGCCACAGCGTCCTCGAGAGCTGGGATGCTCGGCAAGTCGTACGCCAGCTCGCGCAACAGCGGGTAGGCCTCCTCGGCGAGCTTCATCACCAGGGCGCGCAGCAGCCGCGCGGCGCGCAGCGTGGCGGCCACCTCGACGAGCGCGCTGGCCTCGAGCACGCCGCCGCGGCGGGCCAGCCCCACCGCACCGCGCACGTCGCGCGCGCCGCCAATGCTCGCGTCGGGGTGGTCGTCGAGCAGCCGGCGCGCCTCGGAGGTGCGGCGCTGGCGCCGGCGGACCTCGAACGCATCGGTGCTGGGCGCCAGCGCCAGTGCCAGCTCACGCGAGGCGCCGAAGGAGGTGTGGCGCGCGAGCTGTGTCAGAATTTTTGGAAACTCAAGGGTCTCAAGCGTCTGCTGAGAGATTGCCATACGTTACATCCTCAAAAGCGCTATAGTGCGGCCTGTGGGCCGCCAATACTGCCCCAGCACGAATACTGTCGTTCTGCTGGCGCAAAGTGACTCTTCCCCACAATGTAACGCTTTCCCATTTCAGCACTGTGCCCGTCCGGGGGCGCAGCCGACGCCCGCCGACGGTCGCGCTGACGGCGGGCGACAGGAGCCGGGCGGTGCGGGGTTTCGGCAGGGCGGCGACGTGCCGCCGGCCTTCATTCCGCGAAGCGCAAAAAGAGCTGCACCTACCGCACGCGGAAGATCAGGTCGGCCTCAGCCGGGAGCAGCGGCCGCACCGACGAGTAGATCAGCGGCAGGATGTTGTTGGCGAAGAACTCCACAAGCAGCGAGCCGCGCACCGCGCCCTGGAACGCCCGCATGAACGGCCACGTCAGGAGGCCGCTCGGGTTGCGGAAGATGAACAGGCTCTCGAGCAGCGAGGCGAAGATCCCCAGGACCAGACCGCCAAGCACCAACCCCAGCAGCGTGCCGAGGATCCGGTCGATGAAGTCCAGGCTGGGCGGCATCTTCGCGTAGCGGAACGTGTACAGACCAGCCAGCGTCAGCAGCAGGAAGGTCATCAGCAGGATCAGGCCGAACGCCGTAATCTGGCCCACCTCGAGCGTGGTGCCGAAGCGCTGGCGGAAGAAGCGCCCGACAATCTGGAAGTACAGGCTCGAGAGGACGATGCTGACGTAGAAGGAAACGATCGCGACCATCAGCTTGATCGTGCCCTGGAAGAACCCCACCGCCAGGCCGCCCAGGACGAGCAGGATGAAGAGCAGGTCGACCGCGTTCATGCTTCCTCCGTGTCTAACGGCGCACAACCCTCATTATAGCACGCGGGCGTCCGAAAGCGGGCCTCGGCGGCTCTGCTCGGGATCCGCCGAAAGTCGCTTGACACCCCCCCGCCGCGGTGCTACCATCCATGGCAGCGAGATACAGCGCCGACGAGGACGAGTAGCCCGGCCACAGCCCCAGGGAGGGTGCGCCACCGACTGAAAGCGCGCCCGGCCAGGAGCCCGGCGAACACCACCTCCGAGCCGCCTCCCCAACGCCGCACGGCAAGTATGGAGGCGCGGGCACGCCCGTTACAGCGCCCTTGAGGAGTTCAGAGGCCTCGATTTTTGGTTGTGAGCCGGCGGGTGTAGTCCACGGCTCAGGACTCAAGACTCACGACTCACGACTCAAAAGTGGGTGGAACCACGGAGCAACCCTTCGTCCCATGCGGGCGAGGGGCTATTTGTTGTTGGGGGGCAGAGACCGATGAGCTATCAGTCCAACCGACCACGCCGCCGCCCGGAGCCGCGGCGCTCGCGCAACCGCACGCTCGGCTGCCTGGTGGTCCTGGTCTGGCTCGTGCTGGCGCTGGTGCTCGGCTACCAGTACTACGTCCGGCCATGGGTGAGCGAGATGGTCGGGCGGGAGATCGGGCGGCAGCTCGGCTCGGATCCGCCGGGCGCAGCCGACCCCGCCGGCCAGATTGCCGAGGGCGCCGCGCAGGCGTTGCCCACCGCGATCGCGGCCATGCCGAGCGGCGAGCTGCGCATCACCGAGGAGCAGGCCAACGCCTACATCGCGCAGAACCCCGAGGTGCTCGGGCCGCTCGACTCGGTGCGGGTGCGCTTCGTGCCCGGCCAGGTGCAGGCCGAGGTCACGGCCTTCGGCGCGAGCAGCACAGCCAGCGCGGGGGTCGCCGTCCAGGCCGGGCAGGTGGTCGCGATCGACCCGCAGATCGACGGGCCGCTCAGCTCGGTGATCTCCGCCACCGACCTGGTGCGGCCGATCGAGCAGCAGCTCAACGACGAGCTCAGCGCGCAGGGGCGCCGCATCACCGACGTGCGCGTGGACGCCGGGGCGGTGATCGTCAGGGTGGAGTAGATAGATTTTTGGAGGTATCCCATGCCAGTCACGCCAGACAAAGACCCGTACTACCGGCTCCGCCACTCCGCCGCGCACGTCATGGCGCAGGCAGTGCTGGAGGTGTTCCCCGAGGGTAAGATCGCCATCGGCCCGCCGATCGAGGACGGCTACTACTACGATTTCGACCTGCCGCGCTCGCTGACGCCCGAGGACCTCGAGGAGATCGAGCGGCGCATGCGGAAGATCATCGGCGGCAACCACCCCTTCAACTACCGCGTGGTGTCGGCCGACGAGGCGCGCGCCCTGTTCGCCGGCCAGCCCTACAAGATCGAGCTGATCGACGGGCTAGCGAAGGGCGCCGACGAGTACGGCGCGGCCGCCGACGGCGCCGACCCCTCGCAGGCGGCGATCGACGGCGCGCCCGGCCAGGCCGGCGGGGTGGTGATCTCGACGTTCAAGCACGACACGTTCGAGGACCTGTGCCGCGGCCCGCACCTCGAGCGCACGGGCCAGATCCCGCCCGACGGCTTCAAGCTCATGAGCGTGGCCGGCGCCTACTGGCGCGGCGACGCCTCCAAGCCGATGCTGCAGCGCATCTACGGCACGGCCTGGAACAGCAAGAAGGAGCTCGAGGAGTACCTCAACCGGCTCGAGGAGGCCAAGAAGCGCGACCACCGCAAGCTCGGGCGCGACCTCGGGCTGTTCCACTTCGCCGACGACGTCGGGCCGGGCCTGCCGCTCTTCACGCCCAAGGGCGAGATGCTGCGCCACCAGATGGAGACGTACGTGCGCGACGTGCAGACGCGCTATGGCTACAAGCACGTCTGGACGGGCCACGTGGTGAAGGAGACGCTCTACAAGAAGTCCGGCCACTACGACGCCTATCGCGAGAACATGTTCCCGCCGATGGTCGAGGACGAGGACCACATCTACCGGCTCAAGCCCATGAACTGCCCGAGCCACATGACGCTCTTCCGGGAGATGGGCATCCACTCGTACCGCGACCTGCCGATGCGCTTCGCCGAGTTCGCCACGCTCTACCGCTTCGAGGACCGCGGCACGCTCAACGGCCTCACGCGGGTGCGCTCGCTCACGCAGGACGACTGCCACATCTTCTGCCGGCCGGACCAGATCGAGGAGGAGTTCGGCCTGGCGCTGAACCTGATCCGCGAGGTGCTCGGCACGTACCAGTTCACGGACTACCGCGTGCGCCTCTCGCTGCGCGGCGACAGCGGCAAGTACATCGCCGACGACGAGGCCTGGGATCTGGCGGAGAACGCGCTGCGCTCGGCGCTGGTGAGCTTCGGCGTGGAGTTCGAGGAGGCCCCCGGCGAGGCGGCGATCTACGGCCCGAAGGCGGACTTCATCGCGCGCGACGTGCTGGGCCGCGAGTGGCAGCTGAGCACGATCCAGGTGGACTTCATCCAGCCGCGCCGCCTGGGGCTGGAGTACATCGGCGAGGACGGCCAGCCGCACACGCCGGTGGTGCTGCACCGCGCCGTCACGGGCTCGACGGAGCGCTTCCTCGGCGTGGTGATCGAGCACTTCGCCGGCGCCTTCCCGGTCTGGCTCGCGCCGGTGCAGGCGGTGGTGGTGCCGATCTCCGATGAGAAGCACGGGGCCTACGGCCGCGAGGTGCTCAAGCGACTCGAGGCCGCCGGCCTGCGGGCCGAGCTGGACAACAGCAAGGACCGCATGCAGGCCAAGATCCGCCGCGCCCAGTTGCAGAAAGTCCCGTACATGCTTATAATCGGCGATAAGGAGCAGGCCGCCGACTCGGTGGCCGTGCGCCTGCGGTCCGGCGAGGACCTCGGCGCTGCGCCGCTCGACGCATTCATCGCCCGCGCCAAGGACGACGTAGCCGCGCGGATCTAAAATCACTCGTATGAGGGCATAGGGAGCAGGCGGCGGCGGACAGAAACCGAGCGGCGTCGGCTCCCTTTCGTCTCTTTCGCGCACTGCGCGCCACAACAGCTCCTATCTCCCTTCTGTAGCATACAAGGAGACTCCATGGGCCGTTTCTTCCTCGGCTTCGCGGTGGGCGCGGCGCTCGGCGCGGCGGTGGTGCTGCTCAGCGGCCAGGGCGACGACACCGACGGGGCGATGGGTCTCACCGCGCGGACCGGCGGCGTCAAGGGGCTGCTCGCCGGCGCGCTCGATGCGGGGCGCAGCGCGGCCGGCGCGAAGGAGCAGGAGATGCTGGCCGACTTCCGCACCCGCCTGCGCGCCAAGCCCGCCCAGAGCTCGCACCGCGATCTGCTCGCCGGCCTCTAGCACCCCGGCCGCGCCTCTGATACCCAGGAGCCCCATGAACGCAGAAATCCTCGCCATCGGGTCCGAGCTGCTGCTGGGCGAGACGATCGACACCAACAGCGCCTACCTGGCCCGCCAGCTCGCCGCCGCCGGGGTCGGGCTCTTCCGCAAGTCAGTGGTGGGCGATAACGAGGAGCGCATCGCCGCGATGATCGGCGAGGCGCTCGATCGCGCCGACCTGCTGATCTGCACCGGCGGCCTCGGCCCCACAGTTGACGACATGACCCGCGAGGCGGTGGCCCGCGCCCTCGGGCGGCCGCTGGTGTTCCAACAGCACCTGCTCGACCAGATCGAGGCCCGCTTCCGCGCCTTCGGCCGCACCATGAGCGAGAGCAACCGCCGCCAGGCATACGTGCCCGAGGGCGCGCGCATCGTGGAGAACGCCCGCGGCACCGCGCCCGCCTTCATCGTGGAGGACGCCCGCGGCACGGTGGTGGTGCTCCCCGGTGTCCCCTCCGAGATGCGCTTCCTGTGGGAGACGCAGATCCTGCCCTACCTGCGTGACGAGCGCGGCCAGACGGGTGTGATCCTGGTGCGGACGCTGCACGCCGCCGGGCTCGGCGAGAGCGTGATCGGCGAGATGATCGCCGACCTGATGGAGCAGGAGAACCCCACCGTCGGGATCTCAGCCAAGCAGGCGCAGTACGAGCTGCGGATCGGCGCGCGCGCCGGCAGCATGGCCGAGGCCGAGGCATTGGCAGACGCGGCCGAGGCCACGATGCGCGAACGGCTCGGCCAGCACATCATCGGCGCCGAGAGGCTCGTCGACGCGGTGGTGCGCCTGCTCGGGGAGCGCGGCCTCAGCCTGGCCCTGTACGAGGGCGACGCCCGCGCGCCGCTGTACCATATGCTCGCGGCGGCCCCCGGCGGGGCGGCACGGATCAGCGGCGTGATCCTGCACCCGCGCGACAAGCCCGCCGACGACGAAGTGGCCGCGATCCTGGCCCGCACCAGCGCGGTCAGCACCCGCGACCACTGGCGTACCGCGCTCGCCGCAGCCATCCAGCCCGCCACCGCGCCCGGCGCGGACGGCGCGGACGGCGCGGACGGCTTCACCACCGTGTGCATCGCCCTGGCCCACGCCGGCGGCGTCACGGAGAGTGTGCGCCGCATCGACATGCGCGCCGAGGACGGCTGGCAGTTCGCGGGGACGATGACGCTCGAGATGCTACGGCAGTACCTCGCATGAACCTACGCACCGCCCTGGACAACATCCACCGCGACCCCTTCTGGTGGCGCAAGATCATGATCGGGGGCGCGCTGATGATGACGATCGTCGGCTACCCCTTCGCCGCCGGGCTGGTCGTGGTGAACATGGACAACGCCCGCAAGGGCTATCCGACCCCGCTGCCGCCCTGGGGCGACTGGTCGAGCCGCTATCTGATCGGGCTGTTCGCCGGTCTGGTGGACTTCCTGTTTTTCGTGCTGCCGCTGCTCGGCACCGCCGTGCTGTTCTTCTGCGTCGGGATCGCCAGCGTGATCACCAACGCCGACGCATTCGTCACCACAGTCGTCCCGCTGGTCCTCGGCGCTGTCGCGGTGTTCGAGGTGCTGATGTTCCTGTCGGGCGTCTCCGCCGTAGGCCGTCTGATCTTTGCGGAGGAGGGCAGCCCGGAGGCGGCGATGAGCGCGGAGTCGCTCCGCGAGGCGCTGCGGCCGAGGGCGCGGCGGCACTATCTGCGCGCCCGCTTCGCATCGCTGCCGGCCTACCTGCCGGCGCTGGCGGTCGGCGCGGCGATCGTCGGCGCGGCACAGATCCCATTCGGCACGGCCGTACCCGTGATCCTGATCCTGATCTGGGTGTTTCTCTGCGCGCTGCTCTACGCGCACCTGGCGGTGGCCCAGATCTACGCCGCCACCGACAAACACCTCACGACCCAAGGCCTCGGGCGCCTCGAGAGCAAGATCGGCTGACACCGCCCAGGGCTGAACAGATGGAGGTCGCCGTGCGCGCGAAGCTCCGCCACGCCTTCAAGCTGCGGGAGTTTACCTACCCCGCCAACCTGCTGACCATCGCCCGCCTGCTGATGCTCCCCGCGACCATCCGCGCCGTCCTGCACCCGGAGCAGCGCTGGCGGGCGCTGAGCCTGCTCGGCATCGCCATGGCCACCGATGCCGTGGATGGCACGCTCGCCCGCCGCCGCCAGGAGGTCTCGCCACTGGGCAAGTTCCTGGATCCGGTGGCGGACAAGCTGATGATCAACACGACGGCGCTGGCGCTCACGCGCAGCCACGGCTTCCCGTGGTGGGCGGCGGCGATCCTGGTGGGCCGGGACCTGGCGATCATCCTGGGGGGCGCGCTGATCTACCGCCGGCGAGCAGAGATCGCCGTGGCGCACCCGGCGGGGAAGCTCACCACCCTCTCGCTCACGGTGTCGATGCTGCTCTACATCGCCGACGGCCCGCGCAGCGGCAAGCCAGCGCTGTACCTCTCGCTGGTCCCGTTCGCGGTGTCGATCGTGGTGTACGCGCGCAAGCTGCTGCGCGCCGGGCGCTAGTACTACAACGAGCCTTCGGCGACAAAGCGTTCACGGCAACGCCGCACTGTCACCCTAAGCGAAGCGAAGGGTCTCGCGGCGCAGCAGTGGGGAGGCTTCGCTTCGCTCGGCATGATAAATCTCGTTGTCGTACTACAGCAGCAGGTATATCAGTTGAGCCACTGTGGAACAGGAGGAGTTGTATGTCTGACCTGAGGACGCAGTTCGAGGCCGCGGCCACAGCCGCCAAGAGCATGCCGAAGCGTCCCGACAACGAGACGCTGCTCAGGCTCTACGCGCTCTACAAGCAGGCGACCAGCGGCGACGTGAGCGGCGGGCGGCCGGGGATGTTCGACATGGTGGGGCAGGCCAAGTACGACGCCTGGGCGAAGCTGAAGGGCACAGGGGCGGACGCGGCGATGCAGCAGTACGTGGACCTGGTGGCGTCGCTGCGGCGATAGACCGAAAAACGAAGCACGAAGACGAAGGGATGCGACGATCACGAGATCGTCGCATCCCTTCATCTTTCGTGCTTGGTCCGGGGTCCTACGAGCCGGCGAGGGCCATATCGCGGCGCTTCTGCTCCCGCTGGCGCTCGCCAAGCGTTAGGAGGCGCTTGCGGAGCCGGTAGCCCTTGGGCGTCACCTCCACCAGCTCGTCGTCGCTGATGTACTCGATCGCGTCGTCCAGGCTCAGCACGCGCGGCGTCTCGAGCCGCAGCGCGTCGTCCGCGCCCGACGAGCGCATGTTCGTCAGGTGCTTGCGCCGGCAGACGTTCACCTCGAGGTCGCGGTCACGGATGTGCTGGCCGACGATCATCCCCTCGTACACCTCGGTGCCCGGGACGATGAAGAGCTGGCCGCGCTCCTGAGCGCCGTAGAGGCCGAAGGTGGTGGCGACGCCGCTCTCAGTGGCCACGAGGCTGCCGTTGGCGCGCGTGCTTATCTCGCCCTGCAGCACCTCATAGCCCATGAACAGGGCGTTCATCACCCCCTCGCCGCGCGTGGCGGTGAGGAACGTCTGGCGGAAGCCGAGCAGGCCACGGGTGGGCACGTGGAAGATCATGTGCACCAGCCCGTCGTCGCGGATGCTCATATCGCGCATCATACCGCGGCGCTGGCCCATCAGCTCGATCACCGTGCCCTGGTACTGGCTGGAGACCTCAATCTCGACCTGCTCGATCGGCTCGTGCTTGACGCCGCCGATGTCGCGGAAGATGACCTCGGGGCGCGAGACCTGGAACTCAAATCCCTCGCGGCGCATGGTCTCGATCAGGATCGTCAGGTGCAGCTCGCCGCGGCCGCTCACGGCGAAGGCGTCAGGCGCGTCGGTGTCCAGCACGCGCAGGGCCACATCGCGCTCGGTCTCCTGGTAGAGGCGCTCGCGCAGCTTGCGGCTAGTCACGTGGGTGCCCTCGCGGCCGGCGAGCGGGCTGTTGTTCACGGCGAAGGTCATCCGCACCGTGGGCTCCTCGACGGCGATCGGTGGGAGCTGCTCGGGGTTGACGGCGTCGGCGATCGTGTCGCCGATACCAGCATCGATGCCCGCCAGCGCGATGATATCCCCCGCCTGAGCCTCCTCGACCTCGCGGCGGTCCAGCCCGCTGAACACGAACAGCTGGTTGATCTTAGCCGGAGTGGCGGTGCCGTCGTGAGCGATGCGGACCACCTGCTGGCCCTTGCGGAGCGTTCCGCGGCGCAGGCGCCCGAGCAGAATCTTGCCCTTGTAGTCATCGTAGACGGTGTTGGTCACCAGGAGCTGCACCGGGCCGTCCACGTCCACATCAGGCGCAGGGATCTGGTCGATGATCGCGTCGAACAACGGCTCGAGCGAGTCGTGGATCTTGAGCGGCGAGCGGCCCGCCACACCCTGGATGGCGCTGGAGAAGATCGTGGCGAACTCGGCCTGCTCGTCCGACGCGCCCAGGTCAATGAACAGGTCGAAGGTCTCGTTCACCACATGGTTCGGGCGCGAGTTGGCGCGGTCGATCTTGTTCACCACCACGATCGCGCGGTGACCAGCCTGGAGGGCCTTGCGCAGCACGAAGCGCGTCTGCGGCATCGGGCCGTCCACCGCATCAACCAGCAGCAGGACGCCATCAACCATATTCATTACGCGCTCGACCTCACCCCCGAAGTCGGCGTGGCCGGGGGTGTCGACGATGTTGATCTTCGTGCCCTTGTAGTTGACGGCTGTGTTTTTGGCGAGGATGGTGATGCCTCGCTCGCGCTCGAGGTCGTTTGAGTCCATCACGCGCTCAGCCACCTGCTGATTGTCGCGGAAGGTCTTCGACTGGCGCAGGAGGACATCCACCAGCGTGGTCTTGCCGTGGTCAACGTGGGCAATAATGGCGATATTACGGATATCTTCGCGTTTCATGTTTTTCCACACAAAATGCCCCGACCGCAAGCGGGCCGAGGCGACGTTGGCCGATAGCTTCTCCATGGAGTCTACCACATACACGCGATAGCGGCAACCGGCGGTTTCGCTCATTTGCTGATCATAATGATTCTGTTGCCGTGGTACGGGTTGTGCTCTGTACTGATCGTTCGTTTCTGTAGCCGCGGGAGCGGGCGGCAAAGCCGCGCTCGAAGCCTGCGCTATGGGGGTAGATCTTATCCCAAACATATTGTAGAGAAAGATAGCCATACCCGTAGTGGTTGTGGATAGGTGGACAAGTTCCTGTCTGCTGCGTCCTTATGCGCTCCAGGAGTGGAGGATAACACGTGGAGATCTTTGCACATGTTCCCCATGGCACCGCGCCGATCTCCAGCGACCGTTCGTTTGTTCACAAGCCGCCCCCAACAAATACGCCAACTTATCCACAAAGGCTCATGGTTATCCACAGAAACATGGCACTTATCCACAATTAGGTGGATAACTCTATGTAGGACGAAGCTACAAAAGGAGAGGGGTGGCTATCGAGCCACCCCTCTCCTCTGTTGCGCCGGGATTACTGGGCTACTTGTTCTTGCGCCCCTCATCGTCCTCGAGGTCGAGGGTGTTGATGAAGTCGCGGAAGAGCGAGAGCCCTTCCTCAGACGTCGGTTCGGTATCGGGCTGCTCCTCCGACGTGGTGGGAGTATCCACGGCGGGGGAGGCGCTCTCCTCCTCATCGAACAGTACGCCGGCCTGCTCGAACACGTGGGTCTCGACGTAGATTGGGACATCGCTGCGCACCGCGAGGGCGATCGCATCGCTTGGGCGGGCGTCGATCTCGATGGTGCCGCCGGCGTGCTCCACGACAATGCGGGCGAAGAAGGTGCTGTCCTGAATATCGTTGACCAGGATTGAGCTGATAGTTGCGCCGAGCTCGGTGAACACCGACTTCAGCAGATCGTGGGTCATCGGTCGCTGTGGCTCATGGCCCTGCAGCGCGAGCGCAATGGCATCTGCCTCGAAGGCGCCGATCCAGATCGGAAGGTACCGCCGGTTATCAGCCTCTCGTAGGACAACGACTCGATGTTGTGTCAGCAAACTGACGCGGATGCTGTCAACCGTTACACGTATCATCGGTCGGCCTTTCCGGAGGGCCACGCGCGGGGGTGAGCCTGTGCGTTTCCCTGCTAGTGGGAACGTAACGAGTTCAGGTCATAGTAACATGCTGAAGAATGGTCCGTCAAGGAATAGCGGCAGGGTTTACAGAATGGTTTCGGCGGGCAACGAGAGGCGGGATAGGTGACACGATGCTGTGGGAGCAGCCGGTGTCAGCAAGGGGAGGTGCCCGAGGGTGGCTCAGGGCGTATTCTACTCACTTTGGGATGATGTTGTCGCCTATGGCGTCAACGATAACAAATATGACGATTGAGGTCTTGTTTGCCGACACCAGGGCTCTGCTCGGCCTCGATCAGTATCAGATGGCGACGACCGCCATCGTGTGCTGCTGGACGCTGGTGCTGGCCGCATACGTCTATCTGGAGGAGGAGCGCGCTCGGCTCCGCGAGGCGTTGGGGCAACACGTCACGATTGGTGATGCTCAGCGTAAGGTGCAGCGCGTCCACTCGGCCCACCTATATAGCATAGATGACAAGTAGCTAAATTGTCATCCGGCTGGGAGAGGGGATCGCAGAAGACGGCGGCTCGAGAGTGTGCTACCATGAACGCACACGGGTGGTGTGCTAGCGCGTGAGGATTCGGATGAACGATGTGCTCCCTTCGATCGAGCAGTGGCTGGCGCGCGGCGAGCGCGTGGCGCTGGCGACGGTCGTCAAGACGCTGGGCTCCGCGCCGCGCGGCGTGGGCGCCAAGATGGCCGTCTCATCCGGCGGCAACATGGCCGGCTCGGTGAGCGGCGGCTGCATCGAGGGTGCGGTGTTCGACGCCTGCCAGGAGGCGATGCAGACTGGCGCGGCGCGGCTGCTGCACTTCGGTGTGGCCGATGACGACGCGTGGGATGTGGGGTTGGCGTGCGGCGGGGTGATCGACGTGTTCGTGGAGCCGCTCGAAGTGTAGTGCCGAGTCTTGAGTTTTGAGTCTTGAGTAGGTCTCGTGCGAGAACCGAGGACTCACGACTCACGACTCACGACTCACGACTCAAGACTATGACAACTATCTACGAGACCCTCAAGGAATGCCTGGCGGCCGAGCGGCCGGTGGCTGTGGCGACGCTGGTGGCGGGCGCGGGGCGGGCCGGCACGAAGCTGCTGCTGCGGCCGGGCGAGCCGGTCCTGGGCGGCCTCGGGGACGCTGCTCTTGACGCTGAGGTCGCGCGGGACGCGCTAGCGCTGCTGGAGCGCGCCGAGAGCGAGGTGCGCGCCTACGCCACGCCCGCTGGCGAGGCCCAAGTCTTCGTCGAGACCTACCCGCCCCCGCCGACGCTGTTCGTCGTGGGGGCGGTTCACATCGCCATCCCGCTGGTGACGTTCGGCAAGGCGCTCGGCTTTCGCACGGTGGTGGTGGACGCGCGCGGCGCCTTCGCCACCGAGGAGCGCTTCGCCCACGCCGATGAGCTGATCCACGCCTGGCCGGACGAGGTGCTGCCGGGCCGGCTGCACTCGAACAGTATGGTGGTGCTGCTCACGCACGACCCGAAGCTGGACGACCCGGCGCTCAAGGTGGCGCTGCCGAGCACCGCGCGCTACGTGGGTGCCCTTGGGAGCCCCAAGACGCACGCGAAGCGCCTGGAGCGGCTGCGGGGCGAGGGCGTGCCCGAGGAGCAGCTGGCGCGCCTCCACGCCCCGATCGGCCTGAAGATCGGCGGGCGCACCCCCGAGGAGATCGCGGTGAGCATCATCGCCGAGATCGTGGCGGCGCGGCATGGGCTGACGGGACGGTAGAACCCTCAGCGCTCACCCCTCATTATTCGTTGGGGCATCCGCACACCAGTGTGTGGATGCCCCAATGCTTGTCTCACCTTTGTGTGTTCGTGTCCACCTGCCTTCGTGCGCTGGAGCTCACTCCGTAAGCCTCATCTCACTCTGGTGTGAGCGCGCCCTGGAATGGCGCTTGTGTGCTATACTGTGGCCCGCCATGCGAGAGAGCTCCCCTTCTCATACTATCTCCCCGTCCCTCGGCGTCGATGGACCCACTGGGGTCGCGCCGCGCTTTGGCCTGTGGCGCCGGGGCTGGCCGCTCCTCGTGCTCGCGCTGCTGCTCTGCGCCGCGCTCAACCTTCCCGCAACCCTCAAGTACTCGCCGGCATCTGTCGATGAGCCGCCGGTCTACGTCCGCTTCTGGCCGCCTGAGGGCGGTGAGAGCCTCACGTACCGCTGGTCGCGAGGCGGGAGCGGGCTGCGTCTCTACGGGCTCGAGGCGGTGGACGGGGCATTGGTCACGCTGCGGCTCACCGCGCCCCAGGGCGGCGCGGCGGGCCCGTCTCTGCTCACACTGGCGCTAGGCGAACGCGCACTCGGGACGGTGGAGGCGCCGCCAGCCTGGCGCACCTACCGAGTGCTCGTGCCGGCCGAGGGAGAGGGCTGGCGCGCACCATTGCTCCGGCTGGAGGGCGATACCCGCCGCGCCGGGCCGGGCGACAGCCGCGAGATCGGGGTGGCGGTGAGCGCGCTGTCGGCCGCGCCCCTGGGCAGGATGGCTCCCCTGGCCGCTGCTGAGCGCTGGGCGTATCTGTGCACGCTGCTCTCCGGCCTGCTGCTCTGGCTCTGGCGCCTGGCGCCGCCGCGGCTCCCCGGACTGGTAGCCGTCGTCCTGGCGACCTGCGCCGCCGCCGCGGCAGTGCTTGCCCCCGCATGGGCCGCGTGGCGCCTGCCAGTGGACTGGCCGCTGGCCGCGGCGGTGGCGGCAGGCGGATTGGCGGTGCAGGCGGCGGCGCAGGTCGCCCGTGGGCGCTCCCGCACTTCCTGGCGGGTCGCGCTTGGCCTGCTGCTGGCGGCAGCCGGGCAGGCGCTGTTCACGCAGCCCGGCTGCACGCTCCCGGCCGCG
>JBDLTZ010000070.1:0-9512 GCA_039805565.1 Chloroflexota bacterium | reverse complement strand
TCTGGGCGTAGGTCAGGCCGTTGGAGCTGTCTGCAGCGTGGTGCTGGATGATGTCGGCCATGCTGAGCGCGGTGGGGATGTCGTTCACCGGCGCGTTGGGGATCGTGGCGTCTTCAGGGGTGGTGATCTGCTGGGCAGCGAGCTGCTGGCCGACGAACGAGTTGATATAGACACCGGCGCCCACGACGACCAGACCGGCAAGGGCGAAGGCGATGCCGAGCACGATGACCATCTTGGGGAAGAGCTGTAGTGCCTTCATGATGAGCCTCCACATTGAGTGCGAGTTCTTCGCGACTGATGGCACAAAGTATAGTGGGGCAGCCGCGGCTGTGGAGTAGTCATCTGCGCACCGCTGGGGAATACTTTGCAACCAGCCGACCACATTGCCTCTCGCCACGCTCCGTTAAGCGGCCCAAAGACGCCCCGCCGCTCCAGCCACTTCACCACCTCACCGGCCTCGGCAGGGAACTCCTTGCCGCTCTTCCGCCGCCAGGTCACGCGCCGCTGCGGACCCATCGGGTGTGGACGAGCGTGCTCCTCGCCCTCGGCAGAGGATTCGCATACCTGCCGCACCCGACGTCGTTCGTCTGGATGCGCCGGGCTCTTCCGGCATTCCCGCAAAGCTCCCACCTGTTGCGTCGGAGGAACGAGTTGGCTCGGTCGGTGCCTACCTCGGGTGGTGCAGTAGGCAGAGCACCACATCTGAATGAAGGCTTGCCTCGGCGGAGCGAACCTACCTCTCCTCCAGTACCCGCCCTAGACGTGGCGCTCGGCCTGGGCGGCGGCCGCCATCGCAGCGAACATGCGCCGGGCGGACACCGGGGTCAGGTGCCGATCCAGGAGCGGCAGGTAGATCTCCTCCTCCTTCGCGAAGTGCACGCTGACCAGGGTGTAGAGGCCGTAGAGCACCCGGCGCAGCGCAGAGGCCTGTTCGTGGTTCAGGGGCGCGTCACCGAGCGTGGCCTGGAGATCCTCGAGCTCGGCGGTAAGCTGTCCAACGGCGACGTGGTCACGGCGCATCGTCGCCGTCGCCTGCGGCGCGCCCATCGCTTCGGCCACCACGGGGTAGAGCGCGGCATCCTCGGCGTGGGCGTGGGGGATGAGATGCGCGACCAGGAACTTAGAGACGGCGGCGAGGCGCGGGCGCAGCTCGGCGGTCGGCACCACGCCGACCAGGTCGGCGACCACGTGGAGCTGCTCGATCTGGGGCAGTAGCTCCTGGTGTTCATCGCGCAGCGGCTGGGTGTGGCTGGCCATAGTCACCCTCCTGTCGGCGCCGCCGGCCACAACGGCAACAGCCGTGGTCGCCGCGGCGCCACACATCGATCGGTCGGTGTGGCCGGCGGCATCCAGGACAGGGAGAGTGACGGTGAGGACAGGCACGGAACGGTGGAGCCGCTGGCCCACCACGGTCAGTATACGCCGTCGCCCACCGCGTTCGAAGATCGAGCTCGTCACCCTGGACGAAAGATCTCTTCACGGGTCCGCGCTCGGTTTCGTGTCGGTACGCGCGCAGGCGTGTGGCCAATCTCCCTGAGAGTACGGCTGCGCTGACCTCCTGCCCGACTCGCTGACGTCGATCTTCATCTGCGCCTCGGTGAGCGACTGACCCTTGGGCTTCTTATGGGGCATGGTGATCGTTACCTGGCGTGGCGCACGTTTGAGGTCGCTGAGCGTGACCAGCAGTCGGTCTTCGGGCATCGGCAACGGGCAGTAGGGGTAGACGCTGAAGCGACGCGCCGTGCGTCGCTTCAGCGTCTACCCCTACATATGCCCCTGGAAGGCCTGTTCGAACGGTTCGACGATCGATATGAACTCCTCGCTCGTCAAACGCGTCAGATCCAGCAACTGCGTCTCTCGGCCGGCCAGATCCTCACACCGCAGCATCGTTCTCCTCCGCTCGTTCCGTTGTGCGGAGTACGAGAGCATCAATCTCGATACCGCCCGGTGCTGATCCGTCAACCTGCATAACAGGCTCTCGTTCAGCGTCCTCGTCACAGCGACATCAAGGCTCTGCTCCGGGGGGAAGTGCGCTCATCAGTCGCACCCCGTGCTGTACCGTAAGCGCTTCCAGCGTCGGCAGCGCGTCCGGTGTCGCCAGCAGCAGTAAGTGATCGCCGCCCTGCAGCACCGTCCCCCCACTCGGGATGAGCGGCGCGTCATCACGTTGGATCTGCACGACCAGCACCCCCCGCGGCAGCCCCAGGTCCAGGATCGTGCGCCCCACGAGCGTCGAGCCGGGCGGGACGACCGCATCCAGCATCCGGCTGCTCAGCCGCACATCCGGCACGTACGTGTGCGGCGGGTCTGGCTGCAGCCGCTCGGCATTCACCCCGAGCCGTCGCGCCACCCAGCTGATCGACATCCCCTGCAGCAGCACCGACACCAGCACCGCGAAGAACACCACGTTGAAGATCGTCATCGCTCCCGGCACTCCGGCCAGCAACGGGAAAGTTGCCAGTACGATCGGCACCGCCCCGCGCAGCCCGGCCCACGCTACCATCAGCAGCTCCGCGAGTGAGCGCCGGAACCAGATCAGCGACCCGAGCACGCTCAGCGGCCGCGCCACCAACACCAGGAACAGCGCCACCAGCAGCCCTGTGGGCGCCACCGGCACGAGCTGCGACGGAAACACCAGCAGACCCAGCGTCAGGAACATGCCAATCTGCATCAGCCACGCCACCCCATCGTGGAAGCGCAAGATCGACCGCTTGTGCACGATGTCCCGGTTGCCGACGATGATGCCCGCGATGTAGATCGCCAGAAAGCCGTTGCCCCCCAGCAGCGTGGTCGCAGCATAGCTCAGCAGGGTCAGCGCCAGCGTGAAGACCACGTACAGACCCTCTTGCTGGAGCTGCACTCGGTTCACCGCCCAGGCAATCAGAAAGCCGAACAGCCCGCCGCCCGCAGCGCCGAGCGCCATCTGGAGCACGAAGCTCGGCGCCAGGTCCAGCAGCGATGCGCCCGGCGTAGTGAGGATCCCGACCAGGCCCAGGGTCAAGAACACCGCGATTGGGTCGTTCGAGCCCGACTCCAGCTCGATCAGCGGCTCCAGGTTGTGCTGGAGGTTCACCCCCCGCTCGCGCATCACCGAGAAGACCGCCGCCGCGTCGGTCGACGAAACGATCGCACCCAGCAGCAGGGCGGTCTGCCAGTCGAGCCCCAGCACCAGCATCGCGAACCCGCCCAGCAGCGCGGCGCTCAGCACCACGCCGACGTTCGCCAGCACCAGACCTTGCGTGAGCACCGGGCGGATTGCCGGCCAGTCCGTGTCGAGACCGCCCGAGAACAGGATGTAGACCAGGGCCACCACGCCCACCGTCTGCGCCAGCCCGTAGTCGGCGAAGGCGATCCCGCCTGGCCCCTCCGAGCCGGCGGCCATGCCGATGCCGAGGAATATCAGCAGCGCCGGCACCCCGAAGCGGCGCGACGTACGCGTCGCGATGATGCTCATCAGCACCAGCAGCGCGCCGATCAGCATGACCAGCTCGACCCTCATACCGCTGCCCCAGCCTCGCCGGCCTGCGGGACCAGCGCCGAGCTGTCCTGCAGACGAGCGGGCTCCAGCTCGCCGGCGATCAGCCGCTCGGCGGCGGTCACGTCTGCGCCCTCCCCGATCAGCCCAATCAGATCCTCCGCCTCAAACACCGTGCTCGACTTGGGATTCGCCAACATCTGCTGGTCGCGGATGAGTGCGATCACAGACGCGCCGGTGCGGGCGCGCAGGTTGGCGTCGGCCAGGCTGTGGCCGACCAGTGGACTACCCGCCGGCACGCTGCGCCAGGCGATGTGCATGCCGCGAGCCGTGTGCAGCAGTTGCACCAGCACCTGGTGCTCCTCCGGGCTGGAGACGGATGTGTCGTACTGGTCGCGGCGCACGGCGTCGGTGTAGCTCTCGACCTGGGTGGCCGGGTACCCCAGTGCCAGCAGCGTGTGGCGCACCACTTCCAGCCCACCCTCCAGCTCGGGGTGGATGACATCCCGCGCGCCGAGTGTGCTCAGCCGCCCAACACCCGAGGTGGTGGCGGCGCGTGCGATGACGGGCAGCTCCGGCGCCAGGTCGCGGGCTGCGGCGACGACAATCTCAACTGCCGCCTCATCCGGCAGGGTCACCACCAGCGCGCGCGCTCTGGCCAGACCCGCGTGGGTCAGCACCTCGGAGTTGGCCGCGTCGCCGTAGAGCGTCGGTACGCCACGCGCGCTGAACTCCGCGGCACGCCGGGCGTCGACCTCGACTACCAGGCGCGGTATGTCCAGCCGCTCCAGCACGGTGACAATATGCTCCCCGACTCGCCCGTAGCCGATGACAACGACGTGGCCCGCGCGCGGCAGCGCCGGGTCTACGGGCGCCGGCGGGTGCCGGTCGAGCCGCGCCCAGAGCCCGGGTATGTGCTGGAGCAGCCGCTCGACCTGCGGGATGGCGCGGAACATCAGCGGGTTGACCATGATCGACAGCAGCGCGCCCGCCAGGATGAGCGAGTACTGGTCCTGAGTGAGGACACCCAATCGCACCCCGGCCTGGCCGACGATGAACGAGAACTCGCCGATCTGGCTCAGGCCCGCAGAGACCACCAGCAGCGTCCGGCCGCTTGCCGGGAGGATGAGCCCGAGCAGCTGGGTAAAGACGGCCTTGCCGACCACGATCAGTGCGGTCAGGGCCAGCACCTGCCCGGCGTTGGTCCACAGGTAGGCCGGGTTGACGAGCATGCCCACCGAGACGAAGAAGATCACCGCGAACGTCTCGCGGAACGGCAGCACGTCGTCGCCGACCTGGTGGCCGACCTCGGACTCGCTGACGACCACCCCGGCGAGGAATGCGCCCAGCGCCAGCGAGACGCCGAACAGCGCGGCCGAGCCGAACGCCGTGCCCATGGCGATCGCGACCGCGGCAAGGATGAACAGCTCGCGCGAGCGCGAGTGAACGATCGAGGTCAGCAGCCAGGGCAGCAGTCGCGCGCCCACGAACAGCATCAGCCCGACGAAGAGCGCGGCCTTGAACAGCGCGGTCCCCGCGCCGAGCCACGGGTCGCCGGCGCCCTCAGCGAACAGCGCCGGCAGCAGCACCAGGATGAGCACCGTCGCGAGGTCCTCGAGCACCAGCCAGCCCACCGCCACCTGTCCAGCCGCCGTGCTGAGCAGGCCGTTGTCCATCAAGCCGCGCAGCAGGACGACCGTGCTGGCGATTGAGATCGCCAGGCCGAGCACCAGGCCAGCCTCGACCGACCAGCCCCACAGCCGGGTGAGGGCGAAGCCAAGCCCGGTAGCGATCAGCATCTGGAGGACGGCGCCGGGGACGGCGACCTGGCGGACGGCCCAGAGGTCCTTGAGCGAGAAGTGCAGCCCGACGCCGAACATCAGGAAGATGACGCCGATCTCGGCGAGCTGGCTGATGTCCTCGATGTCGCCGACGAAGCCCGGGGTGAAGGGGCCGATGGCCATGCCCGCCAGGAGATAGCCGACGATGGTGGGCAGACCGAGCCTGCGGGCCAGGAAGCCGCCGGCGAAGGCGGCCACCAGGGCGACCGAGATGTTGGTGATCAGGGAGAGCTCGTGGTGCATGGCATCCTCACGTAGCGGGAGGCAGCCGTGGCGCGACCGCTCTGGAATGCCGGTCCGGAGCGCTGCAACAGCGACCGTCTGCCGGCCGCTGTGGCCCTATGCGATGGTACTCCATGCTCAACCCTATGTGTTATGAGGCTGTACCTGGTCGTTCTATTCGTGTATCTGACACGTTGTGCAGGCCCAGGCGGCCAACCTCTACGCCCAGTAGCGAGCGGGTGCAGTCAGGGCATGCGGTTAAGGTCAGGCATGGATCCATTGGGATGGCGTCATGAACTATCATACGGACCTGCACCAGCATTGTCAACTCTATTGACGATTGCCTGTACGTCACCAGTAGCGAAGGCCTGACCGTACTAGCAGCACAGGCACGACGTATGGTAGACTTATCAAGCCACTTGAACGCTCGTGTGTATGCCAAGATACCTGCGACAGGCCATGGACCATCGACAGATCGACCAGATCGCCGAGATGCTCTTCGCCATCGTGCCGCAACTGCACCGGATGGTGACCAGCGATGTCCGTCGCGAGGAGGGGCAGATCAGCACGCTGCAGATGCGCCTCCTCGCCGAGCTGCTCGCCACCCCCCAGTCGATGAGCACACTGGCTCGCCAGCTGCACGTCAGCCCGCAGGCCGTCTGCGACCTGCTGCACGAGATGCAGGACCACGGCTGGCTGACGCGAGTCCCGCACCCGACGGATCGCCGTCAGCAGCTGCTCCACATCACCGTGCAGGGCGAGGAGACCCTCGCCGCGGCACGAGAGTACCTGCTTCACCAGTTGACCCCACGCCTGCAGGCGCTGAGCGATACCGAGCTCCACGTTCTCGCCGCCGCCCTGCCGACCCTCCAGCGAGTGCTGGACTACGGCGTGCGCGGCGGCGAGAACGTGAGCGCGCCGAACGGCTCACAGCGGCCTGGCCCAACATAAGGCGGAAAGCCACGTGTCGTGGTTCACAACGTGGCCGCAGGGCGACCGGATCGAAAGGAGGGTTGTGGGCACACGTCCGGCTGATCTGGCCGCGACGCGTTGCTGCGCCGGTGCTCGGCGCCTGCGATCTGGTTGGGGCGCTGCTGCTACTGACCCTGGTGATGGAGCTGCACGAGCCGGCCTGGAGCCGCCTGGCAATCACGCTGCAGCTGCTGGCACTTGCTCTTGGTGTTGACGCCTCCGGTTAACATATCTGCGCCCGGTGTATGCCGTTCCTTTCGGCCACGCGGTGTTCTTTGCGCTACCATGTCCGCGAGCGGCGCAGTCCGTGTTTCCCTTTCCACCTTCGCCCAGGTTCTTCCTGGCGACCACACCCGACATCTGAGCTAAGCGAGAGGTGGTACGCCAGACTGGCCTGCTGAGGTGGTGTACCTGCGCACTGGCGGGCATACCATGACCTCACATGGGACGACGATGTCATCACCACGCACATCTGCACAACTCGAGATCGCCGTCTGGGAAGCGCTCCAGTCCGTCGTCGATCCGGAGCTTGGCGTGCGCCTGGTGGACCTCGGCACGATTCGATCCGTCGACGTCCTGGACGATCGAGTCGCCAGCTGTAGTGTTCGAGCTGCTCTCCGTAAGGAGATAACCATGAAGACGATCGTGATGCCGGCGGAATGTCATGCGGATCTGATCGTTATGGCAACCCGCGGCCGCAGCGGAATCCGGCGCCGGGTGCTCGGCAGTGTCGCGGACAAGGTCATGCACGCGATGAGCACGCCGCTGCTGCTCGTACACGCCGGCGAGGGCGCACTGCCCTGAAGGAGGGAGCGTGACAACCAAACTGACCATCAGCGTCATCAAGGCCGACGTCAGCGGCTTCGTTGGCCACTACCGCATGCACCCCGAGCTCGTCGCCGAGCCGATGCGGCACATCGAGGCCACGAAGCGCGACGGGCGCATCATCGACGCTCACGTCACTGCCTGTGGCCACGACCTCGGGCTGATCATGACCCACACTATCCTCGACCCAGCGACTCGCACGGATCGCCGGCAAGTACATCGGCAAAGACGACCCGGTATGCATTGTGCGGGCGCAGGGCGAGTTCCCGGCGGTGGGTGAGGTGCTGGAGCTTTTCACCATGCCGCACATCGTCCAGGGCTGGAGGCGCGGCTCGCACTACGGGCCGCTGATGCCGTGCCGCTTCGCCGACGCGCACCCGAGCCGCTTCGAGGGCCCGCCGCGGGTGCTCGCGCTCGGGTTCCAGGTGGCTGACGGTACGCTCGTCGGCCCGCGTGACATGTTCAACGACCCGGGCTTCGACGAGGCGCGGCGCCTGCGCAACATCATCGCCGACCACCTGCGGCGGCACGGGCCGTTTGAGCCGCACCGACTCCCGATGGAGGAGATGGAGTACACCACGCTTCCGGAGGTGATGGCGAAGCTCGCCGACCGCTGGCAGCCGCTGACCGGCCGGAGGCAGGATCTGGTTCCGGAAGAGACCGTCCCGGCGCAGCGGCCGAAGGAGCGGGCGAGGCAGGTCTTTTGGGACCTGCCCCGTGCTGACCCGAGCCACGCAGGTGCAGCTCGGCGTTCCTCACGGAGGAGCGTGGCGAGCGGGCGCCACTCAGCTGGATGTGATGACCCGTGACCATCCCGTGGTCGTCGAAAGGGCAATGTGATGAAGACCATCATCGTCCCCCTGGATGGCTCGACGCTTGCGGAGCAGGTGCTCCCGTACGTCGAGCTCTACGCGTCCCTGCTCCACGCCGAGGTAGTGCTGGTGCGTGTGGTGACAGACGAGGAGCAGCAGCAGTTTCGGCTCCTGCACGCAGCCGATGCGAGTATCAGGCTCCTGCCGCTCCCCGAGCCGCCGCATGAGGTGGACGTCCCGCTGATCCTCGCGGAGCGCGCGAGAGCCTATCTCGACACGCAGATGGGCTGTCTGCAGACCGCCGGCCTGTCGGTCGCCGTCAGCGTACGCACAGGCTCGCCGGCCGAGGCTATCGCTGAAGTCGCCAGCCGGTACACAGACCCGCTGATCATGCTGGCGACGCATGGGTACAGCGGCCTGCGGCGCTGGACGCTCGGCAGCACCGCAGACCGGGTCGTCCACATCGCGAACGTGCCGGTCTTTGTGGTGCGCGCCCGCGCAGAGGCAGCGCAGCCGCTTACGCTGCGCCGCGTCCTGGTGCCGTTGGACGGCTCGGCCCTCGCGGCGCAGGCGCTCCCGGTCGCGCTCGAACTTGCCGGTGCGGCGCGCGCAGAGCTCATCCTGCTCCAGGCCGTGCTGCCGTTCAACGAGCTGGCGCCAGCCTTCGCACCGCTCGGCCGGCCGATCCCAATGCCTGTAGCTCTTCTCGATGAGGAGCACGAGCGCGTGCGCCGGCAGCTGCGGACGATGGCGGAGCAGCTCAGCCGGCCCGAGCTGACGGTCACCCCGGCAGCTGAATTGGGCTACCCTGCGGACGTGATCCTGGATGAGGCAGAGAAGTACCACGCGGATCTGATCGTACTGGCGACGCACGGTCGGAGCGGGCTGCGGCACTGGGTGCTCGGGAGTGTGGCCGACAAGGTGCTCCACGCCACACGCACGCCGCTGCTGCTGGTGCGTGCGAGCGACGCGTAGGCCGGCGCGCTGTTCTTCCAGAACGATGCCGTCGGCGCAGCTATCGACTGGGACCAGGCGTACCTTGCGCCGCGAGCCCGGGAGGAGGTCGCCTACAGCGCCGACGAGCTCCGTATCCACCAGGCGCTCCAGCAGTACACTCGCCTGCGTCTGAAGGGCGCCGGCGACCAGACCGAGCAGGTGGCGCGGCGCACCGTGCTCGTCCAACTGCTGGCGCTACACCACCAGCGCTACGCCGAGGAGGTCGCGCAGGGGCTCCACGACAAGGGCGCGAAGAAGGCGGCGGGGAAGGCGAAGGCGGGGCGACCGAAGAAGACAGCCGAGGGACAGGGAGAGCTGTTCTGAGCCCTTGTAATGCGGAGGCGATGCAACATGAGTGACCCGACGTGG
>JBDLTZ010000069.1:0-7769 GCA_039805565.1 Chloroflexota bacterium | reverse complement strand
GCGAGCAGGCCAGACGGAGCGAGGGCCGCGAAGTAGCGCCGGCGGAACGCGAGCACCTCGCCGCGGTCGAGCGCGCCGCGGAGCCAGAGGTAGCCCTGCGCCTCATACTGCTCGCGCAGCTCCGCGATCGGGCGGCCGGGGTCCGACGGGGTCAGACGCCCGAGGCGGGAGGGGTCATTCGAGAGCGTGTAGCCATTACTGAGCAGCGGCCGATCGTACACCACGGTGGGCGACATCGCCTCCTCCTTACGCATGCAGGACTGAACCGGTAGTGTACCACAGCCGGGTTGGAGGGCCGGGCGGAGCGCATGGCGGCAGCCCTGCCGGGAGGGCTTGTGCTATAATGTCTGGCAACGCCCCGTACGCCCGGAAATGTCCACGACCACCCTTCCGCTCACATACCACCTTCACACGGGGCGCGGCGATCCGCTCGATCTGGGAGGACCATCGCCATGAACGATCCCACGAACCTTGTGCAGGAACGCCTGGCCCGCAACAGCTGGGGGCTCCTTGGAACCCAGGGCTACGTTCTCGGACTGGACGCCGGCAGCTATGGGCTGCGGGCCGCCCTCGTCGACCTGCACAGCCACACCTACACCTGCGCCTTCCATGAGCCCACGGCGGATACTGCCGAGAGCATCGTGGGTGGCATCATCGACCTCGCCCGCGGCCTCCTCAGCTCACACAATGTGACCCCAAGCCACCTGGTGCGTGTCGGCGTCGGCTTCGCCGGCCCGGTAGACGCCCGCCGGGGTCTCGTGCTGCTCTCGCCGCGTATGCCGGGCTGGGAGCGCTTCCCGCTGCGCGAGCGCGTCGAGGACGCCTTCGGCGCCGCGACGCTGATCGACAACGACGCGAACCTGATCGCGCTTGCCGAGGCCACCTTCGGCGTGGCCCAGGACAAGCAGCATATGGTCTACATCCACCTGAGCAGCGGCGTGGGCGGCGGGCTGGTGCTGAACCGCCGCCTGTACCACGGCGCTACCACCACCGCAGGAGAGATCGGCCACGCGGTGGTAGGGCCGGTGGACCCGGTGTACCCCGGACGCGCGCCGGGCACGCTCGAGCAGCACCTATCGATCAAGGGGCTGATGCGCCGCGCGGCCGAGCTGGGGCTGGAGACCAACCTCCTCAGCGACATCTTCGGCGACACCACCGCCGGGCGCCAGGTGGTGAGCGAGGCGGTGGACCTGCTGGCGGTGCGGATCTCACAGATCATCGCGCTGGTGGACCCGCAGATGATCGTGCTGGGGGGCGTGGTGACGCGCAACGGCGGCGAGCCGTTCGTCACTGCCGTCCGCGAGCGCGTGCGGCACTACAGCGGCGACCTCGTCCAGCGCGACGTCGCGATCGTCTCGTCGGTCCTCGGCTTCGAGAGCGTCGCGATCGGTGGGATCGCGCTCGCCCTCGAGAGTATGGGGGAGTGAGAACGCGGAGCGCTGACAGGTGAAATCTGAACAGCGGACGTGATCGGAGCAGTACTGCTCCGATCACGTCTTTTCAGCTTCAGCGCTCTCCATTGAGCGTTCGTTTGCGATTCCCCCATCGCACTGCTATAATACTCACTTAGTCGCGCACCATACGCGCTAATTTGTCATGTCTTGTTTTCTTATACTATTGAGCGCCAGGAGCCTATGGACGGCAAGAATGTGATCTACGGCGAGACAGCGATGGAGAAACTCGTGCAGCAGCTCCGCGCGAGCGGCCAGCCGCAAGATTTCGCCTGGCTGACGGAGCGCTACCTCGAGCTCCTGCGCGAGCTCGTTCTGTCGGAGGAGCAGTCGTCATGAGCAGCGGCCCCACCTTCAGCGGCAGCACAGACCAGCGCACGCTCGCCGAGCAGGTCTATCAGATCATGTCGGCGCAGGGCCGCTTCTTCGCGGCAGACGCGCCCATCCGCCAGACGCTCAGCAACCTCGCCGAGTTCTTCGCGTCGCAGCGCAAGGCCGACGCGTCCGGGGTGGCGCGTGAGATCGAGGCCGCCCTGCGGGAGAACAGCACCGTCTTCAGCCGCGAGGAGGTCGACGGCGAGGTGATCTACATCACCTCGCGCACCGGCGGCTACACCCCGCGCCAGCCCGACAACAAGCACATGTTCCGCCAGCGGCTCCACGAGCCCGAGAACCCGCTGTCGGTCGACGATATCAGCGTCGTGGTCACGACGACCCGACCCGCGCTGACGACGATCGAGCCGGTGTTCATCTCGGACTACTGGCAGCAGCAGGCCGGCCTGTCGCCGTTCCAGCCTTCGGAGGAGGGCACGGACATGGCGGTGGGGGATGCCCTCGCGGAGGCCGAGGAGGAGCTCGTGCCCGTCGGGGTGGCTCTGGACGACGAAGTCGACCAGGCCCCGCCAGTCGCACCCGTCACTCCGGCGGCGCCCGCTGCGCCGGCGCACACGCCGATCAACAGCGTCATCACGCTGCCGAACGGCCTGCAGATCGACCTGCGGCGGCCGGTCGAGGAGCTGCTCGCGCAGCACGGTAACACGCTCCAGAGCCAGCTGCGCCAGGCGATCGAGACCGACGCGCTGCGGCGGCTGGTGACCTTCGGCAACCAGGCCTTCCCCGAGGCCGCCGTGGTCTCGTTCGGCAAGAACGACCTGCGGCGCATCCGGGACTACCTGATGGAGACCGGCGAGCCGCTGCTCGACACGCAGATCATCGCAGACATCTTCTACCACAACCCGCGCCAGGCCGACTACGAGACCTTCCGCTTCGCGCTCAACTACCGGCTGAGCCGCGAGAAGGACTTCGAGTTCGTCGGCGTCGAGGGCGCCCGCCTGTGGTCGGCGCGCGGCCTGCCCGTGATCGGCACCAAGCGCGTCAAGGCCAACGAGATGGGCAACCTCACCGGCTACCTCGAGGAGGGCTTCGACGACAGCCTGTCCGAGCAGAGCGCCGACTCCATCCGCAAAAGCGGCTCGCTCACGCACGTGCTCACCTTCTTCGAGTGGGAGTACGGCGTGCTGCCGCTGACGCGCGCGCTCCAGGCGCTGCTGCCCAGCCCCATGCTGCACGACCAGCGCACCGCTGTGCTGCGCTTCGACCTGCCGCAGCACTACACCACGACGCTCGTCGAGCTGCGCTACCCCACTGGCAACCGTGGCGGATGGGTCCAGGGCCTCGAGGCGATGTTCCACGAGTACCTTGTGTCGGGCGCCCTGCTCACCCTGGCGCGCACCGATGACCCGCACGTCTTCACGCTCACCTACGAGGAGGCGGCGGAGACCGAGGACCGCCTGCTGGTGCTGGACGAGACAAAGAAGACGCCGAAGTACGCCTTCGCCAACGTGGCCTACGCCGCGCTGGTGGACACCGACATGCTGGTGAACCAGGCGCAGTACGGCCGCATCCGCAACCTGAAGGCGTTCCCGATGGGCGAGCGCCGCAAGGGCACCGAGATGATCGAGCACGTGGCCGAGACGGTCGGCGCTCCGGTGGGCACCCGCGAGGCGCCACGCTACCGCGCCAGCGAGCAGGAGCTGTTCGTCGGGCTCAACGCCCTGCGCCCGGCCTCGCGCGAGTACATGCTCCACCTGCTCGCCGAGGGCGACCGCTTCGAGAAGGCCCAGGACGTGGACGCGACCTGGTTCTACACCCCGGCTCCAGAGACGGTGACCGGCAACGAGGACGAGGACGAGGACGAGGATTTCTACGACGACGACGAGTAGCGCCTCTCGACGGTAGATCTCTCATAGGCCGCAGGCGTGCTCAGCGCACTCCCTGCGGCCTGCTAGTTACGGTGTATCTATGGATCTATCCTCATACGTCGCCACGATCGGCTCGCCCGGCCACGGGCTGGCGATGCGTGAGCTCAAGCCGCTCTCGGGCCTCGGCCCTGAGGACCGCGCGGACTTCTGGAAGGCGTGGCAGCGGCTACGCGATGAGCGCCGCAGCCAGATCGTGGGCGCGATGGTCGAGCTGATCGAGGACAACGTGGACCTGGACTTCAGCTCTGTGCTGACCTGGTGCCTCGAGGATCAGAGCGCGCCGGTGCGCGAGCGCGCGGTGGAGGGGCTGTGGGAGAATGAATCCCCCGCCCACTGCCGCCGCCTGCTCACGCTGCTGCGGGACGACCCGGCGCCGGGGGTGCGCGCAGCCGCGGCCTCGGGGCTGAGCCGCTTCGCATACATGGCCGAGCTCGACGAGCTGGACGAGGAGCAGGCCGAGCGGGTGCGCGACGCGCTGACGACGCTCTCGGGCGACGAGCGCCAGCCACTCGACGTGCGCCGCCGCGCGCTGGAGAGCACCGGCTACTTCGCCGGGGACGACGACGTGCAGCGCCGCATCCAGCGCGCCTACGAGTCCGGCGAGCAGCTCCTGAAGGAGAGCGCGCTAGTGGCGATGGGCCGCTCGATGCTGCCGCGCTGGCTGCCCACGATCGGGCGCGAGCTCGCCAGCCCCTCCCCCGCTCTGCGCTACGAGGCAGCCCGAGCCGCCGGGGAGATGGCCGAGGAGGCCCGCTCGCTCGTGACGAAGCTGGCCCCGCTCACCGCGGACGACGACGGCGAGGTGGCCACCGCCGCGATCTGGGCCCTCGGGCAGATCGGCGGGAGCGCCGCTAAGCGCGCGCTCCAGCAGCTCAGCAAGAGCCAGGACGACGCGCGCAGCCAGGCCGCCACCGACGCGCTGGCCGAGCTCGAACTCGATGGCGGGCTGTTCGGCGGGGACCTGGGGAAGTTTCGCGGTCAGGGCTAGCACGCCTCACCGCTGAGGAGCGACCATGCGCGTCGAAGACCTACGTCAGATCCACGGAACCTACGACCACGTCTACCTCTCGCCGCACCTGGACGACGCATCCCTCTCCTGCGGCGCGTCGATCGCGTCGCAGCTGGCGCGCGGCGAGCGGGTGCTGGTGGTGACGCTCTCCACTGCCACGCCACCCCCCGCCGGCCCGTTCAACGCCGTCGCGGTGGAGTTCCACGCCGACTGGGGGCTCGAGGCGGCCGACGTGATGCGCGTCCGCCTGGGCGAGGACACCCTGGCCATGGAGCGGCTCGGCTGCGACTACGTGTGGGCCGATGTGCTCGACGCGATCTACCGCGTGCCGGAGTCTTACCGGAGCCGCGAGACCCTCTTCAGCCTGCCCGTGGCGCACGACCCACTGCACACTGAGCTGCGGCGGCTGCTCGCGGAGCTGCGCGCCCGCGTCCCAGGGGCGACCTTCTACGCGCCGCTCGGCGTGGGCAGCCACGTCGATCACCTGATCACCTACGCGGCCGCGATCGACGCTGCGGGAAGCCCGCTGGCGTTCTACGAGGACGTAAACTACGTGCTGACCCCCGGCACGCTCGAGCGGCGCCTCGCCGATGTGGCCGAGCGGCTGGAGCCGCGCACGGTCGCCGTGGATGAGCAGGCCCTCGCGCGCAAGATCAGCTCGATCGCGGCGTACGAGAGCCAGGTGAACGAGCTGTTCGACGGCGCGGAGCCGATGGCGGAGGCGATCACCGCATATGCCCGCTCGCTGCGGCCCGAGGGGGCGAGCTACGGCGAGCGCGTGTGGATGCTCACACCGCGATGAGCCTCAGCAGAACAGCCGACGCAGCGCCCCCCGCGCGGGTGACCCGGCCGACCGCCGAGGTCTGGGACACATTCGCCACCGCGCACCCGCAGGGCCACCTGCTTCAGTCGTCCGCCTGGGCCGAGCTCAAGGGGGGCGTCGGGTGGAATGTGCAGCGCGTGGCCGTTGAGCGGACCGGCGCGATCGTGGCCGGGGCGCAGGTGCTGATCAAGCGGCGCCTCGGGCTGGCCGCGGCCTACGTCCCGCGCGGGCCGCTCCTCTCCGGCGACGCCGCGGCGGACGACATGCTGCTGGCGGCGCTCGACCGGATGGCGCGGCGCGCGCTGGCGGTGTTCCTGCGCGTCGAGCCGAACCTGCTGGAGGGTGACCCGCGGGCCCAGGCGCTCCACCAGAGGCTCACAGCGCGCGGCTTCGTTCAGGCCACGCCGATCCAGCCGCGCAGCAGCGTGCATCTGAACCTGGCGCCGGAGCCGGAGCGGCTGCTGGCGGCGATGAGCAAGGGGCACCGGGCGGACATCCGCCGCGCCGCGCGCGAGGGGGTGGCGGTGCGCGAGGGCCTGGACGCCGACGACCTGGAGAGCTTCCACGCGATCATGCAGGAGACCGGGGCGCGCGCCAACTTCGCCATCCACAGCCGCGAGTACTACCGGCGGGCCTGGGAACTGTTCTCGGCCGGGGGGCACGCCCGACTGCTGCTGGCCGAGCGCGAGGGGCGCACCGTGGGCACCTGCATGGTCTTCGCCTGGGCCGGTGAGGGGCTGTACCTCTACGGCGGCTCGACCGACGAAGGGCTGCGGGCAGGCGCCAACCACGCGCTCCAGTGGCAGGCGCTGCAGTGGGCGCGCGACGCCGGCTGCACCAGCTACGACTTCTGGGGAATCCCCGACGCGCTCGGCCAGGCCGCGCTGGCCCAGGACGAGGCCGAGCGGGCGCGGCTCGAGGCACAGGCCCAGAGCGATCCGCTGATCGGCGTGTACCGCTTCAAGAAGGGCTTCGGCGGGGAGACCGTGCGCTACCTGCCGGCCTACGACCGCCGCTACATCCCCCTGCTGTACGACCTCTGGCAGCGGCGCGTGGCCTCGTGACGCCCCTACAGCTGAACGCTGAACGCCGTGCACGTTGAACATGTGCAACCTCTCTACTCATCGCTCTCAATGCTTGCAGGCTTCGCCTGAGGAGGTTCGTGTGGAGACCAACGAGATCCTCTCGCACGAGGAGGCCATTCGCATGGTGGCCTACCTGCAGCGCGAGCTGGAGCGCCAGCGCGAGCTAAACGGCGAGATGCGGCGCGCGGTGGCCGAGATGGCGCGGGCGTTCCAGGAGACGCTGGCCCGCGCGCACGACGCGGCGCTGGGCGATGACCTGGAGCGCGTCCGGCGCATCACGCTGGAGAACCGGCAGGCGTGGCAGGAGTACCTGCAGCAGATCGTGGCCGCCGCGTCGAAGCGGCCGGGGGAGTGAGCTCATGGTGCGAGCCGTCCTCTTCGATATGGGCAACACGCTGCTGAAGTACGCCCACCCCGGCAACGGCACCTGGCGCGAGTTCGAGACACCTGGCATCCGGGGCGTCTACCGCTATCTGTTGGAGCAGGGCCACCCGCTCCCGCCGCACGAGGATGCCTTCGTCGAGGCGATGTTCGCGCGGCTGGCCGAGGGGTGGCAGCAGGCCACAGGCGGCCACGTCAACCTGCGCCTCGCCGACTGGATCGCGGCGTCGGTCCAGGAGCATCGCCTGACCCTAGGCGAGGCACAGCTGCTAGAGGCGGTGCGGCGCTACGCGGCGGCGCTGCGCGAGGGGGTGGCGCAGACGCCGGGGGCGGCCGCGACACTGGCGGCGCTGCGGGCGGCCGGGTTACGCACCGGAGTGATCTCCAACACGATCTGGCCGGGCGACCTTCACCGCGAGGACCTGCAGACGCTCGGGCTGCTGGAGCACCTGGAGCACCAGATCTTCTCCGGCGACATCGGCCTCTGGAAGCCGCACCCCGATATCTTTCGACGCCTGCTCGGGCTGCTGGACGTGGCGCCGGAGCAGGCGGTGTTCGTGGGTGATAGCCCGCGCGAGGATATCCTCGGCGCGCAGGCGCTGGGCATGCGTGCCGTGTGGATGCGAACGGCCGAGTTCCCGCTCGGCGACGTGCGACCGGACGCGGCGATCGACACGCTGCCGGAGCTCCTACCGCTGCTGGAGCGCTGGAAACGCTAACCAGCTCATCGCCCCAGACCCACGGCTGTCCCGGAGGGCA
>JBDLTZ010000068.1:0-7445 GCA_039805565.1 Chloroflexota bacterium | reverse complement strand
ACGGCCGCGCCCCCGCCGAGGTGCGCGTCGACCCCGCCCGCCTCCGCCCGCTCGACGAGCCGATCCTGCTCGGCGACAACGCCCGCCTGCGCCGAGACACCGGCTGGGAGCCGCGCATCGGGATCGAGCAGATAGTGCTGGAGCTGCTGGACTACTGGCGCGCGCAGATCGCGGGCAACCGCTGAGCCGCCCGTCACCCGCCGTCAGCCTCGCCTAAAACACTTGTGTTGAAAGCGGGGCGCCGCCGTGCTAAGATACAGAGGCCCTCGAAGCTCAGTGTGGCGCGAAAGGAGCGCTGAGATGGCGCGCGAAGACTACGACCCGCAGGAACCGCGGGCAACCCGCTCAATGCGCCGCGAGCAGCCGTCCACCGATCGGCTCTCGCAGACAGACGCGCATGGCGACCCGCTGAACCCCAACTGGCGCAGCGAGCGTGCCGGGGCCGGCCGCAGCCGCAACTCCCGCTCCGTGCCGTTCTCACGCCAGGAGTTCACCCTCTGGCTCCAGTACGGCGGCTGGCGCTTTATCCTGGTGGCCGTGGCGATCCTGTTCGTGGCCGCCACGCTCTACCTGCTGAGCCAGCCCGGCCCCTCGGCCATGCCGCAGGCCGGCGAGCAGCCCGCCGACGAGCTGCCCCAGGTGGTCGCCACGCTCCCGGCGATCGCCACGGTCACGCCCAGCCCGGCGACCCCCGAGCCCACCGCCCCACCCGCCGGCGCCGTCGGCCAGCAGCTCCGCGTCACCGGCACCGGCGCCGAGGGGCTGTTCCTACGCGCCGAGCCCAGCACCAACAATCAGCCGATCAAGACCCTGCCGGAGAGCAGCGTCGTCACCGTGGTCGGCGAGCCGACCAGCGCCGAGGGCCGCACGTGGCTACGCGTGCGGGACGAGACCGGCGCCGAGGGGTGGGCGGCGTCGGACTTCCTCCAGCCGGCTCAGTAGGACAGCACGCAGGAGGGCCTGCCGATCGGCGGCCCTCCTGCACAGAGTCTCCCGTCAGGACGCGCGAGCATCGCCGGCCTCGGCGACCGCCACCTTCCCCCTGTGGCCGTTGTCCCACGGGCAGAGCGCCGCCACCAGCACCTCGTCCATCCGCTCCACGTACACGAAGCGCATCTGCCGCTTCACGTGCGCCGGCACCTCCGCCAGGTCACGCTCGTTGCGGCGCGGCAGGATCACCGTGCCGATGCCCGCACGGTGCGCCCCCAGCACCTTCTCCTTCACCCCTCCCACCGGCAGCACCCGTCCGCGCAGCGTGATCTCGCCCGTCATCGCTACGTCGCGCCGCACCGGCCGCTCGGTGAACGCCGACACCAGCGCCGTCGCCAGCGCGATGCCTGCCGAGGGCCCATCCTTCGGCACCGCGCCCTCCGGCACGTGGATGTGGATGTCGCACCCCTCGAAGCGCTTGGCCTTGATCCCCAGGCCCTCGGCGCTCGCCCGCGCGTACGAGAGCGCCGCCTGCGCCGACTCCTTCATCACCTCGCCCAGCTGCCCGGTGAGCATGAGACCGCCCTTGCCCTTCACCACCGAGACCTCGATCGACATCACATCGCCGCCGCCCGCCGTCCAGCTCAGCCCGGTCGCGATCCCCACTTCGTCCCGCGCCTCGGCCGTGCCGTGCGCCCGCTGCGGCGGCCCCAGGTACTCCTCGAGCAGCGACGGCCGCACTACCCGGGGATACGAGCGCCCCTCGGCGACTCGCCGCGCCACCTTGCGGCACACCGCACCAATCTCGCGCTCCAGGCTCCGCACCCCAGCCTCGTAGGTGTAGCCGCGGATCAGCTGGTGCAGCGTGGTGTCGGTGAACCGAACGCTGAACGCTGAACGCTGAACGATGAGGGTGTCACCGTCTGACCCAGTGCGCGTCTTTGGAGCAGCCGCCGTTTGGAGCGGCGCTGTTCCCTCGTCCGATGATGACATTTTCGCTGCCCGCTGTTCAACGTTCAGCGTTCTTCCTTCAGCGTTGACGAGCCCGTTCGCCTCGAGCTGGCGCGGCACCAGGAAGCGGCGGGCGATCTCGAGCTTCTCTTCCTCGGTGTAGCCCGGCAGCTGGATCACCTCCATACGATCGCGCAGCGCCGGCGGCACGGGGTCGAGCAGGTTCGCGGTAGCAATGAACATCACCCGCGAGAGGTCGTACGGCAGGTCGAAGTAGTGGTCAGTGAAGCTGTTGTTCTGCTCGGGATCCAGCACCTCCAGCAGCGCCGCCGCCGGGTCGCCGCGGAAGTCGCTCCCCAGCTTGTCCACCTCATCCAGCATGAACACCGGGTTCACCGTCCCGGCATCCTTCATCGCCTTCAGGACGCGGCCAGGCAGCGCGCCGATGTAGGTGCGCCGGTGCCCGCGGATCTCGGCCTCGTCGTGCACTCCGCCAAGCGAGATCCGCACGAAGCGCCGCCCCAACGCCTCGGCAATCGACCGCCCCAGCGAGGTCTTCCCCACCCCCGGCGGCCCGGCAAAGCACAGGATCGGTGCCTTCAGCCGCGGACCGGCGAGCATCCGCGCCGCCATAAACTCCAGGATGCGCTCCTTAACCTTCGCCAGCCCATAGTGGTTGCAGTCCAGCACCTCCGCCGCCGCCCGCAGGTCGGTGTTGTCGTCCGTCTGCCGCATCCAGGGCAGATCCAGCAGCCAGTCCAGGTAGGTGCGGATGACGCTGTACTCCGGCGAGGCCGGCGCCATCATCTCCATCCGCTCCAGCTCCTCGAGCGCCTTCAGCTGCGCGCGCTCCGGCATCTCCGCCGAGAGCACGCGCTCGCGCAGCTCCACCAGCTCCCGCTGCACCGGGTCGCTCTGCCCCAGCTCCCGCTGGATCGCCTTGATCTGCTCGCGCAGGAAGAACTCACGCTGCGAGCGATCGACCTCCTTCTGCACCTGGTTGTGGATGCGGCTCTCGAGCTCCAGCACGTCGAGCTCCTGCGTCAGCATGATCGACAGCCGCCGCAGCCGCTCCTCAGGGTCCAGCGTCTCCAGCACCTCCTGGCGCCGCGCCACATCCAGCGGCAGCGTGGAGGCGATCAGGTCCGCCAGCCAGCCCGGCTCGTCCACGTTCATCGCCATGATGTACGAGTCGTCGGGCAGGGTTCGCGAAAGCTTTACGACCTTCTCGAACAGCGAGAGCACGGCTCGCATCATCGCCTCGACGGCGATCGTCCGCTCGTTGTCCTCGTACACCACCGCCGCACGCGCCCGGAGCAGCGGCCGCTCCTGCACGAACTCCGCTACCCGCACCCGCCGCTGCCCCTGCACCACCACCGAGATCGAGCCGTCTGGCATCTTCAGGATGCGCTGGATCGCAGCCTCGACACCGATCTCGTACAGGTCGGCCGGGCCGACGTCCTCGATGTCGGGCTCGCGCTGCGCGATCGCCAGCACCAACCGGTCGCCAGCCATGGCGTCCTCGATCGCGGCCACGGAGCGCTCCCGGCCGACAAACAGCGGTGTGAGCATATGGGGGAAGAGCACGGTGTTGATCAGCGGCACGACGGGGAGCTCGCGCTCCCCCCCCTGGCCCTCCACCAGCGCCGCATCCGGCTTGGGCGGAAAGTCGAACAGGATCGGTGAGTCCTCAGGCATGCTGCCACCTGCACAGGCGTGGAGAGCGTGGAAACAGATCGATTATAGCACAGTGGGTTTGTGGCTGGCAGCCGTTGGAGGTGGCTACCGGAGGTTTCAGCCACGCGCGCGGCTGGGGGAGGGGAAGTACCGGCTCAAGAGACCGCCACACGCGCCCGCCGCGCAGCCCAGAGCGCTCGCGATCACGAATACGCGCGGTATCGGCGGGTCGCTGCCTACCGCTGGGAGCTGTGCGAGAATGACACCGACCACGCCTACCAGCAGACCGTGGAGCACCTCAGCGTCGCCCGCCAGACGCCCCGCGAGGTAGCCGCCCGCAGCCGTCGAGGCCAGGCCGAGGCCGAGGAGCAGAAGGTGGTCCGCACGGGAGAGGTCCGGCGCCATCGCCAGGCTCTCAGCCGTCGGCGTCATCAGCGTGCTGATCAGTGCTGTCACCAGCACATCGACAACAAAGCCGGTCAGCACGGCCATCCAGCGAACGGTCACAGTTCGGCAACCTTGTTGTTCAGCTTCGCTGTCAGGACAGCACGCCCCACGCCAGCAGGAAGACCATCAGCGTGAGCTGCATGCAGCGCGCACCATCCGCCTGCACCGCGCGCCAGAACTCCTCGCGGCCCAGCCAGAACCACACTCGCGCTAGCCGCGTCTGCCCGCTGCGGTCCTGCCAGAAATTCGGCGCCGTGACCTGCGCCAGGCGCAGCAGCCTACGCGTATGAACCACCAGGATACATCCCCACAGACCGACAATAGCTAGCTGAACGAACATCGCCACCATAGTCTGCCTCCGTCAACCTACCCGCGAGACGTTATCGATGCTCCTCGGTATGCACCCGGCCTTCCTAGCCCGGATACAGCACCATAGTGCGAGAGATTCGCGGCGGCTTCAACAGCACGTTGCTCCCGCCGCTCTACTATCACTGGTACTGTTCTTTCCTAGGACAAGTTTGCTGCGTGCAGAGCACAGCGTATGGTTACCGGCCGTTGGATACGGGTGGCGCTGATACGCTATAATGAACGAGTGCTGCCGCCTAGTTAGGATGCTGCCGTGCGTCGGGGACTGCTCATACTACTCACGCTCGGCCTGCTCGCCGGGTGCACACCCCCTCTGCCGACCGGCAACGCCCCTCGAACGATTGTGCCCGTCACCACACCGACCGACCCGCCCGCACTCGCCCGCACCACCTCCGTCCCCTCACCAGCAGCGCCAGCCTCGGTAGAACCAGTGGTAACCTCCTCGCCTTCCCCCGCAGGTCTCGCCGCCACGGTGGACGATGCGATCCTGTTTGCAGGAGCCGTGCCATTAGCGAGAGACGGGCAGGCCCTCGCCACGGCCTTCGGACGTACGCGCGCAGGTGATGCCGATAGCGTCCCCTCACAGGATCCGCAGCTCGGAGATGTCGAGCAGTTCTGGGTGCTCAGCCGGGCGAGCGGGACGTTCGAGCAGGTCGCCGCCGAGCTCCGCTACGTCGGCCCGGTTCTTCTGATGTACGTCGACACGTCGCTGCAGATCGATCAGAACCTCCTCGAGCGCGCCGCAGCCGACTTCGAGGAGCGCATCTACCCGCGCAACCGCGCGCTCTTCGGCTCCGAGCCCTCGCCCGGCATCGACGGCGACCCGCGCCTCACCGTGCTCAACACCAACCTCAGCGGCGTCGGCGGCTACTTCTCCTCGGCCGACGCTGTGGCGCGCGGCGCGAACCGCTTCAGCAACCAGCGCGAGATGTTCGTCGTCGGCGTCAATTCCTTCCCCGTCGGCACACCGCTCTACAGCGCAACCCTCGCCCACGAGTTCCAGCATATGATCGCCTGGAACCAGCAGCGCCGCCGCCCCGCCTGGCTCGACGAGGGGCTCGCCTCTCTGGCCGAGGACCTCAACGGCTACGTTGACCACGCCGGCGCCATCGCGTACCTCGCCAGCCCGGACCTCCAGCTCACCACGTGGTCAAGCAGCGGCCGCCACTACGGGATGTCGCGCCTGTTCGCGCGCTACTTCCACGAGCAGTACGCCGGAGACGAAGGCCTCTCCGAGCTCTCCGCCACCGACGCCGGCAACAACCCAGAGATGTTCGCCAGCATCGCGGCCCGGAAGCGACCGGACATCAGCAGCTTCTCAGAGCTGTTCGCCGACTGGACGGTGGCCAACCTGATCAACGACCGCGCGGTCGGCGATGGCCGGTTCGCCTACACCCTGCTCCCTGGACGGGTGGACACCACCCCCCCGCAGCCGGCGGCCGATACCACCGTGAGCCAGTTCGGCGCCGACTACATCGGCACGCTCGATGGGCCGCTGACGCTCACCTTCGACGGCGCCGAGACTGTCCCGCTCGCCGGGCCGCAGCCTGCCGAGGGCGTCTACGCCTGGTGGAGCAACCGCGGCGACGAGAGCGTCTCCACCCTGACGCGCTCCTTCGATCTCACCGGGCTCGAAAGGGCCACGCTCCGTTTCAGGCTCTGGCACGAGATCGAGCGCCACTTCGACTACGCCTTCGTCACTGCCTCGACCGACGGCGGCACCTCCTGGCAGACCCTCCCCGGCCGCACGACCACGGAGGAGGACCCACAGGGGCAGAGCCTCGGCCACGCCTTCACCGGCGTCAGCGGCACGCCAGGCCAGGAGATCGGCGCGGGGCTGCGCGGCACATGGCTCGACGAAGAAGTGGACCTCTCACCCTACGCCGGCCGGTCGGTGCAGCTCCGCTTCTGGCTGGTGAGCGATGCCGCCATCAACGGCCCGGGCATGCTGATCGACGACATCCAGATCCCCGAGCTCGGCTACCGTGACGCTGCCGAGTCTGGCGACGGCGGCTGGGATGCCGTGGGATTCGTACGCACCATCGGTGACCTCGCGCAGCAGTGGGAGCTGCGGCTGGTGCGCTTCGTCGGCACCGCCACATCTGTGGAGCCCGTTGCGGTAGACGAGCGCGGCCGGGCGACCATCAGCGTGTCAGACGGCGAGCGCGCTGTCCTGGTCGTCTCCGGCGCGACGCCCCTCACCACCGAGCCGGCCGCCTATTCGTATTGGGTAACGTCGCCCTGAACCTCGAAGGAGAACACCCGTGTCTGAATCGCATATGTCAAGCTTGAAGCTGCGCGTGCTCGTCATCGGCGCCCACCCCGACGACTGCGATATCACCGCCGGCGGAGTGGCCGCGCTCTACGCCCGCCAGGGCCACACCGTCCGTTTCGTCTCCGTCACTAACGGCGACGCCGGCCACCACCTGACCGGCGGTGGCCGCCTTGCCCAGCGGCGCCGCGCCGAGGCCGCCGCAGCCGCCGCCACCATCGGCATCGAGTACCAGGTGCTCGACAACCACGACGGTCAGCTCCTGCCAACGCTCGAGAACCGCGCCCAGATTATCGCACTCATTCGCGAGTTCCAGCCGGACTTGATTATGTCGCCCCGCCCGAACGACTACCACCCGGACCACCGCTACACCGCACAGCTCATCCAGGACGCGGCCTACATGGTCACCGTGCCGAACGTCAGCGCCTTCCACGAACACCTCGTGGAGAACCCGGTGATCGTTTACGTGAGCGACACCTTCCAGAAGCCCTACCCGTTCACGCCCGACGTCGTCGTGGCGATCGACGAGGCGGTAGACGCGAAACTAGACATGTTCCACGCCCACACGTCGCAGTTCTACGAGTGGCTCCCGGCGAACGGCGGCTACCTGCAGGAGGTCCCCGAGGGCGAGCAAGACCGCCGCACGTGGCTCGCCAAAACCTACGACGCTCGACTGCGCCGCGACGCCGACCGCTACCGTAGCAAGCTGATCGAGCTCTACGGGGCGGAGATTGGCCGCAGAGTCCAGTACGCCGAGGCGTTTGAGGGGTGCGAGTACGGCGGCCGCCTCACCGAGGAGAAC
>JBDLTZ010000067.1:0-6316 GCA_039805565.1 Chloroflexota bacterium | reverse complement strand
GATCCGCGTGGCAGTGCCTGAGCAGAGGTTGTAGACCGTGCCGGGCCGGCCGCGCTGGAGCAGGAGCCAGAGCGCGCGGGCCACGTCGTTCACGTGGCTGAAGTCGCGGCGCGGCTCGAGGTTGCCGACGGAGAGGACGGGCGGCTGGAGGCCGGCCTCGATCATCGCCATCTGGCGGCAGAACGTCTGGATCGAGCAGCGGTCGCCCTGGCGCGGGCCGACGTGGTTGAACGAGCGCGTCACGACCACGTGCAGGCCGTAGCTGTCGTGGTACTGCAGGCCGAGCAGCTCCTGGCCCACTTTGCTGACGCCGTAGGGCGAGCCGGGGCGCATCGGGTGGGCCTCCGTAATGGGGACGTGCTCGGGGGAGACCACGCCGTACTGCGCGCTGGAGCCGGCGATATGGACGCGGGCGTTGGGCGCGTGGGCGCGGACGGCCTCGAGCAGGTTGACGGTGCCCTCAACGTTGGTGCGGAGCGTGGTGATGGGCGCATCCCAGGAGGCCGAGGGGTAGCTCTGGGCGGCGAGGTGGTACACCAAGTCGGGCGCGGCGGCGCGGACGGCACCGGCGATGGCGAAGGGGTCCTCGATATCTCCCTCGTGGAGCGTGATGCGCCCGAAGAGGTGCTGGATGGGGCGCGGGTCGCTGCGCCAGCGCTTGAAGGCGTGAAGCTCGATATCGGGTAGGGTCAGAAGCTCGTCGGCGAGGGCGCTGCCGACAGGGCCGGTGACCCCGGTGATCAGAACGCGGGTAGTCATGGGCGTACGTATCCTTTTCGCGGCAGGCGCGCTTATGCCTCTATAGATGGCGCGTCTACCCCTATAGTAGCCGAGGGGCTGCGCTCTCGCAAACGGGGCGGGGCCGGCGGTTTATTGCGGGATCGGCGCGAATCCTCCAACATGGCGACGGTTGCCTCGGCTACGGCATCAGCCTATAATGGGTAGGATACGTGCGCCAACGCTGAACGGACGCTGCACTGCTGCTGGAGATCCCTTTTGGAGGGTGGAGATGGCTCTGATCAAGAAGGCGGGGACAACCAAGGGGATCGGCGCGGGGCGCGTGCCGGATGGAGAGGCTGATCCGCAGGGCACAGCTGTGCCCGGCGCGCAGCGGACCGCCGGGCCGGTGATGCAGCCGGGGGTGGTGCTGCAGGAGCGGTACGCGATCGAGGGCACGCTAGGCATCGGCGGCATGAGCGTGGTGTACCGGGGGCGGGACTTACGCTTCAAGGATGTGGTGCGGCCGTGCGCGATCAAGGAGATGTACCAGAGCGCCCCGGACTCGAACACCCGGCTGCTGAACCTGAAGAACTTCGAGCGGGAGGCCGGCCTGCTTGCCACGCTGCACCACCCCGCGATCCCTAAGGTGTACGACTTCTTCGAGGAGCATGGGCGGATCTACGTGATCCTTGAGCTTATCCCCGGCAACGACCTCGAGACCGTGCTGGACGAGGCCGACGGCCCGCTGGACGAGGCGCGCGTGGCGCGCTGGGCTGTCCAGCTGTGCGACGTCCTCTCCTATCTGCACGCCCAGCAGCCGGAGCCGATCGTCTTCCGCGACCTCAAGCCCTCGAACATCATGGCGATGCCCGACGACCGCATCGTGCTGATCGACTTCGGCATCGCGCGGAGCCTGACGCGGGCCGATCGTAAGGGCACGATCATCGGCACCGAGGGGTACTCGCCGCCGGAGCAGTACCGCGGCGTGGCCGAGCCCCAGGGAGATGTGTACGCCCTGGGCGCGACGCTGCACCACCTGCTGACCGGCAGCGACCCGCGTCTGGAGACCCCCTTCACCTTCCACGAGCGGCCGCTGCGCCAGCTGAACCCGAAGATCTCGCTGGAGCTGGACGCTGTGATCGCGCGGGCGCTCGAGTACGACATCACGAAGCGCTGGGCAACGGCGGCGGAGATGCGGGAGGCGCTGCTGCAGATCCCCGCTCTTGGGGGTGCTGTGATACAGGGCCCGGCGGGCACGCGCGCACCGGCGGGACCGGCGAAGAGCGGCAGCGTGGGTGCGGAGCTCGTCTGGCGCTTCAGGTGCGAGGACGAGGTGCGCTCCTCGCCGTGCGTCTCGGGCGGCACCCTGTACGTCGGCTGCTACGACACCAACCTGTACGCTCTGGATGCCGCGCGGGGTGAGTTCCGCTGGAAGCACGCCACCGAGGGCGGCATCTCCTCCTCGCCGGCGGTGTGGCAGGACATGGTGGTGGTAGGCTCGGAGGACGGCGCCCTCTACGCCCTGGACCAGCGGCGGGGCACGCTGCGCTGGAGCTTCAAGACCGGCAAGCCGGTGCGGTCATCACCCAGAGTTGAGGACCGCGTGATCTTCTTCGGTTCAGATGACCAGCACCTCTACGCGCTGGACGGGCTGAAGGGCACGCAGATCTGGAAGTACCGCACCTGGATGCCGATCCGCTCCTCGGCCTGGGTGACGCCCGAGTCGGTGTATTTTGGTGGGGGCGACGGCTACGTGTACGCGCTGAACATCAAGAACGGGGGCATCCGCTGGAAACAGCGCACGCAGCAGCCGGTGATCTCCTCGCCGCTGTACCAGGATGGCGTGGTGTACGTCGGCTCGATGGACAACTTCCTCTATGCGCTGGATGGCGAGGGCGGCTTTCCGCTGTGGAAGCTCCGGACCAACCACTATGTGAACTCATCGCCGGCGGTGGCCGGGAGCCGCGTGTACGTGGGGAGCGTGGACGGCGGGCTGTACGCGGTGGAGACGAAGAACGGGCGGCAGGCGTGGAAGTACGAGACCGGCAGCCAGATCACCTCGTCGCCGCGGGTCGAGGGCGGGCGGGTGTACTTCGGCGCGGTGGACGGCTGCATCTACTGCGTTGACGCCAGCAGCGGCGCGCTGGTGTGGAAGCACCAGACGGACGCGCCGGTGGTCTCGTCGCCGGCGGTGGTGGACGGCGTGGTGTACGTAGGTTCGATGGACCACCATGTGTACGCGCTGAAGGCGTGAGGAAGCGCCGAGGGCTGAAGGCCAGGGAGCACACTGACTGATGCCTGAGAACGATGACAGTCTGCGTCGCGAGTACGGGACGCTGCCGCTGCGGGAGCCCGCCCCCGCCGCGCAGCACGGGACGCTGCCGCTCGACCCAGTCCAGGTGGAGCGGCGGAGCGACGGCCCCGGCCAACTGACGTTCGCGGCGCTGCGTGATATCGGGCGGGTGCGGGAGGTCAACCAGGACCATGTCTTCGGGCTGGCTGTGACGCTGCCGCGCGAGGAGAGCGATCTTCTCGCCGGCCTGTTCATCGTGGCGGATGGCATGGGCGGGCACGACGGCGGCGAGGTCGCCAGCCAGAAGGCGATCGCGGCGGCGGTGCGCCACGTACTGGCCGAGCTGGTGGTGCCGGCGCTGGATGGCGACGTGAGCGCGGCGCTGCGACCGATGCTCGTGGCTGCAGTGCAGGAGGCCAACCGCGCGGTGTGGGACCACGCGCAGCTGACGGGCTCGGACATGGGAACCACCTGCACGATCGCGCTCCTGCTGGGGCACACGCTGCACATTGGGCACGTCGGCGACACACGCGCCTACCTCATGTCAGCGTCGGGGGCGCAGGTGCTCACGGACGACCACTCGGCGGTGGGGCGGCTGATCGAGCTGGGGCAGCTGGACCCCTCGGAGGCGCGCGAGCACCCGCTTCGCTCGCAGCTCTACCGGACAGTGGGCCAGCAGCCGCGGGTGGCGGTGGATCTGGTGACCGAGCCGCTGGGCAATGCGACGCACCTGCTCCTGGCGAGCGACGGCCTGTGGAGCCTGGTGGAGGACGAGGAGCTGTGCGCGGTGGTCGTGGGCGCGGTGACACCACAGGCGGCGTGCGAAGAGCTGATCGCGCGCGCGAACGCCGCCGGGGGAGACGACAACATCTCGGCGGTTGTGGTAAGGCTTCCAGTCGTCAGCCGTTAGGCATCAGCAGGTAGCCGTCAAAAATGGCACCACGCATTCATCTGAACCGCACGTTAAGCCGCGCCGCCGTAGGCGAGAGCGACGAGCAGCAGCTTGTGTACGTGCTCCTCGAGGCCAGGCCAGAGGGCTTGCCGGCGCAGCTGCCGAAGCTGCCGCTAAACCTGTGCCTGGTGGTGGATCGAAGCTCCTCGATGCGGGGGGACCGGCTGCAGCAGGTGAAGGACGCAGCGAGCCGCATCATTGACCAGCTGGGGCAGGAGGACAACTTCTCGCTGGTGGTGTTCAACGACCGTGCCGAGGTGGTGATCGGGGCGCAGCGGGTAGTGAATAAGGCCGACCTGAAGCAGGCGGTGGGGCGGGTAGAGGCATCGGGCGGGACCGAGATGGCGACCGGCCTGGCCCTGGCGGCGCAGGAGATCCAGCGACCGATGCTCGCGCGCGCGGTGAGCCGCATCCTGCTGCTGACAGACGGGCGCACGTACGGCGACGAGAGCCGCTGCGTCGAGATCGCACGGCGGGCGCAGTCGCGCGGGGTGGGGCTGACGGCGCTCGGCGTGGGGAGCGAGTGGAACGAGGACTTGCTCGAGACGATGACGGCGAGCGAGAACAGCCGTGCGCGCTACATCACGACGGCGCAGGAGGTGGCGTCCGTCTTCGCCGACGAGCTGAAGCGCATGCACTCGGTCCTCGCGCAGCGGGTGCGGGTGGAGCTGGCAGTGCGGCCGGGGGGGCTGGTGCGAGCGCTGGACCAGGTGCGGCCATTTATCTCGTCCGTGCCGGTCGTTGAGGACGCGGAGCTGGTGTGGCGGGCGAGCCTGGGCGACTGGACGGGGAACGACGTGCAGGCGTTTCTGCTGGAGCTGGTGGTGCCGCCGCTGGGCGTGGGCGAGCACGCGGTGGTGAAGATCGGGCTGCGCTACGATATGCCGGGCGTCAACCTGCGCGACCAGAGCGCCGAGGAGATCGTGCGGCTGCGGGTCGTGCCGCAGCGGCAGGCGAGCTACCACGTGGATGCGGCGGTGAAGCATTGGGTGGAGCGGCTCATGGCCTACCGGCTGCAGTCGAGCGCGTGGCAGGCAGCGGAGGCGGGGCGCATCGATGAGGCCACGAAGCGGCTGAAGATGGCGAGCACGCGGCTGTTCGACGCCGGGGAGATCGCGCTGGCGAGGACCGTCGAGGAGGAGGCCACGCGGCTGCTCGGGGGTGGCGTAGCCAGCGACGAGGGGCGCAAGCGCATCAAGTACGGCACGCGCGGGCTGATGGGCCGTGGGACATTCGATGAGCGTGAGACGAGCGGCTGATGATCATCTGCGGCAACTGCCAGTCGAAGCAGCTTGAGGGTGTGATTTTCTGCCTCGAGTGCGGCGCAAGCCTGATGGCCGAGCGCGGCTATGACCCGACTCGCGCGCTCGACGGGGTGGAGCCACGGCCACCTGCGCAAGCGCGGGCCGTCAAGCGCGTGGCGCAGGTGGCCGGTGGCCCGATGGTGACGCTGGTGATGCTGGCAAGCTGGCGGCGGATCACGCTGAGCCTCGCGGACGAGCTGCTGATCGGGCGCGAGGATGCCGGGCGCAGCATCCACCCGGAAGTGGACCTGGGGCCGGAGGGTGGGTACGACGCGGGGGTTTCGCGCCGGCACGCGATTCTCGCCCTGCGCGACGGGGTCTGCACCGTCGAGGACCTCGGGAGCGCGAACGGCACGATGGTGAACGGGCGGCGGCTGGCGCCGCAGTCGGCGGTGGTGGTGCAGAGCGGCGACGAGCTGACGTGCGGCACGCTGAAGATGCGGGTGGAGCTGGGCTGAGCGGCGCGGGCTGCTGCGAGAAGACGACGGAAAGGATCAGACCGTGGCGAAGACGATCATCTTACACATCACGGGCGAGGACCCGGTTCTGGCAGACCTAGAGCAGGACCCGCAGCCGAGCGACAGCTTCATCCGGGTGACGAACATGCGCAAGCGAGATGGTAAGGATGTGCCGTACCTGGCGGCGGGGGTGCAGAGCGTCATCTTCCCCTGGCATCGCATTACGTTCGTCGAGATCATGCCGAGCGTCGAGGACCGCGACTCGGTGATCGACTTCTTCCGCACGTAGGGCTGCTCTGGGACTTGGTCAGGCGGCGCTGGTGTCCGTGTGACGCTGGCGCCGCTTTGACATGTGGCGCGGCCGCCGGTACAATCAGGTGTGAGAGCGGATGTGGCCCGGTGGCTGTCCTCGTCTTCAAAACGAGTGGGCGGGGTGACGAGCTTCGCTGGTGGGTTCGACTCCCACGCGCTCTCGTGCTGCCCATTTTCACGACCGGGCCTGAATTCCGCATCCCAATCGGGTCTGTCGTGACGGATAATGTGACGAGAAATGACGACCTCGTGCTTCCTTCACTCACGACCGCCTTTT
>JBDLTZ010000066.1:0-10979 GCA_039805565.1 Chloroflexota bacterium | reverse complement strand
GCACCTTCAGCGGCGCCTCTCACGCACGCTGGGGCGCGTGGTACGCCGCTACGTGGCCACGAATGGCGGCGATCGGTACGCTGCGGAGGATGTGACCGGCGCCCTACGGGTCGAGGTGCTGCGGCGCTCGATCGCTACGTGGAAGCCGGCAGCGCTGCGGGCTCGGCTGCGCCTGGTCGAGCGGCTGACGGATACCTACCGGGAGCAAGGGGATGACCGGACGCTGTGGTTCAGCTTCGAGGCATCGCTGCTGCGCGATGAGCTCCGGCGCCGGCCCTCGACCCCTCGAGGGCGCCGGAAGGCCCGCCCGGTGTGTGAGGCGCTACCGGACCTGCGGAAGCTCGGCGAGGCTCACCAGCAGCGCATGCTCGACGAAGCGGCCCGTGAGATCGAGGCCTGGCGCCTCGAGCGTACACCCTCGGCGCCCGCGGCAGTAGGGGCGCAGGACGCGGGGAACACGGTGCGTCCCTCCCCCTCAGCACCCCTCGACACCCCGGCGCCGGTCGAGCCCGATGGTCTCGACCCGGTGCGCTGGGCCTACGCGATGGGGAACTTTGCTGTGGTGCACCGCGCCGCTGCCGAGCGGGGCGTGAGCTACGGCGACCTAGTGGCTATGCTGAGCGGCGATGGTCGAAGCGCTGTGCCGGCTGCGGCGTGCATCTAGCGCCTGGTCTAAACAGATAGCCCCCCAGCGCTCGAGGGCGCCGAGGGGCTTCTGCAATCACTCGCAGGTCTGGGCCTGCCGCAGGTCCGTCGCCGGCCTGCACCTCGAGGATAGCACGGCAGCTGGCCGGCGTGGTGAGCGATACGATCGCGGAAATGACTCTGTATGCGAGGTGCGCCAGCGCGCCCCCAGGTGTGCGCGGCCCGCTCGGCTGGCCAGCGTAGCGGCGTGATTTTTCCGGAAAACAGTTAACGGTGTTTCATCGCATCAGGATGCCACAAATGACCGTTTTCGGCGGGCACAATCTCTAGCGATTTAGTCAAAAACGGGATGGAGGGGCGATGGGCGGGCCAGGATCGGGGCAGTGGTGGCGCTGGGACACGAGGACCACGGTAGAAGAGTGCCGCTTCCTCGACGCCGGCCTGATGCGACAGAGGGGCGCGATCGTGCCGGGCGGGCGCGCGGCGGGCTTGTGGCGATGGCTGCGGGGAGACGAGGAGCTGAGTAGCGTATGCTACGAGTCAGAGACGCGGTCGATCAGCGGCTGGCTGCGACTGACCTACACCAGCAGACAGCCAGGGCGTGAGCCTCGGCAGATGAACTATCTAGTCCTGCTAGAGAGCGTTCCGAGCAACCTAGGCCGGGGGCGCGTCTGGTACTTCCGGTGCCCGGCGGATGGGTGCGGGCGGCGCGTGAAGCGGCTCTACAGCGTGGCCGCGGTCTATGCGTGTCGGCGCTGCTACGGCCTGGTGTACGCCTCGACCCGCATAAGCCACCAGATCGAGCGCCTGGCGCACGCCCTGGCTGGCGAGATACCCGGCGCGGCGCCTGACGATCTGCGGCGCGTCCTGCGAGGTGTGGACCGGGAGACGCGGCAGACAGAGCGCGTGCTGGCCCGGCGCCGAGGGCGCCGCACCGTCGGTGATGGGCAGACCGCGTAGGACGCCCCTAGAGCCGCTCGATCGAGCTGCGGGTACTGTTCCGCGCCCCCCGCTCGATCGAGCGGCCCAGCGGCCCGTAGGCTGCGCCAGGGGCGCGCGGCGGGTCCACATCGTCGCTAGCACTTGTGGCGTGTAACGTTTGTCACGTCTCCTCCCCGCTCCCGCCCGCTGGCCCAGCGGCAGCACCGCCCCGCAACCTGCGGCGAGCTCCCCACGCCCACGGGCTCGACGCCGATATTTGACCCATGGGTCAAAAGTGCGGCGGCGAGCTCCCCACGCCCATGGGCTCGACTTTCCGCATTTGCGGAAATCTGTCGCTCGATCTGGTGAGCCCCCCACGCCCATAGGCTCGACACCAATAGCATTTGTACTTTCGTACAAAACCGCGGTGAGCCCCCGCGCCCACGGGCTCGACACTTCCGCCCAGCTGCTGCCGAGCGGGAGCTGGCCCCGGTCGCTGAGGACGGCCGGGGGGGCGGTGCGTCCCTCCCTCTCGCCGGCCGCAGCCGGCCCTCGCTGATTAGGGCAGTTGATAGGCTCGGCAGCACTGCGCCGCGCGCTACCGCTGGGCGCTCGATCGAGCGCGATAGTGTCCGAGATTCCCCCTTGACAATACTATTCGTCTAATGTATATTATACGCATAGTTCGATATGGCCCGCGAGTGTTGCGACCGCTCGAAGGCCACTAGCTCAGGGGAGTAAGCCCGATGCTAACACTCAGCACTTCCACCCTCGACACGGCCCGCAGCCGGTGCGCCGATCGCCCCGCGTGGCTGCGCGCGATCGAGCGCGCCGCGGTCCTGCTGCCGGCCTCGACGGTCGAGGCGCTCGACGCCGGCCGGCTCCGCATCGTGAGCGCCCGCAGCGGCGCCGCCTATGTGGCCTCGAAGGCCGGCTGCACCTGTGAGGCAGCGCTACACGGCCGCCCCTGCTGGCACCGCGCCGCCGCTCGGCTGGTCGAGCTGGAGCCCCGCGTGCTCCGCTGCCGCTACTGCGCCGGCGCGATGGTCGAGGGGACCACGCCGGGCGGCGAGCCCTGCTATGAGTGCTCCGGCTGCGGGCACACCGCGCATGCTGGGACGGTCGAGCGCGGCGCCGAGGTGGCGTAATGCTCGAGCGCGAGCATGGGGCGCCCCACGGCGCCCCCAGCAGCGTATTTGCCGCACTGCGGATTGAAGAGACGATGAAGGAGAGCCTGAGACGATGAGCACCGCAGCACGACGCATGACCCGCGAATCGGTCGAGGGCGCCGAGCCCCTCACGTTCACCCAGCCGAAGCGCTCGGCTGTGGTACACCTGGCGTTCCGTGGGGTGCCCGTTGACGTGCATCTCGAGGAGGCGAACGTCGCCGAGGTGGAGAAGCTGATTACGAGCCTCGCCGAGCGCGACGGCTGGGGCGTGGCCAGCCCCTCGGCGCCGACGCCGAAGGCCCAGCACTCGAGGGCGCCTGAGGTGACGCGGTGGGGCGCCGATGGCTCGCCGATGTGCCCGGCGCACGGCTCGCCGATGAAGGAGAGCTCAAAGGCGCCGGGCACCTGGTACTGCACGAAGAAAGACGACGCCGGCGAGTATTGCCGGTGCCGCGCGTAGCTTGGAATCATAGTGGCCCGGCAGTGTGCGACCGCTGCCGGGCTCGAGCTCAGGAGAGTAAGCCGTGAGCACGCTTCCCCACCGTTACACCGTCGGCGCTGCGGTGTACCACATCTTCCCACGCAGTAATCGGAAGGATGACTATGGGCTGCTGGCTGGGCGCGTGGTGCGTATCGGCCGGCGCCTCACGATCGAGACGCCCTACGGGCGCAAGGTGGTAACTGCTGAACGGCTCGCCTATCAGGGTTACTGCCCACGGTGCGAGGTGCCCGCGCACGCTGGTGCCCCTCTGGTGTGCCCCCAGTGCGGCGCCGCCGCCGAGCCGGTACCGCCCCCGCTCGACGTGATAGCGCGGCTACTAGGCGATAGCGAGCCGGATAGCCCGGTGTTCCTTAACAATGCCTTTGCTCGAGCGCTGGTGCTGGGCGCGTCTGTGGACGACGGCCGGCGCGAGTACCACCGCTGGCGCAATGCGCGCCGCGCCGCGGCGGAGTGCGACCCCGAGCCCGATCTGACGCGCGATGAGCTCCTAGCGGCCCGTGCGTGGCTGGTCGAGGCCCTCGCACTGTGTGACGAGCTGCTCGGCGACGCCGACGGTACGGGCCTGGCGCTCCACCACCGAGGGCTGCACGATCGGGAGCCGCGTGGATGCATCCGAGGATGCAACCGGCGTCGCATCCTCGGCGAGTAGGACGCTACGGGGCGCCCTGGCGTGTGCTGGGGCGCCCCGACATTGAGAGGTGACGTGATGACCGATGATACCCTCGGCGCCCTGGTGCCCCTCGACCCGGCGCCCCTGGCGCCCCTGGCGCGAGCCGGCGCATCAGTCGATACGATGATAGCTGCCTGGCTTCACGCGAAACAGGGCAGGAGTGACAGCGAGCGCACCGCTAAGGTCTACTCGGCGACGCTCGGTAGCTTCCGTGCTGCATTGCAGCGCGGTGGGCTCGACCTGAATAGCTCGATCGAGCTTGTAGCTCTGGCACTTCAAGGGTGGGCGGGAAGCTCTGACGAGAAAACAGGCAGCGCGCCGAGACCGGCGACGTTCAATCAACGAATCGCTGTGGTGAGTAGCTTCTACACCTACGCCCAGCGCATGGGAATGCTGCCGCACAATCCCGCTATGCGAGTGGAGCGGCGCAAGGTGGAAGCATATCAAACAGCCCGCCCAATTGCATCAGATGTGCTACGGCGCAAGCTGGCAAACATCAAGCGCGACACACTCGCCGGCGCGCGGGATTACGCGCTGCTATCCGTGGCAGTGACAACAGGCCGGCGGCTCACTGAGCTTGCGGGCCTGCGGTGGAAAGACCTGCATACCGAGGGCGATCGGGTGCTGCTCGACTTCCGGCGCACGAAGGGCGGGAAAACCGATCGAAAGGGGCTGAAGCCTGTTGCTGCACGGGCACTTATGGCGTGGCTTCAGATGTTCTACGGCGCCGAGCTGGGGCGGCTCGATCCCGAAAAGCCACTGTGGCCAGCACTCCAGGACACGGGCAAGGAGGAAAACAAGCGTGGCGAGAACACACTGAAGGGGCGCCGCGGTGAGGCGCTTTCAGAGCGCAGGATGCAGATGATCTGTCAGGACCGGCTCGGCGTGAAGTTTCACGCGCTGCGGCATACCTTTGCACGGGCAATGAAGGATAGCGGTGCCCCGACCGACATTATCAGCGCACAGCTGGGGCACAGCGACGAAGCGATCACCAAGCGGTATCTTGATGCGATTGATCCGCAAGACAACCCCTACGGCGATGCGATCGAGCGGCTGCTGCTGCCGGAGTGAGGAGGGATGAGCATGCACACTCTGACGATCACCACTGAGGATGGGCGCACCTGGTTGAGCCTACTTCCGTCGGAGGACCTCGCAGTGCTGGTCGAGGAAGCCGAGCGCATCGCCGACGCCGAGGGGCAGCCGGTCAACCCGGCAGATGTGGCCGCGGTGGTGCTGGGGGCGGCCCTAGCGGGCCGCGTGTGGTATACGCGGCGTGTGTCCGATCGGACACACGCTGGGGCCCCTGAGACGCCGTAGGGGGCACGCACGCCGCGCTGAGACGTCGCGGCGTGTCGTATACTGGCGACTATGAGCGAAGAGACATGGCTGACAACCGCGCAAGCGGCGCAAGCGCTGAACCTCTCACAGCGGCAAGTAACGCGGTACTGTGAGGCAGGCCGGCTACGGACCCGGAAGGCCGGGCGCCGCATCCTGGTATCGGCCGCGGATGTCGCCGCGCTCGCCGACGAGCTGGCGGTGGACATCCCGAGGGGCGGCCCACCGGCTCGACGCTCTGAGTTGCCCGTTGAGGTGGTGCGCTACCTGCAAGACCAGACGGCCGCCCAGCGCGATGCCCTCGATCGCTTGCAGCGTATCGAAGAGCGCCTCTCTGCCCCACCGCCCCCACCGCCCCCGCCTGAGCCCTTCCCCTGGCTGCGTATCGCCCTGGTGGCGACGGCCGCGGCCGCGCTGGTGGCGATCGTCGTTATTCTCGCTGCTACGCTGCTCTAGGGCGTGCTCGGCGTGAATGCCGCTCAGGGATAGAGCCGAGTTCGTTTTGACAATTGTCAAAAAGCTGGCGCTCTAGGACGCGCTCGGACGTTGCACCAGACGTCTTAACATGGCTGCGCCGTCTGCTGTTGTCGGACATGTCTTGTAACGTCTGATTCTGGTGGTATACTGGCCTCAATAAAAGTGCTCCCGCGCCGTGCGACCGGCCGGGAGCGTGGCCGGCGGAGTAAGCGCCGACGGGGCCATTCTAGCACATCATTGCGCCCCGTCTCCCCCGCTCCGCCCTCATTCGGAGGGCACCCCATGAACCCTCGACGCATTCGGAACGATCTGCCCCTGCTCCCTGCTCCGCTCGCTGAGCGGCTGCGCCCGATTCTCTGCGGGCTCGGCGCCGGCCTGGTAACTCTGGGCACGGCTGCGGTGCTGCCCCTCGAGTTCGGCGACGGAACCCCCCTCGGCGTGGGCCTGCTAGTGGCCGCCGCAGTCTACTGCCTACGCGCCGAGTCCGAGCCTGAGCCACCGCGCCCCCAGGTGCGGCCGGCCGGCTCTCGGCGACTGATGCGCGAGGCCGATCTTCCCCGCTTCCCCCCGGCGCACGCCGGTGAGGCGCTGCGGCTGGTGCGGCCCTACACGGGCGAAACAATGCCCCTCGATCGGGAGGTGCGGTGATGCATGAGTCCTACTCCCCCCGGCGCGCAGAGGGCGTGCCCGTGCGCCTGGTCCTGCTGGCCAGCGCGGGCGCCGTGGGCCTGGTCGCACTTGTGGTGCTGGTGCTGGCGCTGGGCCAGCGGCTCGACCCGCTCGATCGAGCCGCTCGGCAGCAGCAGCTCTACCGGGAAGCGGTGATCGCCGAGCGCCTCGAGCCCCTCGACATCGCCCTAGCGGGCCTGTGGCGCGCGGTGCCCCTGCTGCTGCTGCTGGGGGGTGCTGGCGTGGCGCTGGGCGTCGCCTGGCGCCGCTGGGGCAGCCGTGAGGCGGTGCACGCTCACTACGTCGTAGCTCTGACGAAGGCTCAGCAGCAATCCGTGCCCGCGACGCTACACTACGCGCCGCACTGGAGCCCGCGTAGCAACGTCGAGGGCATGCTACCGGGCGCAGATCCTGTGCTTCCCCATGCCCTGCCTACCGCTCCCAGCATTGGAGAGTTGGCAGCGTCGGGATGGGCGCCGAGCCGAGACCGGATGCTGCTCGGCTATACGTCGGATGGGCCTCTGTACGGCTCGATCGATGCACTGCTGAGCACAGCTATTGCCGGCCGGCCTGGTCAGGGCAAAAGCACGCTCTTGCGCGGCGTGTATTGGCAAGTGCGGCGCATCGGTGGTGATGTGGGGATCCTCGACCCCCACGGCAGTATCCTCGACGACGTACAAGGGGCTGGTGCACGCTTCGTGGCCAGCACCGGCAGCGAGCTCGACCAGGCCGGCGCCTTGCTGGTCGAGGAGTTAGAGCGGCGCCTAGAAGCCTATCGGCGTGGCCGGCGCGACTTCTCGCCGCTGCTAGTGCTCGCCGATGAGCTGCCGGTGCTCTCATTGTCCAGCAAGCCGGCGGTCGAGGCGATCGGGCGGATTATCCTTGAAGCAAGGAAGGTCGGAGCCTATGTCCTGGTAAGCGGACAGGGCCTCCCAGCAGACCGCATGGGCGGACGTCTGGTGCGCGATGCACTCAGCTCGCGGTTTATCTTCAAGACTTCGGCGGATGAGGCTCGACGCTGCGGGCTCGGCGGGGACGCCGCGCGCCTGGTGCTCGACCTCCGGCCGGGCGTGGCCATTCTTGACGGACCGTGCGATCCACAGCCGGTGGCGGTGCCAAACTGCACTGCACAGGATCTGGCAGCCCTGGTGGAAGTGCGGGCGCGCGCGCCTGAGCCCTCGGCTGCGCCGGTGGAAGATACCCGGCCCTTTGGCTTCCGTCCTGAGCTCGCCGGAAGATCCCAGGAAGGTACGGGGAAGGTACAGACGGACGATAGCCGCACGGCTTCCGGACGCGCTGAATCGCTCGACCCTGAGAGCACACGAATCGTGAGCCTCTTTCTTGGGGGAATGGGCATTCCACAGATCGTGGCGGAAGTTTACCCAGAGGCAGGCACATCAGGCCGCCGCTACCAGGACGCACGGGCTAGAGTCGAGGCAGTGTTGCGGCGAGTGCTGGGGGGCACGGCGTGAGCTGGGGGCACTAGGGTCTGCCGTCGAGTCCTGCCCACATTCAGAACATAATTTCAAGTTTTGTAGCACTACGATATACCCCGCCGAGCGGTGTAAGCAATTTCTAGTGCTTGACAACACCTGCCCTACGCGCGCTGTGTCTCTGCTAGACCCCCGCTATACAGTAACTATATGCTATTCGTATACTAAGCATATAGTTACTGCGCCTGGTGGGGGATTTCGGGGGAGGGGTATGAAAATGCTTGACGCCCAAAGCACGGGGGGTTATACTAGCAGTGTCTCAATCTTTTGCGCTCGGCAGCTCCAAACCGCAGCGCGCCCCCATCGGCCGATGAATGGCCTTATGTGGTGCGACCTGCGGTGTTTTTATACCTGGCAGCTGAAGAGTGGAGAGACAAAAGCTTGGAGCTGAAAGACTAGGGGAATGCTTAGAGCCCCCGAACCATGCGCGTCTCGCCTCAGAAACTAGGCGCGCAACAGTCCAGAGGCTCCGATCAGTCAACCTCGACGCGCGGCGATTGTAGCGAATCGCAAAAGCGGTCGAGGCCTATGTACAAGATACCACGCGGTCAATCGGGCGTCAATCCGATTTTCCACAGTATCACCCATAGGCGGCATAGGCCGATGACTGCACAACCTGAGTAGTTTCCGAGGAGGCCCACAGCGCGCTACCGCTGTCGGGCCTTCGTGCATCATCGGCACGGGAATGCGAAACGCCGCCCTGGTGCGGGCGGCGCAGCGCGGCGCGGGTCTGACGAAATGTGACGGGATGGCGGGTTAGTGTCATTGTAACACATTTCGTCAACGTGCGCCCCCACCTGTGCCCCATTAGGGGGCAACGTGACTGCATACACCCCACCAGAAACCGAGCGCCACACCTGGCGCGACCAGCGGCTCGGCGCTGCGCTGAAGGCGCACCGCTCCGCTGTGAAGGACGACCCCGACGCCCAGCGCACCCTCGATCGCTTGATCGAGCGGCTGCGCTACCTCGATCGATGCATCAGTCTCTGGGACACGCACCACGCAAAGCAAGCCGCCGCAGCGCTCGACGCTGGCCAGCATGAGCGCGCCGCCGGCCTGGCGTGGCTGGTGTGGGACGCCGATACCCGCGGGGCGCTCCTGGCGCAAGTGCGGATGGAAGGCGCCGCCGAGGAAGCGGCCCAGCGTGTCGAGCTTAACCGTGAGCTAGGCCGTGTGACGGTCGAGGAGGGCGCGCTATGATGCCCTCGATCGCAGCCCCTGCACTGCATTCTGACATGGCCTACAGGCCCGATCGTTCTGATGACACTGCGGCGATCGCGCGCTACTTCGCCTATCTCTACGAAGGGCAGCGCGGATACTTCCGGCTGAATGCAGGCATCGCCGATGACAACACCTCGACCGGCATTCGTATGCTGATGCCCCACGAGGGGGCGCCCACTGGCGATATTGATACCCGGCAATGGTTCTTCTACGATGCCGAGCGGCCCGACATCCTCGAGACAGCCGCAGCCTACGCGGTCGAGCTGCGCGACCGCTGGGGCAACGTCTATACCACCCGTACCACCTTCCGAGCGAAACAGGCCACGAAGGAGAATGCGAACCCCTCACGGCTGATCTTCGTGGACGATGCCCCCGAGGACGCTCCGCTGCCGTGGAGTCTGTACCTTCGCACCGGGCGCGGCCCCGGTCAAGGCTTCCTGAAGTGCGACAAGCCCACGACCCAGGCCGACGCCCGCGGCGTGGCCGTGGCACTGCTGGGGGACCGCAGCGGCTCGAATGAAAACAAGGTGCTCCGCATCCCTCGCACCTTCAACACAAAGGCAAAGCACGGCGGGCGCTTCCCCGTGCACGCCGCTGGGCCGCTGGGGCGTGTGCACCAGCTCGAGCGGCTGCGCCAGGTATACCCGCCCGTCGAGGGCACGCGCGAGCGGCGAACCCCCGAAGGCGACTACATACCGCAAACGTGGGACGCCGAGAAAGAAAAGCGCCTAACTCTGGTGTACCGCCAGGTAAAGCGAATGCTAAGCCCAGGCGGAATGCCTCGCGTGGTACTGAAGAGCGACCCGGACAATCAAGGCCGGCGCATCTTCGAAGATCGCGCCTACATCGCAACGTGGAAGCACGCAAGCGGGAGCTGGGATGCCTCGACGGTGCGACACATCCGCGTCAAGGCCCTGGTGGGGCGTGGGCTCACCGATGAGCAAGCGGCCGCGGCTATCTATGCCTGCGAAGAGCCCGATACGATCAAGGCGAAGGGCTCTATATCAGTGTGGCGCGACATCATGGGTCGTGTGGACTTCTGGCGCATCGAGCTCGGCACGCAGCCCAGCGTGTATAGCTTGCAGCTACAGTCTGAAATGCTCGACGCTACGATCGAACCCCCACCCCTGCCCACGGTCGAGCGCGCCTCTCGACGACGCGGCCGTCCTGAGTGTGTCGCCGGCGGACCCCACGGCTATCTTGCATGGCTCGAGCGCCAGGCCGATCCAGCAACGGGCGCCGTGATGAAGAGCGCACGCGAGTGCGCGGCCGGTTTCGGGCACAGCTTACGGACAATCCGCACCTATGAGAAGCGACTACGCGCCGAGGGGCTGATCCTGCGGGAAGTGTTCGACCGACGGCAGCAGGCCTGCGTGTACGTGCTGAGACGTGGTGCAATAAATCAGGCCGCCAGCGCCGATCGAGCACCTCAGAACGTGGTGATCGCCGACACGACAACACCGCGCCAGAATGCGGAAAACGCGAAAGCGCTTGTCATAGAAGAGACTCACCTGCTCTCCTCCCCCGTGGCTGGCGGGTCCGACGCGCTCGAGCCCTCGCCGGCGGAGATCGCCGCGGCCCTCGGCGCGGCTGATGGCCTGCCGGCCGCACCTCCTCGGCTACGCGAGCTGGTAGCCGAGGCGCTCGATGTGTACGGCGGGCCATACGCCCCTACCACGGCGGATATCGAGGCTGCATTGCAGGATGGCGCGCTGCTCCGGCGGCTGCGCGTCGAGGCCCAGCGACGTCTCGATCGTGCGGCGGCGCGGCGTACCGCGCGGCTGCGAGTAGTGCGCGCTGATGCCGAGCCGGCGCGGCCGGCCGATGTTCCCTCAGATGCCGATCTGGTGGCGGCGCACCTTCAGCGGCGCCTCTCA
>JBDLTZ010000065.1:0-6558 GCA_039805565.1 Chloroflexota bacterium | reverse complement strand
CTTTGGAGGCGCGCAGCCGCTCGTCCTCGAAGAGCCCGACGGCGCGCATCGCATCATAGAAGGCGGCCTTCGCGCCCGGCGCGGGGGTGAACGAGCCGTGGTCGCTGCGCAGGTGCGCGCTGTGGTGGCAGATGATCGCGCTCATAAGCGCGGTGCGTAGCGCCTCGTCCCCTGCCGCGACTGCCGTGATGAGGTCTCTCCCGGCGCGGGCACTCTCCGCTGCGTGCCTCGGCCGGGGCGGCCGCACCTCCCGCTGCGCGGCCACCTCACGGCTATCCTGTGCATCAAAGTCGGTGTGAGCCGCCATGTAGCCAGGGGGAAACGCGATGCTCGGCTCGTGACGCAGCTCTGCCGCACGTGCCTGCCAGCGGTGCGCCCAGCCCTGCCACGAGCGGTCGAGCTTACCGAGATCGTGGGCGGCGAACATCAGGCGGATCGCCCGGTCGAGTGTCCCCTCCCTCAGCCCGAAGCGCTGCTCCAGTCGACGCCGCGCCGCGGCCGTGCGGTCGCGCAGCGCCTCGCGGTAGACGCGGTAGAGGCCGGCAATATGCTCGGCGTATGTCTCGTGATGGATCGGCCCGCCTCGCTCGCGCCCCTTGCCTCGTGGGAGCCGAGGCGACTCTGTCGCCGGTGTGCTACCCGGTAGCAGCTGCAGGCCGAGTTCGACCGTGTACTGCGCCAGCGCCGGGTTGAGCACAACGATCGAACCGGCGCTCCACAGCTCGGCCTTGTGGTTGCGTTGCTCTTTCGGGTCAGTTGTTGGTCGTAGCACGTGACTCCAGTTAGTACTGATACCCCGCCGCTGCTCCCCACCCTCGATGCCATCGGCAGTTTCCTGAACCTGGGCAATCTTCGCAACCCAATCCAGACCGAGCTCCCACGCCCGCTCACAGGCCACGTCATACCAGCGTACCAGACGGCCGGGACGCACGGCGATCCCCTGGTAGTGGTAGGGGTTCGGCACAGTGACGTCGGTGGGTTCTGGGTGAATGATGATTGTGCGGGTGTCGACGTCGCGTATCAGCTCCCGGGCGAGGCTGCGGTCTTGTTTGCGCAGCGTCCGCTCGATCGCCCCGCGGAGCTGGTGCCGCCGCTGCTGGAGGGTCTCGAGGAGTTGGGCATCGTAGCGGGTGTGTGCCGCATCGACCAGCGCTAGCTCATTGGGGTAGGTCAGCACACGCCCATCAGCCGGCAGCAGTGCCACCAAGGCCACACGCGTCTCCTCACAGAGAGGTCGCTGACCCTCGTCCAGGTAGGGCGCGTAGTCGATCTTACCCCGATCGTTGAGCGGAAGCTCATACACGTAGACGTCGCCGGCCTCCCCGGCGAAACGCGCACAGCGGCCAGCGCGCTGAATGAGCGACGCGGCCGGGGCGAGATCGGTGTGCAACGTCTCACAGGTAATGTTGAGCCCGACCTCGACCACTTGCGTGGCCACGAGGATCATTGGCACATCGGAGGCAGCCGACCGATCTTCACCGAACTCACGACGGAGTAGCTCCTCCTTGTCCGCGCGATCGGACGCGTAAAAGCGGCTGTGTAGAACCTCGACGCGTGCGCCAGCACAGCGTGGGCTGAGACGGAGTTCACGCGCCAGATCTTGGGCGCGGTCAACCGTGTTGCAGATCGCAATGACGCGCCGCCGTCGGTGGGCCTGCATGTCGCTGAGAATACCCTCGGCGCTCATGGGGATGTCGCGGTAGTGGTATGTGCGGCGCTTCCTGTGGTGCGAGGGGAGCGCGTCGATCTCGGCGGCCGTCAGCGAGACGGGCTCCGCATCGAGAAGCTCGGCCAGACGCGTGATCATCGTGCTGGAGAATGTCGCCGTCATCAGCACGAATGGGGTGATGCCCTTCAACATCTGGAGGATCTGGAGTGTCGTCGTGAGTGCACCGTTGCCTGACTCATCAACAGGGAACAGATGGAACTCGTCAAAGACCAGGTAGCTGCCAATCACCGCTCCCGCGTTCAGGTTGGCCTGTCGATTGCTCAAGCCGTAGGGGATCGTCAGAAAGCCGCTGAGGACCTGGTCAATGGTCGTGAAGACGAGGTCTCCGTCGAAGCGCCGGTCCTCAGCACGTGCGCCAGTCTGAATGCTAACCGAACGAAGCAGGCCAAAGCGTGTGCTGTAGTCTGCGACAATGCGTCGGTATTCGGCCTCAAACTGGTTCGCGAGCACGCGCATAGGAACCGCATAGATACACTGGCGCGGAAAGAGGACTGCGTTCTCGCTACGCCAGCCGTCGAGGAAAGGGAAGAGAGCGGCACGTGTTTTCCCAGCCCCTGTGGGCGCCTGAAGCAGGACATTTCTCCCTGCCCGCAGTAGCGCGTCGACTCGTTCTTGATAGGGATAGAGTGGCATATCTGGCCTCCTATCCGAAAATATCGTCGAATCGCTGCTGCCGATTGTCGCTGGTAGTCTCGGTAATGCCGTAGAGGCGCATCTGCCGACGCAGCTCACCCAGCACCTGCTCGCGCAGCTCAAGCGGCTGCAGGATCTCACAGGCGCCGCCCCAGCCGCGGATCCATGGCAGCATCTCCTGTGGCTCATCGATCTCGGCAGTCCAGAGCAGACGCCCCTCCGCATCCAGCTCGGTGCGCTGCGAGGGGTGCCAGGTCGTCTCGACGATGCGCCGCACCGCTTCATTCCCGGCGAAGCGCAATCGCACCGTGATGGGCTGCGCGCCCTCGTCGAACCAGATGCGCCACGCGGAGCCGAGCAGCCGAAACACGTCGAAGCCCGGGATCACTGAGAAGCGCTCGTCGAGCACGAGCGGCGTACGCTCAACCCGTTCCAGCTTCCGGATGCGCACTGCCTTCGCAAGCTCTGAGTACCCAATCGCGTAGGTACTGTGGCCGACGGCTGAGGGCTCCAGCAGGTAGGGGTGGAACACATCATCAAAGGCGCGACGCGCGTTGAGCGGCCGATAGCGGATCTGCACCTTGCGGCTGTCAACCCAGGCGTCACTAACCGCCTCGAGTATGCGCTGGTAGTCCGAGCGCTGGTCGAGTAGCGCTCGCCGCTGCTGATGGGCGAGCGACAGCACATACTCACCAGCCTCCGGGGCAACACCCTGCCGCAGAGCAATGCCCAGCTTCTCCAGCATCACAACACCGTTTCGATCCGGCTTGTCCTGCTGCTGCTGGTAGAGGCGGAGCGCCAGCATCAGCACGATGCTCTCGTGCCGCGTGAGGCGCAGGTGGGTGACGTATTGCTTGCGGTCGATCGCGACGCGCTTCTGCTCGTCCCACAGGATCGGCACGTCATTCGCCTCAAGCGAGATCAGCCAGCGCCCGATGGTCGAGCGGTTGACACCGAAGTGCCGTGCGAGGTCGGCCTGCCGGACGGGGGTAGCCTGGGCGAGGAGGTGGATGCGCAGCGCATCCAACCCCTCAGACTTGAACTCGGCTTTGTTAATCATCGTGATGTCCTTTACGTCATTGCCCCGAGCATAGCACGTGGCGCTGCACAAAATGGCAACAGGCCAAGGATGAGATCGTCGAGCACCGATTCGAGGTGTTGCGGCTCCGGCTACCACCACCGCGCCAGGCTGACCTTGCCACGCTCGTCCTCGTGCAGGTAGATACCGCGCTCCTCGAGCTGCGGCAGGTCACGCATCACCGTTGAGCGCGGCACACCGAGCTGCTGGGCGATCTCCGCCTGAGACAGCGCCCCGTGCCGCTCCAAGAGCGTGACGATCTGCTCCAGGCGCTCCGCCTTCGCGTCCTTGCTGCCGAACATCGCTCACCTCCAGTCTGTGCCTCATCAGTCGTTGAGGCCAGTCTGGATTCAGCGTGTTGCAGGTAGCGCAACAGGGGGAATCTGCGTGTAGAGCGCTCGATCACCGGTGTGATGAAGATGAGTGTCGCCGAATATGAGACTCTGTACTCACAAGATACCGCTCTCGGATAGACGAGCGATGCGCCACAACGGGTGAGGCGGCCGCGTACCGCCTGTAGGAATTGGCACAGCCGGCCGAGATGAACGCCGGACTCCACTGCCGCCACCATGACAGACTGCCCCCGGCACAAATGTGGACAGGCGATGCAGAGGAGCCGCCCGCACGGTCACGTGGGGCGGCTCCTCTGAGGCGTAGTGGAACCAGCAGAGCTAGCGTCCGATCACGAGGTAGTCGGTGGTGTCCTCGTCCGTCTCCACGAACGAGAACCACTGCTCGCCCCACGAGTCAACCAGCGTGTGACCGGCGGCAGACTGCTGATTGAACGCCGGCCAGTACGAGTCCCGCGTGGCTTCGTCGGCGATCTCGACCATCAGCACGTAGCGGCCAGCCCGCGGGCCGCGCTGGCCTCGCAGGAGCGAGAAGCGGAGGTCGGGGCGATCAGATGCCGGGTAGGCGACCTCGCGGGTGAAACGCTCGAACGCTTCTGGGTCGGCGTCCGGTTTCAGCCGGACAGGCAGGATGCCAATGACCTTGGCCATGGGACATGCTCCTTTCTGAGGCGATAACGCGGAACGGTTAGCTGCTGATACGCAGCGAGACGAGCGTGGCGAGCGACGTGATGTGATGCTTGGAACTACCTATAGTGTACCGACACGAAGCGGTTGCATCCGTAAACGCACGACCACCTCGCGTGATAGCTCGGCAGTGATCTGCACGCTGCAAGAGACGCCTGCACCGCCAGATACATGCCATGTCATCCGGCACGACTGGTTCCCAAAGGGGAGACAGGCCGCAAACCAGATGCCTTGAAGCGGAAACGGCCGCCCTTGCGGGCGACCGTGGGGGAGTTTGGGGGCGGCGTGCAGTTTGTCCAGCGACGCTTCCCAGCGTCTGTGCGATGACCGCCGCGATCATCGTTGTCTGCCGCACAGTAAAGCATGGACCGTGCCAGCGAGTACCACGGCGCCCCACGTCCTCACCCCCGCCGCAGCGCCGCGCGCGCCAGCGCGTCCACGCGGGCGTTGCCCGATGAGCCGTGCCGCACGTGGGCGCGCACCCACACGCAGCGCACGGCGACCGACGCCCGCAGCTCCTCCAGCGCGGCCCGCAGCTCCGCAGGCGCCCCCGCCCGCCCCTCGATCACCGCGATTGTGCCCGTGCTGTCCGTGTAGAGCGTCGCCGTTCCAGCGCCCAGCTCCGCCGCCAGGCGTAGCCCCGCAAGCGCGGCGTGGATCTCGGCGGCAGACACCGTCGCGCCAGGCACCACGCCGCTCCGCGCCTCCCGCGCCCGCCCCACACTCACCGTGCAGGCCCACCCCGCCCGGTCGGTCGCCTCGTCGCGGCTGGCGTCGCTGTAGACCTCGGCGTGCTTCATTGCCCCTCTGCCCTCGCTCCCCGCACCATCCACGTCGGAGCGTGCGTCTGCGCCACGTCATCCCCGGCGATTGGCCCTAGCGTGATCACCTGCCCCAGCTGGCCTCATTGGAAAACGACACTGGATACGATGTGCTACGTGCTCGGTGCTACGATGCGGCCACATGCACAGGTACGTTTCACCCCTGCCACCTCCAGCGCTGCTCACCGTAAAGGAATTGGCTATGTCCCCCTCCCGCCCTCCCCACGCGCTCCTGCTCCACCACCTGCGCCTCGTACTCTGTGCACTGCTCTGGCTGTTCGCCAGCACGGCGAGCAGCGCCGCGCCGGCCCCCGTTGATGCTCTACCGGATCAAGCCAGCGCCATCACGCCTGCTGCCGGCGAGGCCCTCGGCCACCGGCCCTGGGCGATGGTGCTCTGTAAGTTTGCCGACGTGCCTGCCGAGCCCGCCCCGCTCAGCTACCACCAGCAGCTCTTCGCCGGCCCCGCGCCTAGCATCGCCGACTACTGGCGCGAGGCGTCCTACGGCCAGCTCGACCTCACCGGCTCGGTCGTCCGCGGCTGGTACACCCTCCCGCGCCCGCGCGCCGCTTACCTCACCGAACCCCCGCCGCTCACCGCCAACCTCGCCCTGCTCAAGAGCGACTGCCTCGCGGCGGCGGACGCCGACCTCTTCTACCCGTCGTTCGCGGGCGTCGCCATGGTGTTCAACGCCGAGACCGACGGCGCGGCGCGCGGCGGGTGCGGCCAGCGCACGACCCTCGACGGGGTAGAGCAGGTCTACGGCTTCACCTATCTGCCCTCCGCCCAGCCGCTCAGCGTCGGCCTCACGATCCACGAGATGAGCCACGCCTTCTGCCTCGGGCACTCCGGCTCCTCCTATGACACGGTAGAGAATGGTGGCGGCCCCATCGGCAGCACAGCCAGTCTCACGGCCCTGACCCCGAGCTTTTCGAAGCACGTCCACCCGAACGCCTACCACAAGCAGGTGCTCGGCTGGCTCCCCGACGCCCGCGTCGTCACCGTCCCGTGGGGGACGGAGCGGGCGGTCGACATCGAGCGCCTGGCGAACCCCGGCCCGCAGGGCGCCCTCCTGGTGCGCGTCGAGCACGCCACGGCGGCGCACCAGTACCTCACGCTGGAGACGCGCCTCAGCGCGGGCTACGAGGCGTTCCAGGACACGAACCCCTACCTCGACCGGGCGGGCGTCGTGATGCACGCGATCGACACCACGCGCGCGAATGGCTACGCGCGGAGTGGCACGGCGATGGCGGTGGACAC
>JBDLTZ010000064.1:0-29896 GCA_039805565.1 Chloroflexota bacterium | reverse complement strand
AACCCCCCTCCCACTGGGAGACAAAGCTCCGCGCAGCGGGGAGAGCATATGCCGAAGCATGTCGTTGCGACAGTGGATGAGATCCCGCCCGGCGCGCGCAAGATCGTCGAGGTGGCGGGGCGTTCGATCGGGGTGTTCAACATCGACGGGGCCTTCTTCGCGCTGCGGAACCGCTGCCCGCACCAGGGCGGGCCGCTGTGTGAGGGGCCGCTCGGCGGGCTGGTGGTCTCGACTGGCCCCGGGGAGTACGAGTACACGCGGCCGGGCGAGATGCTGCGCTGCCCGTGGCACGGCTGGGAGTTCGACGTCCGCACCGGGGCCTCGTGGGTGGACCCGGCGCGGCTGCGCGTGCGCCGCTACGAGGTGACGGTCGAGGGGGGCGGGGCGGCGGTGGCCGAGGCTGAGCCCGCGCCGCCAGGGCTGGAGCGCGGGCCGTACACGGCCGAGGTCTACCCGGTCTCGGTGGAGCAGCGGCGCGTGGTGGTGGAGGTGCCGGGGTAGGGCCTCGCTCCGTCTCTGGCGGGCCGGGGCACATCGCGGCGGCGTCCCGTTCGGTACAGTTCCTGAGAACGCCGCGCCTCTAGGAGCACGTCATGCTGTACTGCCCCGGCCACCAGTGCCCGTTGCACACCGAGTGCTACCGCCATACCCAGCCGTCCCCTGGCCGAGATGCGTTTGCGGCTCTGCCCTACGACCCCGCGTCAGGGACGTGCGAGTGGTTTGAGACCAACGTGCCGAGCGAGTCCCTCGTCCGCGAGACAGCCTACTATATCTGGCTGCGTAGCGGCTGCCCCGAGAACCGATCCGTCGAGCATTGGTACGAGGCCTACCTGAGCCTCTGCCTCAGCACCGGGCGCGTCACCCAGGTGCTCGGCCGGGGCGTCTAACAGAGTGCCAAACTATTCGGTTTGAGTGATGCTCTCGTCCCTTCCCGCGCCACTGATATGGTTCCGTGTAACGCGCACGCGCCAGCACGAAGGCAGCGAAGGGGTAACCCTCCGCTGCCGTGGCAGACGATGTGTCGCAGGTAGAGCAGCTGCCGGCTACGCCGAGGGCGGGATATTGCGGTTGAAGCGGAACATGTTGGCCGGGTCGAGCTGATCCTTCAGCGCCACGAGCCGGTCGTAGGCCCCCGCCGTGAAGCCCGCCCGCACGCGCGCCGCCGTGGTGTCGCTGTCGTGCAGGAAGTTCAGGTAGATCTGGCCCGTGCGGTGCGGCTGGAGCGCCTCGGTGGCCGCGCGCATGTACTGCTGCGTCGCCTCCTCCCGCGAGGGGTCGAAGGCCGGCGCGCCCATCAGCAGGACGAACGGCATGTCGCGCTGGCTGAACGCGCTGGGCCGCTCGGGGTCGCGCGCCACGGCCCCGCCGAGCTGGCGCACCTCAGCCATCATGATCGGCGAGGTGTCGGGCCGGCCCACGATCCGAAGCAGCGTCTCGATCGTGGCGTCGGACAGGTCGGCCAGCGTCTCGGTGCGGCCGATCACGCTCATCGGTTCGAGCGGGTCGTTGCTGATGGCGTCGGCGGCGCGGAACGGCAGCGGCCCGAAGGCGTCGATGATCAGCCCGCCGAGGTCGCGCATCGGGCGCAGGTCGGCCTCGGCCTGGGCGTGCTCCCCGGCGTAGGCGCCGCGCACGAAGAGCACCGACTTGCCGCGCAGCGGCTCGGGCACGAACGGCGCCGGCGGCATGTGCATCATAGCCACGCCCGTGGTCCAGTCGTCAGACAGGCCGGCGATCCACTCGCGGTAGGCCACCAGCACCTCGCGCGCCATCTCCAGCGGGAAGATGAGGTTGCCGGCGTAGACCTCGGTGATCGGGTAGAGGTCCAGCTCGACCCTGGTGACGATGCCGAAGTTGCCGGCGCCGCCGCGCGCGCCCCAGAACAGCTCCGGGTCGCTCTGGGCGTCCACGTGGCGCAGCCGCCCGTCGGCGGTGACGATGGCGAAGGCGCGGATGGTGTCGACCGCCAGGCCGTACTTGCGCGCCAGCCAGCCCATGCCGCCGCCGAAGGAGTAGCCCACCACGCCGACGTCGGTGGTGGAGCCGAGCAGCGGGGCGAGGCCGTGCTCCTGCGCCGCGGCCAGCACCGGGCCCCACTTCACGCCGGCCTCGACGGTGGCGGTGCGCGCGGCGGGGTCGATCTGCACGCCCTGCATCGGCGAGGTGTTGATCAGCAGGCCGCCGTCGCACGGGACGATCGCGCCGTGGCCGGTGGCCTGCACGGCGACGGGCAGGCCGTGCTCGCGGGCGAAGCGGACGGCGGTGACGACGTCGTCCGCTTCGGCGGCCATGACCACCGCCACGGGGTGCTGGTCGACGTGCAGCTGCCACGGGGCGCGGAGGGCGTCGTACCCCTCGTCCTCGCGGGTGTAGAGCCGGCCGCGCAGGGCGGTGCGGAGCACGTGCAGCGCAAGGGGGTCGATCGCCGGCATGGTGGTGATGAAGTCAATGCTTGACATAAATTAATGCCCCTTTTTCTGTGCAGAAGGCTTCTTGGTGCTGGAGAGATCTCGAAGTGTTTTTCTCCGGGGCAGCGCCCCGAGACCCCCGCTTGGGCTAGGCCCGAACCACGGGGGAATGCTCGGGGCAGCGCCCCTGCCTGGGGCTGGGCGAGCAGGCCCTCACCCCCCAGCCCCTCTCCCTGTCGCGGGAGAGGGGAGCGCGACGAGGGCTACTCGATGGGGAGCGCGTTGTGCTCGAAGGCGCGCTTCCAGGGGTCGAGCAGGGTGACGTCGTTGAGCTCGGGGAAGGGGGTGCTGTCGCTGGGGACCGCGTAGAGGATCGGGTAGAGGACTCCGCGCCACGCCTTGTCCAGGAACCAGTCGAGCGCGGCGTCGCCGGCCTCGGCGCTCGTGGCGTAGGCGCCGACGCGCTGGCGGATCAGGCGCTCGTTCTCGACCGACCAGCCCCAGGCGCCGGTGCTCGCGTCCTGCGTCACTGAAATGCCAAATCGCCGCAGGGCCGTCGTGGTCGCCGCTTCTTCGTGGCTCATCGCTGTCCCTCACATCTCAATGCTTCGTGAGAGGAATGTACCATCGCGCGGGTCGCGTCACATCAGGACAGGGGCCTACTCTCGCGTCGCCGCGAGGAGGAGGCCCCTGTCGGTCTATGGGTGTACGGGCGGGGGAACGCCGGGCGGACTCAGGATTGGTCCAGGAGCGTTTGCCGAGCCGCGCGGTGAGCAGCTCGGCGACTCACCGCGCGGCTGTTTGGCACGCGGCGTTAGGACACTTCCGGTGTGCCGAGCGCCTCGGCGGGCATCGCCTCGGGCTGCGCGCTGAGGAGCGGGTAGCGCAGCGAGAGCAGGAAGCCGATCACGATGTTCTCCACGTTCAGGGCCAGCAGCAGCGTCGAGATCGAGAGCGCCCGCACTACCGCGTCGGCGGGGTCGATCCGCAGCAGCGCCACCAGCGCCAGCACCAGCAGCGCGTCGCGCGTACCCACGCCCCCCGGCGAGATCGGGCTGACGATCGCCAGGGTGGCGATCAGCGCGACGAACGGGCCGATCGGGATGGGCGTGTCCAGCGCCAGAAACACGAGGTAGGTGCGGACGTAGGTCCACCCCAGCCCGATGAGCGACACGAGCGAGAGCACGACGATCTGGCGCGGCGTGAGGTGCAGCGACGGCAGCGAGACGCGCGCCAGCCGCTCGCGCACGAGGTGCGGCGTGAAGCGCCAGGCGAGCCCGCGCAGCCGCCGGCTCCCGAGCAGCGCGATGGCGGCCGCCCCGCCCGCCAGAAGCCCCGCCACGAGCGCGATCCCAGGCAGCCGGTTGCCCGGCAGCAGGTGCCAGAAGAAGTACAGCCCGCTGGCTGCGATCAGGCCGGTGATCACGATGTCGAACAGCCGGTCCACCACGACGCTGGCGAGGCCGGTGCTCAGCGGGTGCCCCCGGTCGCGCAGGTACCACGCCTTGACGGAGTCGCCGGCCTGGCCCGGGGTGACGAGGCCGAGAAACAGGCCGATGCCGTAGAGCGCGCTGGCCTCGCGCAGCGGCAGCCCGATGCGCCAGGCGCGCAGCAGCAGCTGCCAGCGCAGCGCCTTGGCGACGATGAACGGCCCCGCCAGCAGCACGGCGATCAGCATGAGCCAGAGGTTGGTCTGCTGGAGCGTCTGCCACACCAGACGCAGGTCGGTGGTGAGCAGGAAGGCCACCAGCAACGCCGGCCCGAGCAGCCGCAGGCTGGTGCGGAGGATGGAGCGCCCCCGGCCCTGTGTGCGTTCGGTCATAACACCCCCGCGCGCTCGTACCAGCGCACCGTCTGGCCCAGCCCGGCCGCCAGGTCGGTGCGCGGGCTGAAGCCGAGCTCGCGCTGCGCCCGCTCGCCTGAGTAGGCGCGGCTCTCCGTCATGAAGCGCACCCGCCCGCGCGTCAGCGGCAGGCGGCTCGGCGGGACCCCTGGCAGCGCCTCGAGCAGCGCCGCGACGCCGTGGGCCACCGGGAGCGGCAGGTGCTGGCGCGGCAGGCGCGTGCCCTGCGCCGCCGCGATCGACGCCGCCAGGTCGCGTACCGGCACGGCCCCGTCCCCGACCAGGTGGTAGACCCGCCCGACCGCTGTCGGGCACTCGGCGCAGCGCAGCAGGCCGGCCACCAGGTCGTCGATGTAGACCGGGTGGAGCAGGCTGGCGCCGTCCCCGATCACGCGGTAGAGCCCGCGCCGGATGACGCGGAACCAGCCGAGCAGGTGCATGTCGCCGGGGCCATAGACCAGCGCGGGGCGGGCCACCGAGACCGGCAGGCCGTGGGCGCAGCCCAGCTCCAGCGCCAGGCGCTCGCCGTCGGCCTTGGTGCGCTCGTAGATGTTGCCGGGGCGCATCGGCGCGTCCTCGTCGGCGGGCCGCGGGCCGGTGGGGCCGAGCACGCCGGTGGTGCTGCAGTGGACGATCGCCCGCATGGTGCCGGCCTCGGCACAGGCCAGGAGCAGTGCGCGCGTCCCGCCGACGTGCAGCTCCTCGTAGGCGCTGTCCGGCACGCCCGCCACCAGCAGGCGCCCGGCCAGGTGGAAGACCGTGGTCACGTCGCGCAGGGCGGCCCGCAGCGCGTCGGCGTCGAGCACGTCGCCGTGGACTACCTCGACGCCGGCCTCGGCCAGCTCGCGCGCGGCCGGGTCACCGGCGGGGCGGCGCACCAGCGCGCGCACCTCGCGGCCCTGGTCGCGCAGCGCCCGGACGAGGTTCTGCCCCAGGAAGCCGGTGGCCCCGGTGACAAGGGTGCGGTCAGATCCCATACAGTGCTCCTCTGTCCAGCAGGGCGCCCTTACCCCCTACGCCCTCTCCCTGCCGCGGGAGAGGGGGCATCGCACCGCAGCGTGATGCGCCAAACGGTAAACCCGCATCCATGTTCTGACCCCTGGGGGCTACGCGCCCAGCGCCAGCGCCTGCAGCCCGTCCTCGTCCGTACGCGTCTCGGCGGGGACCGGGCGCGGGCCGAAGTCCAGCACGTGGTAGGCGAGCACCGGGCTGGTGGCCGATGGGTAGCGGAAGCCGATCTCGGCGGCAAGCGCGGCGATGCGCTCCTCCAGCGCGCCGCGGGCGTCCTCCCCCGGCAGCATGAACAGCACCTGGCCGCGCAGGTGGTCCCACCAGAGCAGCGTGCCCTGCGCGGGCGACATGCTGCGCGCCTTACGCATCAGGGCGCTCGGCTTCAGCGTGCCGTCGCAGCACTGGAGCATCACCAGCAGCAGCGACTCGTACTGCCGGCAGACCTCCTTCGAGGTGCCGATCGGCCGCCAGATGCGGTGGCTTTTGCCGCGCGTGTAGTCCAGCGTGCCGAGCACCCGCCCCCACCCCTCCACCAGCACCGACCCCATCACCCACGCCAGTCGGTCCGGGTACTGGCGGATCTCATCCAGCAGCAGCGGGACCACGTTGCCCAGCGGCATCGACGAGGCCACGTAGCCGTCGCTGGCGGCGATCTGCAGGTGGCCGGCGTAGATGCGCCGCCGCTGGTGCAGGAAGTCCTCGAGCGTCTGCGGGCCGCGGTTGTACACTACCGCGTCGGGCGCGTAGACCAGCCGCAGCCCCAGTGCTTTGATCGCCGCCTCGAGCGCCACCTCGTCGGTCGCGCTGCTCACCGGGATGGCCTCCACCACGTTGCGGAACGCCACCATCTCGCCGAGCTTGGGGGTGCGCAGCGCCAGGCGGTGGTGGAACTCCCACAGCATCTGCACGGTGAAGCCGATGAAGTCGCACGGCTCGTTGAGCGGCACGACCCGCGCGCCGGTCATGCCCACCGTCTCGTCCGCGAACGGGGCCACCAGGTGCTCGATGGACCAGGGCGCGGGGAGGGTGTCGGCCCCCACCAGCACGACCACGTCGCCGCGCGCGATGCCGATCAGGCGGTTGATCGCCGCCGCCTTGCCGGCCCGCTCGGCCTGCACCTCGACGCGCACCAGCGGGTGCGAGCGGGCGATCTCCTGCGCCAGCTCCACCGTGCGGTCGGTGCAGCCGCTCGCCACCACGACGATCTCCGCGATCTCGACGGTCTCGATCCGCTGGTTGAGCAGCGCGCACAGCACCTGGACGATGTTGCGCTCCTCGTTGTAGGCCATCACGCCGATGGTGCAGCTCACGACGCCACCTCCTGCGCGGCCGCCCGCCGCTTGCCCACGCCGAGCCCCAGCTTGCTCCTCACCACGCGCATGCCGACCTTCACCAGGCTGGTGGGGTCGCAGAACATCGAGCTGTAGGCCGCGTTCGCCAGCGGGCAGTGGCAGTCGCCGCGGCGGATGCTGTCGCGCAGCTCGCCCGCGCGCTCTGAGGCCCAGATCGGCCGCAGGTCGTACTCGGTGTCGCGCAGGTTGCCGATCGGCTCGGCGCGGATGCAGCATGTCCAGACGTCGCCGTTGGGGGCGATGTGCCCCGAGGAGACGCCGGCGTAGCACGGCAGCACCTGGCGCTGCTCGCGAAGGGTCTGGCGCGCGATCTGGTAGTAGTGGCGGCGGAAGGCCTGCGTGATCGCCGCCAGCCCGTCGGCGCCGTTCTCGTCGATGTCGGCCACCAGCTGCTCGGCCACGCGGGCGTACTTCTCGGCCGGCGGGGTGATGTCCAGCCCGATCGTGTCGAGCTCGACGCGCTCCTCGGCCATCTCGGTGATGAAGGAGTCCGGGCGGATCTCATCGCGCACGTGGCGGTGCAGCGGGATGAACTGGTCCACGTTGAGCTGTGAGATCACCGTGTGGATGCCGACGGTCAGGTTAGGCGCCTTGATCTTACGCAGGCCGTCGTAGGACTGGCGCAGCAGCTCGTAGTTGCCCGGCACGCCGCGGATCTTGTCGTGGTTCTCGCCCACGCCGTCGAGCGAGAGGTTGATCACCACCTGCGAGCCGGAGGCCTCGTGCGCCAGCCGCTCGACGCCTGAGACGATGCGGTCCACCAGGATGCCGTTGGTGGGGATGTTGATGATGCCGGGCCGGCAGTGCTTGTAGGAGGCCAGCACGATGTCGATCAGGTCCGGCCGCAGGAACGGCTCGCCGCCGCTGAAGGTGAGCCAGTAGGCGCTGTGGCCGAGGTGGCGGAAGGTGCGCTCGTACTCGTCCAGGCTGAAGTCGTTCACGCGCTTGCGCCAGACGTTGCAGGTTTTGCAGCGCGAGTTGCACTTGTAGCTGACGCTGAAGGTCAGGTTCATGGGCAGCGAGATGAACCGGCCGGTGCGGCGCGCGAGGTTATAGCGCGGCATACGCATGAGTTGCCGAAGCATTCCGTTCTCCTTCGCCGTGAGGTGTCTCTTCGAGGGCCGACCCGGTTGCGCCAGCGGCGCGGCTACGTCCCCTGCGGCGCCTGCGCGGCGAGCGTGGCGTAGACCCGGCGCGACCAGACGCGCTGGCCGATCTGGATGCGCCCAGGCTCCTTGAAGTGTGTGTAGGCGTCGATCCCCAGCGCGTGGAGCTCGCTGAAGGTGATGTGCCGCTCGCCGGCCGCCACCTGCGCGCGCCCCTCGATGATCGGGATGCCCGCACGGTTGTGGACGCGCAGCACCAGCAGGGCGGGGCGCGGCGCGGGTGCGGCGAGCTCGGCGTGCACCCAGGGGATGCCGGTCGTCTCGTGCTCGGGGTCGGCGTTCAGCTCCCGCGGGTAGCACGACTCTGGGAGCACCGGGCTGGGCTTGCCGCTCAGCCGGATCGGGAGCGCGGTGGCCGTCGCTACGTCTGCCATCGTGTTCTCCTTCAGGGTCTCTATCGGGTGCATCCGGTACGGGCGGTGTCACTCAGAGCGCGGCGAAGAGTCTGTGCCAGCGATGCGCCGCTGCGCCCAGCGTGACAAAGGACGCGGTGGATGGATCACCAGGGCGCTCAGCCCCCGACCGACCGGCTCTCGGTTGGCGGGGGCAGCGCGGCGCCCACCTCCTCGCCGGTCGTCGGGAGCGGCGCGTGCGGGGAGAGGGCCATGCCGTGCCGGGCCGCCGACGGGGCCCGCACTGTTTTGACCGACTGCCGGCGCAGCTGCCAGACCACTCGGGCGGCCTCCAGGCAGATGTGCCAGGACATCTTCGAGTGGCCGGCGGTGCGCTCCGGGAAGACGATCGGCACCTCCTGGATGCTCAGGCCGGCCTGGTGGCAGCGGTGGTTCACCTCGACCTGGAAGGCGTAGCCGTTCGAGCGGATCGTCGGCAGGTCGATCCGCTGCAGGGCGCTGGCGCGGAAGCACTTGAAGCCGCCGGTGCAGTCGTACACTGGCAGGCCGAGCATGGCCCGCGCGTAGAGGCTGCCGCCGCGGCTGATGACCTTTCGCCAGATCGGCCAGCGCTCGACGCGCCCGCCCGCGATGTTGCGCGAGCCGAGCACGACGTCGGCGGCCTGCTCGGCGGTGTGCAGCAGCATGGGCAGGTAGCACGGCTGGTGCGAGAAGTCGGCGTCCATCTCGCAGAGGAAGGCGTAGCCGCGCCCGAGCCCGTAGCGGAAGCCGTCGAGGTAGGCGGTGCCGAGGCCGAGCTTGCCGGGCCGGCGCAGGAGCTGCACCCGCGGCTCACGCTCGGCGAGGGCCGCGACGATGTCGCCGGTGCCGTCCGGCGAGCTGTCGTCGACGACCAGGATGTCGAACTGCGGGCCCTGCTCGAGGACCTCGGCGATCAGGCGCTCGATGTTCGGGGCTTCGTTGTAGGTCGGGATAACGACGAGACAGTAGGGGCGGGACGCGCTGCTGGGATGACCGATGGACGTACGCTGGGCTGAGTTCCCCATGGTTCCTCTCCTGGGTTGCTCCAGCGTGAAACGGCCGGGCGCGGCGCGGAGATTGGTCGCATACGGCGACCGCGCGTGCCCCTCCCTGACGCTGGCAGCATCTAATCCTGCGCCCGGCAGGCACCGGCGAGGGGCCCCGTCGCCCCCGGCACCTGCCGCTTGGAACTGGGCTCGCTCCGCCGCCGACACAGCCGAGTGAGCCCGCGAGAGATTCAGGTGATGTTTGCTACTCGGTGCGATGCCTCCTCGCGCCGTGCCGGATGAGCAGCCCGACGACGACGCTGATGAGCGCGAGATACAGTGTGAGCCCCGTCGCCGGGTCGCCCGCGCCTGCCCGCGGCAGCGCCGCTGGAGTGTTGAGCGAGGGCGCGCTCTGAGACGCAGCAGCCTGTGGCGCAGCAGCGTTCGGGACGTCGGGCCTCACGGCGAGTGCGGGCTGCTGGGCGCTCACGGCGGGTGGTGGCTGCTGGGCGCTCACGGCGGGTGCGGGCTGCTGTGGCGCAGCAGCGTTCGGGACGTCGGGCCTCACGGCGGGTGCGGGCTCCTGGGCGACGCTGGCCTGGGACTGAGTCGCCAGCCCGAGCCGCTCGGGCTGCTGCGGCCGTACGAGGAGCGCGGGCTGCTGGGGCGCAGCAGCGTTCGGGATGTCGCTGAGAAGAGATGGTGTGAGCTGCTGCGCCCGCGCGGGCTGGAAGGTTGGGGCAGACGACAGCGGTGCATCTTCCTCACCGGATGTCACCCGGAACAGCCGCCACGCGCCGAAGTCCCGCTCGAGCCTGGCCCACGGCACGCCGCCTTCCCAGATCTTCGGGTAGGTCTTCAGGATGAGCTCGTAGTAGCCGTCGGAGGTGTTGGCGTTCGGGACGAGCACCCAGCGGATCCCCTGGCCGACCGGGTCGAGCAGCGCTGTCTCGAAGTCGCGGTTCTGGGTGATCACGAACTGACGCGGCTGGTCTGAGAAGAGCACGATGCCGAAGCCGGAGACCGTGTCCAGCAGGATCGGCCCCTCGATCCGCCGCTGGTCGATGTATTCCGCCACCTCGCGCTGGATGGCGAAGCTGCGCGTCTCCTCCTGCGGGGCCGTGCCGCCTGAGTAGATCGCGTCCATGAACGTCCACTCCTCTTTGCCGAGCTCCGGGTTGGACATCGCGCGGGTGGTGATCGGCATCGAGACCACCAGCCCGGCGATCATGGCTACCTGGAGCGCCACCCGCTTGGCGGGCTGGTCGCGCAGGAAGGTGAGCAGCCAGAAGAACGCGACGACGGCGCCCGGGACGGCGTAGATGTAGAAGCGGTACCAGCCGAAGGAGCTGTAGCGGAAGTAGATGTGGAAGGCGATCAGCGACAGCGGCAGCAGCAGCGGGATGAGCGGCCGCAGCGACCGGCGCCAGACCGCGATGGCGATGCCGGCGATCAGCAGCGGCACGAACAGGACGAACTGCGCCTGGATGCGCTCCAGCGCGTAGAGCGTCGCCCCCCAGAGCTGGCCCGTCACCTGCTCGACCGGCGCCTGGAACTGCTCGCTCGCCGTGATCTTGATGTACGGGCCGCGGTAGAAGTAGAGCGGGTCGCCCATAATCAGCCAGTTGACCAGAATCCAGATCGTCAGCGCGTACACACCCGGGGTCAGCACCGTGATCGACACCGCCTCGAGCGCCGTGCGCTTGGCCCGCCACGTCTGCCCCGGCTTGAGCAGTGTGACGAGCACGACGATCCCGTAGACGGCGGCGAGCAGCGGCAGCGACTCGTAGCGCACCAGCAGCGCCAGCGCCAGCGCCAGGCCTACGCTCATCAGGAGCGTGTGGCGGCTGTCGGACGAGACCCAGCGGAGCAGGACGACCGCGGCGGCCACCATGAAGAAGCAGAGCGATATCTCGGTCATGCCGGTGGCCGCGTAGAGCAGGATGGTGGGGTGCAGGCCGAAGAGCACGACGACCGGCAGGCGGATGGCGCGCGGGATCTCGGCGAACGTGCCGAGCCGGTTGAGCAGGACGATCGTGCCCGCGCCGAAGATGCTCGAGAGCACGATGCCGGCGAGGTACGATAGATCAGCGAGCCGGAGCAGCGGGAAGATCGGGAGCTGAAGCAGGCTGAAGAGCGGCGGCCAGATGAACCCGATCGATGCCAGCTTCGGCTCCCGGCCGTAAATCACAAAGTAGCCGAGCGCCGTGCGGGCGACGGTGTCCCAGTGGAACACCCTCAGCCATATGGCGATGTAGCACCCCGCCGCCAGGTAGAGCGAGAAGAACGAGGTGAAGAGGATGAACCCCTCGGTCAGCAGGGCGGACTGCAGCGCGGCGGCGCGCTCCCTGAGCGTGGGCTCCCGGTCGGCGTGACGCTGGCGGGCGCTGGAGACGGATCCGATTGTCTGCTGCATGCCTTGCCCTCCGCTTAGCCGGCCGCGGCCTGCTGCTCGGCGTGATCGGCCGCGGGCGTCTCGTGGTACAGCCCGTGGACGGTCTTCTCCCAGTAGAACGGGTTCGAGAAGAGCTGGATGAAGCCCTTCCAGGCCGCGATGCTGATCAGCACCCAGTAGAACGGCGTGATGAGCGCGTACCGGGCGAGGTCGGTGTAGCCGCGCCGCAGGAGGCCGGCCAGGCTGGTGTAGACGATCGCGAAGTTGCCAATCACCAGGTTGACGAGCCCGAGGTAGTAGATGCTCGGCGGGAAGAGCGGCTGGATGACGTCCCACCTGGTGAGGAACCAGAGGATGGTGAGCAGCCAGAAGAACGGGTTGATCAGGAAGCAGATGAACGTCCCCGACACCGTCAGGTTGAAGTTGAGGAACGCCTTCAGCCCCATCTCGCGGCAGGAGGCGAGCGGACTCCGCATGTGGACCAGCCAGGTCTGGATATACCCCTTCACCCAGCGCGAGCGCTGGCGGATCCAGTTCTTCACATCGCTGTTGGCCTCCTCGAAGGTGGTCGAGTCGATCATCCCGGTGGTGTAGCCGGCCTTGTAGAGCCGGATGCCCAGGTCGGCGTCCTCGGTGACGTTGAACGGGTCCCAGGCGTGCAGCTCCTCGAGCTTGTCGCGCCGGAAGTGGTTCGAGGTGCCGCCGAGCGGGATGGGCGCCCGCGAGGCTACCAGGCCGGGGAGGAACATGTCGAACCACATCGAGTACTCGATGGTGAACCAGCGCGTCAGCACGTTCTGGTTGCGGTTGTAGTAGTTCAGCTTCGCCTGGAGGCAGACCATGTCGTCGCCGGACTTGGCGAAGGCCACCACCGCCTTCTTGAGCTGGTCGCGGTCGGGGATGTCCTCGGCGTCATAGATCACCACGAACTCGCCGCGCGCCTTGATCAGCCCGTAGTTGCAGGCCTTCGGCTTGGTCTTCGGCATCGAGGTCGGCACGATCACCAGCTCGAAGTTCGGCGGGAGGTCGAGCGCGCGCGCCGCCTGGATGGTCTCCTGGTCGTCGGCCTCGAGCAGCAGCTTGACGTCGAGCTTCGCCAGCGGGTAGTCGAGCGAGGTGATCCCGCGCGCCAGCTTCGGCAGCACCGCCGCCTCGCGGTACAGCGGCACCAGGATGGTGTACAGCGGCAGGTCGCGGTCTACGAGCGCGGCCACCTCCTCGCGCGTTACCGGGATCGTCAGGTCGTGCGACATCGAGCGCTGGATGAGGTAGAAGCGGTGCACGGTGAACGCGACGTGAAAGAGAGTCGCGATCGTCATCAGCGCCACGCCGTAGCTCAGCGGGCTCAGGGCAAGCCACACCAGCGAGACCAGCACGACGAGCCCGAATGTGATCTTCTGCCTGCGGCTCAGCACCTGGTACGCCGACTGGTGCGGCGCGGCCATCATCAGCCCGCGCACGCTTCGCTCGGTGTACTCCTCCTGGTAGACCGCCTCGAGCATCTCCTCGAGCGCACCCTCGGTGACGATCACCGGAACGGCCGGCTTGCCCAGCGCAGCCTCGAGGTGCCCTAAAGCCTCCGTATCCGACGGGTCGACCATCGCCACGGTCACTGATTCGCCGTCCAGCGTCACCGGGATCGCCCGCCACGCCCGCGCCTGGCGCTCGGAGATCATGCGGGCGACGGCGTGGTCCGGCGGGTGGACCTTGTGGTCGTGAAACGGGACGGCGTGCTGCTGTGAGAGGACGCTGGCGAGCTGTGGCTCGCCGATGTGGCGCAGCATGACCAGCGCCCGGCCGATGCGGATGCCAGCCTGCTGCGCCAGGGCCAGCCCCTCGCTCAGAGCCTCGGCGGTGATCACCCCGGCCTCCGTCAGGTGAGCGCCGATGGTCTTGTGCCTACGGCCTCCGGGGTCATCTCCCTCGAGCTCGGGGTATCGAAAGAGCGTCTCGTTCATCGTTCAACCTCGTTCCGTCAGTCTGTGGTCCGTGGGCGATCGTGGATTGCCTGTAGGGGCGGTCGTCCAGATACGCAAGGTTGTGCTATAGTTCACGTGATCACGCGTATGAAACCCTCCCTGACGCTGGCAGCTTCGGATAGGTGTTTGTGCCGTGGTCAGAGCGGGGAGTACCGACATACTCCCCGCTCAGTTTTTTGCACGGTCACTGAGGCGTGGCCCCGGTGGGGGCACGCGGCGGATGGTGCTCGGATGAGCGTGCAATGATGCGTAGACGTGCACGTCGGTGTGCCTACGCGCCGGTCTGTGGGCAGCGTTGCCTGCGTGTGACGGCTCGCTGCTGAGAAGTGCGGGGTGAAACGGAAGCGTGCCGGACGGGTTGCCAGTATCTCCTGATATTGAGTCTTTGTATCCTTGTGGCGACTTGTGTACTGCAAGAACGATGCCGATCTTCTCCCATATCGTGTAGGCGATCACCCTATAACGGATGACACTTTATTCATCGAGCTGTCCGACCATTGGTCGTAGTCTGTGAGGGACTCCTGTGGCGAGGGCGGAGAGCAGGTATAATGAATCTATCTGTCCTACGAGAGGTGGCGCGAAGCGCAGCGGTGAGCACTGAAGAGGGCATGACCACCCCCCACGACATCCAGCAACCACACCCCGGCACCGCAGAGCAGCTCGCTAGCCTGCGGGAGGCCCGCGAGCGCGACCGCCGCGCCCTCGACTTGCTGTACCGCGTCAGCGTCGCCTGCCGCGGCATAACGTCGGAGCGCAAGATCTTCGATGTGCTCTGCCGCGAGCTGCAGAAAGTCTTCGTGTTCGACTCGTGCTACATCGCCCTGTGCGATCTCGACCGGCCGGATGTCTTCCGCACCTGCCTGATGTATGACGAGGGGCTCGTCGAGTACGACGATCACGTGTCGTTCGGCCCGCTCTCCGGCCGCATGGTTCGCGAGCGCACGCCCATCCTGGTGGCAGACCTCAATGTGATGCGCGCCACCCTTGACCAGCACCTGACCACCTTCGGCAACACGTCTCGCCGCTCACGCGCCTGGATGGGCGTGCCGCTCCAGGTGGGGCACAACGCGCTGGGGGTGATCGCGCTCCAGAGCTACACGCCGGGCCTCTTCACCCCGGCCGACCACGATCTGCTGCAGCGGATCGGGCAGGTGGTGGCGGTGGCGCTCGAGAATGCCCAGCTCCACCAGGGGTCGGTGGCGCGCGTCGAGCAGGAGCTGGAGATCGCCGGCCGCATCCAGCGCAACCTGTTCCCGCGTGCGCTGCCGCAGGCCCCCGGCATCACGATCGCAGCCAGCGCCCGCCCCGCGCGCGAGACCGGCGGCGACTTCTACGATGTGGTGCCGCTGGACGACGGGCGCCGGCTGGGGCTGCTGGTGGGGGACGCCTCGGGCAAGAGCATCCCCGGCGCGATGCTGATGGCGATCGCGCGCTCGGTGGCCCGCTCCGAGGCGCGCGACCACGTGGCGCCCGAGACGGTGATGCGCGAGACGAACCGCTGGATCGCGCAGGACGTGCCGCCGCGCTCGTTCGTGGCGCTGAGCTACGTGAGCCTGGACGTGGGGCGCCGCCGCATGGGGCTGGCGAACGCCGGGCAGCTCTCGCCGCTGCGCCGCCGGGTGGATGGGACGATCGAGGAGCTGGACGTGCCCGGGCCGACGCTGCCGCTCGGCATCCGCCACGAGACGCTCTACGAGGCGCTGGAGGTGGAGCTGGCGCCGGGTGATACGGTGGTGTTCTTCACCGACGGACTCGTGGAGGCGCACAGCCCGCGGCGCGAGATGTTCGGCTTCGGGCGCTTCGAGGCGCTGGTGCGCGAGCTGGGTCACCTGCCGCCGGAGGAGCTGATCGCCGCCGCCTTCGCCGCGGTGGACGCGTTCTGCGCCGGCGCCCCCCAGCACGACGACATGACGATGCTGGTGCTGCGGGTGGAGCCGGGCGCCGGGGCTGACGCTTAGCGTCCTACTCGACCTCGGTCCAGGCCGCGCGCATGTCCTCGAAGAGCCGACCGTAGCGCGCCAGACGCTCGACGACCTCGGCGATGGCCTGCGTGTCCTTCTTGCGCCCGGCGGCCTTGAGCTCGAGCTGGAGCGCTGCCAGGATCTCGTACGCCTCGGCGATCTTGCCCTCGGCCTCGGCCAGCTGGTCGGTCCACTCCGTGATGTTGTCCATTCCCCTCTCCTCTCTGCGCCACGTCACGTGCGCCGCGGCGGCCCCTGCATCAGCCGCCGGTGCACGGTGGCCTCGCGCTCCTCGGGCGTGCCCGGCGTGTCCCACATCGACTCGATCCACCAGGTGGCGCCTGCCTCCTCCCAGCCCTCGGCGATCGCCGCCGCGGCCGCCATATCCCCGATCGGCGTCAGCCCCTCCACCACGATGTCGAACGGGGCGCCCGGCGCGCGCTCGGCCTCGGCCTGGGTGCGGATGGCGCGCACGTGCTCGTGCGTCAGCGGCGTGAATCTGCCGTCCGGCCCCATCGCGGCCGGCAGCACCCCGTCGTAGCGGTAGGCGCGCCGCATGGACTTGGGGCGTGGCCAGGCGCCCACCAGCCAGATCGGGATGCGCGGCTGCTGCACCGGGTGGATGCCCTGCCAGTTCAGCGGGCGCACCGTGTAGTGCTTGCCCTCATACGTGACCGGCTGGCCGCGCCAGAGGGCCGTGATGATCTCCAGCCCCTCGTCGAGCAGCTCGGCGCGCACGGTGCGGTCGGTGGCCTCGCCGAACTCCGCGAAGCCGGTGTCGAGCGCGCCGAGCCCGGCCACCAGGATCACCCGCCCGCCCGAGAGCTGGTCCAGCGTAGCCGTCTCGCTGGCGAGCTTCCAGGGCCGGCGGCGCGAGACCGGCGTCAGCAGCGTGCCGAGGCGGATGCGCTCGGTGCGCATCGCTGCCGCCGTGAGCGAGACCCACGCGTCCACCCCCCACACCGTCTCCGCCACGAAGAACCCATCCCACCCGGCGCGCTCGGCGTCGTAGGCGTAGTCTGCGGCGGTGCGCGCGTCTCCGAACGGGAGCACAAAGCCGTACTTCATCCTGTCGTCTCCTCGTGCTGCTCGCGGACAACCCGCGCATGGTAGCACGGCGGTGTGACAGGGAGCGTCACAGGGATGCTGACCTCAGCGTTCACCGCTGTCCTTGAACGTCACGGCCACGAGCGGGCTGCCCGTGACCCACGCCTCGAGATCGTACTCCTGCTCGGTGAACCACGCGTTGCCGCGCATCACGGCCCCCATGATCCGGCGGCGCTCCCACGGGTCGGTGATCGGCGTGGCGCGAGCCGGCAGGTCGGCGTGCGCGCCCTCCTTGACGTGGAAGGTGAGGCGTGGGTCCGTCAGGAGGTTCGCGTACCAGTCGCGCCGGCCGGGCGTGCCGGTGATGTAGACCTGGCCGTCGACGACGAAGTACCAGATCTCGAGCCGGTGCGGCAGGCCGCTCGTCCGCCCGGTGGTCGTGATGTCACACGTGAGCCCGCCCTCGATGGCCCGCCGCACTGTCTCGTCCATCGGTTCGTCCTCCGCTGTCTCTGCCGCACTGCCGTGGTCACCGGATCTGGGAATCACGCCATCGCGCCCGCTTCTACTGCTGCCCGGCGCTCACGGTAGGCCAGCACGCCGATGATCGCGGCGATCGCCAGGAATGCCAGCGCCGGACTCGCCATGGCCGCGCGCAGACCGCTGGACTCGCCGATCGTGCCCATAGCCAGCGGGATAATGGTGGTGCCCAGGCCGCCGCTGCCCACCAGCAGTGCGAAGACCGTGCCTGAGGAGGCCGGGTAGCGCTCGCTGCCGAAGGCTACGATCAGCGGCCACTGGCTGGAGAACGCCAGCCCGAGCGCGGCGATCACCACCCAGACCATCGCACCCTCGCTCACCACGGCCGCCAGCAGCACCGCCACGACCGAGGCCAGCGCCAGCGCGACGATGATGGCGGCGGCGCTGTAGCGCAGCGTCAGCTGCCCCACCGCGAAGCGGCCGATCGTCACGGCCGCCCAGAAGACCCCCACGGCCGCGCTCGAGGCCACCACCGAGAAGCCCAGGCTCTGGCTCAGGAAGGTGGACATCCAGCCCCAGCTGCCCACCTCGGCGCCTGTGTAGAGCATCATGCAGAGGCAGATCAGCAGGAAGCGCCCGTCGCTCAGCAGCGCGCGGAACGCCTGCCAGGTGATGCGGTCGGTGCTGACGAGCTGCGGCGCGCGCAGCGGTACGAAGACCGCCGTGAGCGCCAGCGTCAGCCCGGCGAGCACCAGGTAGACCGCCCGCCAGTCCACCCCCGCGGCCAGCAGCAGTCCCGCGCCAAGCGGGCCCACCAGCGCGCCGACGCCGAAGAAGACCTGCGAGAGGTTGAGGTAGTAGCTGGTGCGGGCAGGGTTGAGCGCGGCGATCAGGGCCCCTATCTGGCTTTCGATCACCCCGCCGAAGCCGCCGATCAGGAACATGGCGGCGCAGGCGGCCGCGAACGACGGCGCCACGGGCAGCAGCAGCAGCGAGATGGTCAGCCCGATGAGCGAGGCCGAGATCACGCGCTTCTTGCCCAGGCGGTCCGCCAGCACCCCACCGACGAGGATGAACGCGACGAAGCCGCTGAAGTTGACAGTGAACAGCAGGCCGGCCTCGGCCATGCTGAGCTCGAACGACCGCGACATGGCAGGGAGCAGCGGACCCGTCACGGTGAGGATCATAGCAAAGATCGCCATGACGCCGTAGCTGAGGGAGGTGAGGGATCGTTCGTTCATGGGATGCGTGACGCATTCCTCCAAGGGGAGGTTCGGAGGGCGCAGCCCTCCGAGAGACAACCCCTGCGGGGCCGGAGGCCCCGCGGCTAATGAATAATCGTGCTTAGGAACAGCTTGGTGCGATCGTGCTGCGGGCTGCTGAAGAGCGCGTCCGGCTCGCCGGTCTCTACGATCCGGCCGCCGTCCATGAACACTACCCGGTTGGAGGCCGCGCGGGCGAAGCCCATCTCGTGCGAAACCACCACCATTGTCATCCCCTCGCGCGCCAGGTCCAGCATCACGTCGAGCACCTCTTTGATCATCTCTGGGTCGAGCGCCGAGGTCGGCTCGTCGAAGAGCATGATCTTGGGCTGCATCGCCAGCGCGCGCGCGATCGCCACGCGCTGCTGCTGCCCGCCAGAGAGCTGCGCCGGGTAGCTGCCGGCCTTCTCGGGGATTCCGACCTTCTCGAGCAGCTCCGCGCCGATGCGCTCGGCCGCTGCCTGGCCGCGCTTGCGGACGATGCGCTGCGCCAGCGTCACGTTCTCCATCACCGTGAGGTGCGGGAAGAGCTCGAAGCGCTGGAACACCATGCCGACCTCCTCGCGCACCTTGTTGATGTTGGTGCGCTGGTTGTTCAGCTCGATGCCGTCGATCACGATCTGGCCGCTGTCCGGCACCTCGAGGTGGTTGATGCAGCGCAGCAGGGTGGACTTGCCCGAGCCGCTCGGGCCAATGATCATGAGCACCTCGCCGCGCCGCACCTCGAGGCTCACGTTGTCCAGCGCGGTGAGCTTGCCGAAGCGACGGGTGATGTTCTGCATCGAGATGATCGTTTCGCCGATCTGGTGCGGGATGGGCTCAGCGCTTGCCATACTGCGACCTCCGCTCGATCAGCTTCACCAGCAGCGAGAGCGTCAGGCTCACGATCAGGTACAGGAACGCCACGGTGTTCCAGCCGAGGAAGGTGTCGGCGCTGGCGCCGATCTTGGTCTTGCCCCAGTAGGTCAGCTCAGCCACGCCGATCGCCGAGAGCAGCGACGAGTCCTTGACCATCGCGATAAAGTCGTTGCCGAGCGGCGGCAGGACGCGGCGCACGGCCTGGGGCAGCACGATGTGGCGCATCGTCTGGCCGCTGCTCATGCCGAGCGAGCGGGCGGCCTCGGTCTGGCCGCGCTCGACCGACTCGATGCCGGCGCGGTAGACCTCGGCCAGGTAGGCGGCGTAGCCCAGCGCCAGCGGCACCGCGCCGGTGAGGAAGTCGTTGCGGGTGAGGACGCCCGGCGCGCCGTACAGGAGCGCGCTGGCCCACGGCACGATCACGAAGCGCGCGTAGAAGACGATCACCAGCAGCGGCACGCCGCGCATAATCTCGACATACAGTGTAGCCAGGGTGTAGATCACCGGGTTGCGCGAGACGCGCCCGAGGCCGATGATGAGCCCGAGCACCAGCGCTGCGGCGTAGGCCGCCAGCGAGATGATGACCGTGAGACGCAGCCCCTCGGCGACGAAGACTAGCGCGTCGCTGTAGCTCTCCGAGGAGAGGATGGCGTAGAAGGTCGCGACGAAGACAATCAGCAGGATGATCAGCCAGTAGGGGAGCCGGCTGAACGGGATGCCCAGGCCGGGGCCGAAGCGCCGCGCGGCCCGCTCGGTCTCAGCGGACATGGGTGTTGCTCCAGAAGTGAGAAGTGAGAAGTGAAAAGTGCAACGCGCGAGCACGGCGCTCTCTTTCACACGTTACACTTTACACATGGAACTTGTGCTAGGGCAGGTTGGCGACGTCGGCGAGGTTCCACTTCTCCATGAGCTGCTCGAGCGTGCCGTTGGCCTTGAGCTCGGCAAGCGCGGCATTGACGGCTGTCAGCAGCTCCTCATCGCCCTGCTGCAGCGCGATGGCGTAGTCCTCGGTGGTGAACGGCTCGCCCGCGACCATGATCTTGTCGCTGAGCTGCTGGGTGTAGCGCGCCGAGGGCGGGCCGTCGGCCACTACGGCGTCCACCGCGCCGTTCGCCAGGTCCTGGAACGCCAGGTCGATCGTGTCGTAGCGCTTGATCTTCTCGGCGGGGACGCCCGCCTCGAGCGCGGCCTGCTCGCCGGTGGTGCCGCCCTGTACGCCCACCAGCTCCACGCTCGTCAGGTCGGCCACGCTGGCGATGGTGGTGCTGCCCACGGGCACGGAGATCACCTGCCCGATGCTCAGATAGGGGTCAGAGAAGGCGATGATCTGCTTGCGCTCCTCGGTGACCGAGACCGCCGAGACAACCATATCGAACTCTTTGTTGGCCAGCGCGGCGAAGATCGCGTCGAAGCTCGGGAAGGTCCTGAACTCAACCTCGGCGTTGATCAGCTTGCCGATCTCGTTCATCATATCGACGTCGAAGCCGACGATCTGCCGGTTGTCGTCCACGAACTCCATCGGGGGGTAGGTGGTGTCGCTGCCGATCACCAGCGTGCGCCCGCCCAGGTCGGCCACGGGCTGGGCGGCGGCCGCGCCCTCGGCGGGAGCGGCGGTGGCCTCGGTGGCCGGGGCAGTCGTCGCCTCGGCGGCGGCAGTGGGGGCATCTGTGGCCGGGGCCTCTGCGGCCGGCGCGGTTGTAGGGGCGTTCGAGCTGGATGGCGCAGTGCTCTGGCCGCAGGCCGATACGAGCATGGCGAGCAGGACCATCATGGTCGCCATCAGGGAAAGGGTACGGGGGCGTGACACAGTAGACTCCTTGTTCGAATCCGGGATCGGCGCGATTATAGGGCAAACGATGGTAGCGTCAATCGTGCCGAACCGTGATCACATACGGCGCGGGTCGCATACCCGCGCCGTATGTGACCTACAGCAAGAAAAGCGCCCGCGTTACGGTGAAGGGATAGTAACCGGGCGTTCGCAGGCGTGGGGCGTGTACAGCCGCGGCCGCACACGCCCCACCTCGTATTGGTGCTACTCCGTCACCGGCCGCAGCGTGAAGCTGAAGCGGTACTCGCGCTCGAGCAGGCGATACTGCTCAAGCGTGTCCGGGCCGCAGCTCATGGTGCCCAGGCCGCGCTGCGCCGCGTCGATGTTGAGGTAGACCTCGTCGCGCGGCGCCAGGTCGGTGGTGTGGGTGGCCTTGTAGAGGTCATCGTCGCTGAGGTGCAGCGCCGAGAACTCGAAGCCCGGCCGGCCGGCCACGCGCAGCCCGCGCCCGCCGTCGCCGCTGAGCGTCAGGTGGCGCACATCGGTCTTGTGGCCGTGCTCCTGCGGCATCACGTAGGGCACGTACTGGTCGGTTACGGTGCTCTGCCAGCGCCCGACGGCCGCGCTGGCCTTGCGGTCGCTGTAGTTGTCCCACGGGCCGCGCCCGAGCCACTCCATGCGCTCCAGGCCCGGCGCCAGCACCAGGCTCACGCCCACGCGCGGGATGTCGCTGATCTCCTCGCCGAACGTGACGGTGTTCTCCACCAGCAGCTCGCCCGAGGCCAGCAGGGTGTAGCGGTGGAGGTGGGTGAAGTCGTCCCACACGCCGCGCCCCGAGGCGGCGTGGGCGATCTCGACGGTCACGGCCTCGCCGCTCTGCTCCACCAGCCGGACGCCGCGCAGCTCGCGCTTGACCTCGGGGAGGCCGAGCGCGCGCCAGCGGTGCAGCGGCTTGCGCTCCTCATCCCACAGCTTGAGGCCGTCGTTGTCCACGGCGGCGCGCCAGACGTTGAGCTGCGGCCCCTGGACCAGCAGGTTCTCACCGCCTGAGCCGAAGGAGGTCAGCGCGCCGCTGGCGGTGTCGAACGTGGCCTGGAGGCCGCCGGCCCGCAGCACGATCGTGCCCTGGCCCTGCTCGATCGTCACCGCCGCCGGGGCGTCCGCCACAGCGGCCACTTTGGAGGGCAGGGCCAGCTGGTCCCAGCCGACCTCGTGCCCGGCGGGCGCCCAGGGGGTGTCCTCGCGCTGGAAGAGGCGCACAGTCAGGAAGCGCTCGCCGGGGCCGGCGGCCGGCTCGATCGGCAGCGCGATCTCCTGCGACTCGCCGGGGGCGGCGGTGAGCTGGGGCAGCTCGCCCGCCTGGACCACCTCGCCGTCCACGCTAAGCTCCCAGGCGCCGCGCAGCCAGCCCAGGTCCACGAAGTCCAGCTTGTTCGTCACCCGCACCAGGCCGTGCTCGGCGTCGGCCAGCGTCACGCGCGCCGGCTGGATGAGGTGCTTGAACTCGAACATCGCCGGGTGCGGCTCGCGGTCCGGCCAGACCATGCCGTCGCAGACGAAGTTGATGTCGTTGGGGGTGTCGCCGAAGTCGCCTCCGTAGGCCCAGAACGTGCGTCCCTGCGCGTCGGTCTTCTTGATGCCGTGGTCGAGCCACTCCCAGATGAAGCCGCCCTGGAGCCCGTGGTGGGACTCGAAGGCCGCCCAGTAGTCCGAGAGCGAGCCGTTGCTGTTGCCCATCGCGTGCGAGTACTCGCACAGGATCAGCGGCCGCTTGTCGCCGTTGTCGGTGCTGGCCCACTCGGTGATCTCGGCGATCGAGGCGTACATGGGGCAGATGATATCGGTGACGTTGTGACCACTCTCCCATGTGCCGCCCATCCAGCGCGAGATCGCGCCCTCGTAGTGCAGCGGGCGGCTGGGGTCCATGGCGCGTGCGAGGCCGGCGGCGGCATCGTGGTTGAGGCCGTAGCCGGTCTCGTTGCCGAGCGACCATATAATCACCGAGGGGTGGTTCTTATCGCGCTCGATCATGTTGCGGACGCGCTCGACGAACGCGCGGGTGTAGCGCGGGTCGCGGCAGACGTCGTAGTAGTAGGCGTGGGCCTCGATGTTGGCCTCATCCACCACGTACAGGCCGTAGCGGTCGCACAGCTCGTACCAGTAGGGGTCGTTGGGGTAGTGCGAGGTCCGCACGGCGTTGATGTTGAACTGCTTCATGCGCTGCGCGTCGAGCTCCATAAGCTCGCGGCTGACGTACTTGCCGGTGGTGTCGCTGTGGTCGTGGCGGTTGACGCCGCGGATCATCACGGCCTTGCCGTTCACCAGCAGCTGGCGGTCGCGCACCTCGACCTTGCGGAAGCCCACGGTGCAGCTGTGGCTGGCGACGCCGGCCGGGCCGTGGACGGTGACGACCAGGGTGTAGAGGTTGGGCGTCTCGGCGGTCCAGAGCAGCGGGGCCTGCACGATCTCCTTCAGCACCACCTCCTGGCGTGTGGGGAGCAGCGCGCCGGAGTGGTTGGTGAGCTGGCGGTAGCTGGCGCCGAGCGACTGCGCGAAGACCGGCGCGCCGTCTGGGGCGTAGAGCTGGGCCTCGACCTGGGTGTGCTCGGGGGGGCTGCCCACGGCATCCATCGTGCAGCGCACGCGCAGCGTGGCCGAGCCGAGGTCGGCGGCGAGCTCGGCCTGGGCGAAGAGGTCGGCCAGGTAGACGCTGTCGGTGGCGTAGAGGAAGACCTCGCGGTGGATGCCGGACTGCCACCAGTGGTCCTGGTCCTCGACGAAGCTGGCGTCGGACCAGCGCAGCACTACGGCGGTGAGCTCGTTGGCCGCGCCCACGCGCACCAGGCCGGTGACGTCGTACTCGGCGGGGGTGCGCGAGTCCTTGTTCAGGCCAACGGGCGTGCCATTGACGTAGACGTAGCAGGCGCCCTCGCAGCCGGCGATGTGCAGCACGATGCGGCGGCCCTGCCAGGCGGCGGGCACCTCGAAGCTGCGGCGGTAGACGCCGGTGGGGTTGTCGTCCGGCACGTCGGGCGGGAGGTTCGGCCAGGGCATCTGGACGTTGGTGTAGTGCGGCGTTCCGAAGCCCTGCATGGTCCAGTTGCCGGGCACCTGGATGGGCGCCCAGGTTCCGGAGGCGAGCGCCGCACGGGTGGCGGCCTCGGGGCGCGGCAGGAGCATGAAGTCCCAGGTGCCGCTCAGGCTCTGGCGCCAGGGCGACTCGGCGGCGCTCCCGCCCGTGGGGAACGGCACGGCCAGGGCGTGCGGTGGCAGGGTGTTGAGCGACGTCAGCTCGGGCAGCTCCCAGGTCTTCGTCTCGCCGAAGAACAGGAGCGGCAGTGCCTGCGTATCGTGTCCTGTCATTGAGTATCTCTGTGTATCAGGGAGAGAAGAGGCGCGTCCCGGGTCCCTGCGCTTCCTCGACGGGGACGTGTCGGCCGACCGCTGCGGCGGCCGCGGGTATTATAGCGCAGGGGCGCCGGTCTCTGAGTCGCGGGTGGCTGCGAGGGCGCGGATCTGGGCTTGCTCGATGCACGCGGTGTAGAGGATGCTGATCTCCTGCCCGCGCCAGGTCTCATGGCGGAGCTGCGCCTGCACGCGGGCGGCCTGCGTGTCTGCGGTGGCGGTGGCGCGCCGGGCCTCGCCCCGCAGGCGCTCCTCAGCATCGGTGGCCTCTGCGGCCTGCTCCCGCAGCTGGGACGCGCGCCCCTCGTGGCGCCGGAGCTCGTCCTCCTTTGCCCGCTGCTCGCGCTCGGCGTCCTCCAGCTTGTGGCGCACGGTGTTCTGCTGGAATCCCAGGCGGCTGATCTGGTATTCGAATGCCTCGAGCCGCGTGCGGTAGGTGCTCTTCTCCTCTTCGAGCCTGCGCTGCTGCCGCTGGCGCTCCTCCTCGAGCTCCCGCAGCCGCGCCTCATTCTGCCTGCTGCCTCGCCCGTGGCCCTCGAGCTCCGCCTGCCACCTGCGCTCCTGGGCAGCGCCCTCCTCGATCTCAAGCGTGAGCCTGTCGATCTCAGCGCGCAGGTCCGCGAGCTGCTGCTCTGCCGTCTCCTGCTCCCTCTGCAGCTGCTCGTGGGTTGGCTGGCCCCTCTGTCTGCCGCCAAGCCAGCTGGCCCACAGCCGGACGCTGGCCCAGGAGAGGGGACGCTGCTGCTGCCTGAGCTCCTCGAGGTGCATCTCGAGCGTCGCGGCCGCGCGCTGGTCCGCGTTGAGCCGGGCCTGCTTCGCCTGCCGCTCCCTCGTGTTTCTGGCAATATCGGCCCTCAGGCGAACGATGCTCGTCTCGTGCGCCTGCTGCTCGCCGCCGATGGCCTCGCGCTCGCGCAGGGTCGCCGGGAGCGACAGCTCGTACTCGCGCAGCCGGACGCTATGTGTCTGGTTCAGCTCCTCGCGCTCCTGGCGCTGGGCAGCGATGCGCTGCGAGAGGTCCGCGAGCTCGCTCGCGAGCCCGGCGCGGCGCTCGTCCACGGCCGCGTGCTCCCGGCCCAGCCGTTCGGCCTCGTCATGCAGTCGCTCGGCTTCAACGCGCAGTCGGGCGAGGGCCGCGCGCCGCTGCTCGTACTCCAGGCCCACCGCCAGCCCTGCGTCGCGCAGCACCTCCTCCGCGGCCCGCCGCACCGCGGGGTCGGGGTCACTCTGCGCCAGAGCGATCATCGGAGGAGCGGCGCCGGCCTGGGGCTCGACGGCGTCGGGTGGGCATATCCGGCCGAAGAGACGGCAGATCGCAAGCAGGCGCTCGCGTCGGTCTGCGGTGCCCGCGTCGCCGGCCGTGAGCTCATCCCAGATCGCGGCGATGTGGCGCCACACCTCGCGCTCGCAGGTCTCGCCGGCGGCGGCGAGGGTCGGCAGGAACCGCTCACTGTCCACATCCCGCAGCCCGGCCGCGTACAGCTCGGCGCGCTCCTCGCCCGACTGCGGCACGGTGAGCAGCAGCGTGCGCCAGGACGCAGCGCGCGCCGAGGGTGGGAGCGCCGCCCGCTCGCTCAGCTCGGCGAGCAGGCGCCGGAGCCGGTGGTCGCGCGCGGCGATCTGCCACCCGAGCCGGGTCGGCCACCGGTCGCCCGCCGAGCGTCCCTGGAGGGCGAGCGGCGCTGTCTCCGACAGGCCCGTGGCGAGGGAGTGCAGGAGGTCCAGCGCGGCATCCCAGAAGACCTCTCCAGCCGCCGCGGTGGCCGGGTCGCCGAGGTAGGTGCACAGCTCGGGGATGCGGGCGCGCAGCTGCGGCAGGCGGGCGAGGGCGCGCAGGCCTAGCTCCGCGGCGCTCCGGTCATCAGCGAAGGTGTAGTGCGCCCGGAGGGTGCCGAGCAGGTCGCCGGGGGCGCCGGACCCACCAAGGAGCGCGGCGCCGGCCAGGATCTGGAGGCGGACCCGGGGTTCGAGCGCGGCCAGATCCGCGCCCTGCGAGGCGCGGACGGCGTCGGGCAGCAGCGTCCGCCACTGCGCGGTGGCCCGCGGCGCCTCGTGCAGCCAGCGGCAGAGGTTCCTGAGCAGTGCGAGCGCCGCCGGGGTGTGCGGCGCCGTCGCGAGGAGCGCGGCGTACTCGCGCAGCAGACCCGGCTGTACCGCCGCGGGGTCTAGCGCGCTGTCGCGGCGGAGGTAGAGCTCGAGCAGAGGGGCGGGCGTCCCAGGGGTGACGAACAGCCGTCGCCGCTGGCGCTCGTCCAGGGCGCGCGCGGCCGCGGACTCACCGCTCTGCTGGTCCTCGGCGAGCCGGTGCAGCGCCCGCAGCAGGGCCAGCGCCACCTGCGGCGGCTGGCGGAGCAGCCCCTCGCCGGCGGCGTGGGCCAGGATGCGGGCGCGGTGGTGTGGGTGCGCGGCGGGCGGCCGCACGAGCAGCGCGACGATCTCGAGGAGCAGCTCGGCGCGGGTGTCTGCGGTGGCATCGTTGCGGTAGGAGAGGCAGGCGTCCAGCAGCTCGCCGATCAGATCCCCCTGGCGCGCCCGGTCCTGATCCAGAGCATCGACGAGATCGAGGCACGCGCGGCGCGCCTCGTCGCGCACTCCCCGGTCCAGGTCGGCCAGCGCGGTGACCAGCGCCCTGCGCCAGCGGAGGTCGGGCGGGGCGCGCCGCAGACGTCGCACGGCCGCCAGCCGGTCGGCATCCGGCGCCGTGCCGGCGGCGATCGTGCGGACGGCCGCTGAGAGATCCGCGGCGTCCTCCGAGCGTGGCGGTGTGTCGGCAATCACAGCGGCCTCAGCGACCGGAGAGCAGCACGAGCGCGACGACGCAGAAGAGGGCGAGGACCCCGACCTCGGTCCACTGGAGGCCGATGTGCGGCAGGGACTCGAAGCGCCTCGCGAGGCGCTTGAGCAGGCTTTGCTGCACGTCCGCCAGCTCGTCGATGCTATCCCGGGCGCCGTCGAGGAGCTGCTGGATCTGCCCTGAGAGCTGGAGTACGGCGTCCTCGGTCTGCTGCTGGAGGGCCACCTGTCTCTGCTGGGCGGCATCGCTCAGCTTTGTCACCTGACCGGCGAGGTCGGCCACGTGCTGGCCCATGGACTGCTGCTGGCGGGAGAGCTCGCCGCTCAGCTCGCCAAGGTGTACCACCAGCGCGCGCTGGCTCGCCAGCTGGCTCTGCTGGGTGGCCGTGAAGGTGCTCAGCGCCTCGCTGGCCTGCATCATCGCCAGCCGCATCTCGTCGGTGGTGGCGGCCATGCGCTCGATCTGGCCCTGCAGACGGCTCAGACCTGTGGCCTGCGCGGCGGTCGCCTGCGTCACCTCGGCCAGGCGCCCGTCGAGGGTGAGCTCGATCCGCCTGCGCGCCGCCTGCTCCTCATCCATCCACTGCTCCAGCAGCCTGGCGACCTCGCGCGCGTGCTCGGCCACCGCGCCGCCCTGCGAGTCCCAGTTGCTCAGCATCGCGCCGGTCATGCTGATCAGCTCCCGGTTGGTCTCGTAGTGGCTGTGGATGCCCTCCGACGCCTGCCGGAGGGGGCGGACGGCCCCCTCGATCTCTGCGACCCAGCTCTGGTACGAGCCGGGCTCCGCCAGGAGCTCGACTGCCCGCCGCAGCTGGTCCTGGGAATCGCGGAGGGCTGCGGCCATGTGCTCGAAGGCTGCCGCCGTCTGCCGCAGGTCCGCGGCCCCCTCCCCGATGCGCTGTGCGGCGCCGTCCACCCCACCCTTCGTGGCGGCGACGACCTCGGCGATGCGGCTCATAGCGGCGCTGACCTCGCTCGTCTGCGCGCGCATCGTGCTCGTCAGGGGGGTGAGGTGCGCGTGCAGGGCGTCGGAGAGCGCGGTGGGATGTACCTCGGGAAGCACGCTGTCGATCTGCTGCTGCTGCCAGTCGATCCGAGCCTGGCTTTTCTCGATGCGCCGCGCCAGCGACTTCATCGTCAGGAGCACGCCGACCAGCGCGCCGACACCGGCGAGGCCGATGAGGACCAGCAGCGCTACGAGAAAGGGGAGCAGGTCTGTACCCATAGGGATCAGCTCCGTGACTCAGCGAGCAGGCCGCGCAGGGCTGCGGCCAGCGGCGCAAGGTGGTCGCTCGGGATGCGGTCGAGCCGTGTGCGCTCGACCCTCTGGCGAGCCATATCGGGCAGGGAGGCGATGAGGCGCTCGGCGCACTCGCGCCCGCGCCAGGCGAGCAGCAGCGCCAGGTCTGAGCCGTCGGCCCGCCCCGCGGCGCTCGAGCGCTCGAGCAGGGCGCACACCTGCGTGTCGCTGAGCGCGAGGCACACCATGCGCCGCCACAGGTGATCGTACGCTGCGTGCGGCTGGTGGGCGGCGATCTGCTCCTCGATCATCGCGAGCAGCAGCCAGCCCGTGTGCTCGTCCCCGCTGAGCACATCGCGCAGGGCTGCGATGTCGGAACGTGTGGTGAAGCGGGCGACATCGGCCCAGCGGCGCTCGCGCGCGAGCGCCTCGAGGTAGGCGGCCGCGGCACGGCGCACCCAGCGGCTCTGCCCCAGCGGCGTCCTCTCGAGCAGCGCGCGGTACACGCGGATGCGGGCGCCATCCGCGGGGAGAAGTAGCACGATGGCGCAGGCTGCGGTCTGTCGGATCTGCGTCGCGGCCGGCGTGCGGGCCCGCCCCTTCAGCAGTATTGCCCAGCGCCGCAGGGCCGCGGTCCGGGTGCGGCGCGGCGGCGGGGGGTGGTGAAGGCAGCACTCGGTCAGCCGGAGCAGGCTGTAGAGCCAGGCGGGCTGCCCACCGATCGGGCTGGCCTGAGGCGCCGTACCACCCCGCGCAATCTCGGCGAGGAGCGCCTCCCACGCTGCGGCCGCCTGGGCGTGCTGGCCGAGCGCGTCCTGCCGCTCGATCTGAACCCAGCGGGGCAGCAGCTCGCCGGGCGCGATATGCCGGAGCAGGTGCGCCCGCAGCGCATCGGCGCCGCTGTGGTGCAGCGCCGGGAGCAGGTGCTGCGGGTACGGGAACGACGGCGCGCCCGGGTTCGCGCGCCAGCGCCGCTCGTACTGGCGGGCGGCTAGCGCCGCGTGCCCCTGGAGCGCAAGCGCCGCGATCCACATGGCGACCACGTCCGGGTCGAGCGGCGCCTCGCAGGTGGTCAGAAGCCCCGCGGCGGCGACCGTGATATCGTAGCAGCCGTGGTCGAACGCCAGCCGGCAGAGGCGGCGCAGCAGACCGGGGCGCCCCGCGGCGCAGCTCAGCGCGTGACGAAGCGCCATTACCCCCGCCCTCCTGGTGAGCGGAGCCGCCAGGAGCGCTGCGACCGTCGCCAGCGCCTCGTCGCGGAGCGGGCCCTGAAGCCAGCGGCGCACGCAGGCCGCCGCGAGCTCGAGGCGGCCCGCGCGGACGAGCAGCACCGCGACCCGGCCCTGGACCACGTGGACCGGGGCGAGCAGGTCGGCGAGCTGCACGAGCGGCCCCGCTCCGGCCAGGTGCGGGTTCTCCGGCCAGAGCTCCCAGCCGCCCACGAGGATCTCCGCCTGCGAGCCTGTGAGCGGGACGCCGCGAAGCGCATCTAGCGGCGGCGGCGCGGGGTGCCGGCGCCGCTGCTCGAGGACCCAGGCCGCCACCGCGCCGGAAGGTCGCTCCGTGAT
>JBDLTZ010000063.1:0-28734 GCA_039805565.1 Chloroflexota bacterium | reverse complement strand
GAGCGTGACGCGCGCCTCGGCGGCAAGATCGTGACCGAGAAAGTGGACGGCGTCTTCGTAGTAGAGGGGGGGCCGGACTCGTTCGTGGCGCAGAAGCCGCAGGCGATCGAGCTGGCGCGCGAGCTAGGGCTTGGCGCGGACCTGATGGCCTCGAACAGCATGCCTCGCACCACCTACGTGCTGCACCGCGGGCGGCCGAAGCCACTGCCCGAGGGCACCGTGCTGATCGTGCCGACGAAGTTTATGCCGTTCGCGCTCTCGCCGCTGATCTCGCCGCTCGGCAAGCTGCGGATGGCGCTGGACCTGGTGATCCCTGCGCGGCAGGACACGGATGACGAGACGCTGGCTGATTTCATCCGGCGGCGGCTGGGGCGCGAGGCGCTAGACAAGCTGGCCGAGCCGCTGATGGCCGGCATCCACAGCGCGGACTGCGAGCGCCAGAGCGTGATGGCGACCTTCCCGCGCTTCCGCGAGATGGAGCGGAAGTATGGCGGCCTGATCCGTGGGATGCTGGCGGGCCGGCGCAAGCCGAAGAGCCAGCCCTCGGCCGCGGGTGCGGCCCCAAAGAGCGGCCAGCCCTCGTTTGCCGGGTCGCCGTTCGTCACGCTGCGGCGCGGCGTGCAGTCGCTGGTGGATGCGCTGGTGGCGCGGCTGGATGGCGAGGTGCTGACCGGCCGGGGTGTGACGGAGCTGCTGCATGAGCCGACGGCCGAGCGGCCGTACCGGGTGCAGCTGGACGACGGTCGGGTGCTGGAGGCCGACGCCGTGGTGCTGGCGACGCCCGCGTACGGGGCCGCCGAACTGGTGGCACCCTTCCACCCGGCGCTGGCGGCACAGCTGCGTGCGATCCGCTACGTCTCCACCGGGACCGTCACGCTGGCCTACCGGCGTGCCGAGGTGGGTACGCCGCTGGATGGCTACGGCGTGGTGATCCCGCGCGGTGAGCGGCGGCGGGTGAACGCCGTGACGCTGAGCTCGGCCAAGTTCAACCACCGCGCACCGGACGACCACCTGCTAGTGCGGGTGTTTGTGGGCGGCTCGCGCACCCCCGAAGCGCTTGCGCTGGACGACGCCGGGCTGCTGGGGCTGGCGCGCGAGGAGCTGCGCGGCATCCTGGGGATCACGGCCGAGCCCGTGTTTACGCGCGTGTACCGCTGGAACGCCGCCAATCCGCAGTACGACGTGGGGCACGGCGAGCGGGCGGCGGCGATCGAGGCGCTGAGCCCTGAGGGGCTGTACATCGTGGGCGGTGCGTACCGCGGCGTCGGCATCCCCGACTGCGTGCGCGAGGGGCGCGAGGCGGCCGAGCGGGCGCTGGCTCTGGTGGCGGGCAAGGTCGCGGAGGTTCGCTAGGGTTTATCTGCCACAGAGCTCACAGAGCGCACTGAGGCGAAGCCACACAAGCTCTCTGTGCTCTCCTGCCCTCTGTGGCAAACATATTGCGTCGGTAGTGCAGAGTCTGTGTGGGGGCGGTGTGAGCACCGAGGGCGATCTGATCGACGACAATGAGTGGATCTCGCTGCAGGACGCGAGCGAGCTGCTGGGCGTGGCGGCCTCCACGCTGCGGCGCTGGGGGGACTCGGGCAAGCTGCCCATGAAGCGCACGCTCGGGGGCCACCGTCGCTTCCCGCGGGCCGCGATCCGGGCGATCGCAGAGCACAGCGCCCCGGCCCCGCTGGTGCCGGCGCCCCAAGGCTCATCGAGCTCGTGGGGGGTAGACGAGCGCGAGCTGGCGCGGCAGGAGTGGCACGCCCGGCTGGCATCGCGCCCGGGGGTGGACCGGATGCGCGGCCTGGGCCAGCGCCTGCTCGGGCTGCTGATCCAGCACATCAACCGGCGACCTGACGACAGCCGCTACCTGGACGAGGCGCGCGCCGTGGGGGCGCACTACGGCCGCGAGGCACGCGAGTCCGGCGTGAGCATGCACGAGACCGTCGAGGCGTTCCTGTTCTTCCGGCGGAACTTCTCGCAGCTCGCGATGCCGCTGCCGGGGATCGCCCACCCGCCAGACCTGGCCGAGGCTGCCAACCTGCACGTGCGGATCGACCAGTTTATGGACGCCATTCTACTTGGAACGATTGCCGGCTTCGAAGAAGACTGACATTCAGAGGTAGCGACTGTGCTGTTTGTGCTCACCGGTGTTCATCAGCGAACCGCGCCCGTGGCCGTGCGAGAGCGGCTGGCGTTTGCCGCTGCGGACCTGCCCGCCGCGCTCGCGGGGCTGCGCGGCTACGCCCACGAGGGGTTCATCATCTCGACGTGCAACCGCGTCGAGGTGTGCGGCCTGGTGGCGGACGGCCCGCAGGAGCGGCGGCAGCTCGAGCGCTTCATGGCCGAGTGGCACGGGCAGGAGCTGGAGGACATCGCGCCGCACTGCTACACCTACGTGGGTGAGGAGGCCGTGCGCCATATCATCCGGCTGGCCGCGGGGCTGGACTCGATGGTGCTCGGTGAGGACCAGATCGTGGCCCAGCTGAAGGATGCGCTGGTGACGGCCCACGCCGCCGGGGCGATCGGGGGGGCGCTGCACAAGCTGCTGCACGGCGCGCTGGCCACCGGCAAAGTGGTGCGCACCCAGACCGGCATCGCCAGCGGCCGACTCTCGGTGGTGTCGGTGGCGATCGACCTGGCCCGCCAGACTCTAGGCGACCTCGCGGGGGCGCGGGTGCTGGTGGTGGGCGCCGGGCGCATGGCCGAGCTGGCGCTGAAACATCTCGAGGATGAGCACGGCGCTCGGGTGACGGTGATCAACCGGACGCTGGCGCGCGCCGAGGAACTGGCCGCGCGCCACGGCGCCGCCGTGCTGCCGATGGCCGAGCTGGAGCGGGCGCTGCGCGAGAGCGACGTAGTGATCACTGCGACCGCCGCGCCGGGCCTGGTGGTGGACGCCGCGATGGCGGCGCGCGCGGCCGAGGGTGGGCGCTCGCTGCTGCTGCTGGACCTGGCGGTGCCGCGCGATGTAGAGCGGGGCGCGGGCGATGTGCCTGGCGTGACGCTGTACGATGTGGACGATATGCGCCCTGTGTGCGAGGCGAACCGGGCCGCGCGCGCAGCCGAGGTGGAGCGGGCCGAGGCGATCGCCGCCGACGCGGTGACGAAGTACATGGAGTGGTGGCTGGCTCAGCAGGCCGTGCCGACGATCCGGGCGCTGCGCGAGCGCGCCGAGGAGATCCGGCTCTCCGAGCTGCAGCGCACGCTGGCGCGCTGCCCCGAGCTCTCCGAGCGCGAGCGCGAGGCCGTGCACGCCCTGAGCGCCGCGATCGTCAACAAGCTGCTGCACCTGCCGATCACGACGATCAAGTCCCCCGGCTCGAACACCGAGCTGATCCAGGCCGCCCGGGAGCTGTTCAAGCTGCCCGGCGAGGCGTGAGGCGGGAGCCCTGAGTTGTGAGTCTTGAGCAGGTCCCAGGGGTGCGTCAGCGCGAGCGGGGCGCAGCCTGAGGAAGACCATTCGACCAGGTGCGCGTCAGCGCAAGCGAGGGATACGGGGGCGCAGCCCCTGAGAAAAACATCCTCCCCCTTATTGGACTACCACAGGATCTAGATAGAGAGGCATTCATGGCGCACGAAACAGAGACCATCGGCCAGCGCTACTTCGTCCAGTACACTGGTTTCAAGGTTGACCCGGCGTGGCGGCGGCTGCCCCACGGGGCGCGGGCCGACGGGCGCGAGGCGCTGGCGCGGGTGGTGGAGGAGTACGCGCCGCAGATCTCCACCTGGGCCTACAGCACGATCGGCCTCAAGATGGAGAGCGACTTCCTGCTGTGGCGGCGCGGCAACGATGTGAAGGCCATGCAGGAGATGACCGCGCGGCTGCTCCAGAGCGGCATCGGGACATACAGCGAGGTCACCTACCAGCTGTGGGGCTTCACGCGCCCCTCGACCTACACCAAGCGCCCCACCACGCAGGAGCAGGCGATCGACCTGAACGACCGCCAGACCTACCTGATCGTCTACCCGTTCAGCAAGACCACCGAGTGGTACCTGATGAGCCGCGACGCGCGCCAGGGCATGATGAACGAGCACATGCGCGTGGGCCACGACTACGCCGACATCCGCCAGGTGCTGCTGTACGCCACCGGCATGGACGACCAGGAGTTCGTGGTGGCCTACGAGTGCGAGGACCTGCCGCGTTTCAGCCAGCTCGTGGTGGACCTACGCAACACCGAGGCGCGGCGCTACACGCTGAAGGACACGCCGATCATCACAGCGGTGCACCGGCCGCTGCGCGAGGCGCTCGAGCTGGTCGGGTAAGTGCTGAGTGCTGAGTGTTGAGCTTGTGGTATTCAGCACTCGCGACTCCGAAGGGACCGTTTGGGGATGAACGATCGTTTTCTACGGGCGTGCCGGCGCGAACAGGTGGACGCCACCCCAGTGTGGCTGATGCGCCAGGCCGGACGCTACATGCCGGAGTACCGGGCGGTGCGGGAGAAGCACGGCTTCCTCCAGATGGTCAAGACCCCCGAGGTGGCGGCCGAGGTGACGATGCAGCCGGTGCGCGCCTACGACGTGGACGCCGCGATCATCTTCGCCGACATTCTGCCGCCGCTCGAGGGCATGGGCCTGCGGCTGACCTACGAGGCCGGCGAGGGGCCGGTGATCCACAACCCGGTGCGCTCGCCGGCCGACATCGCCGCGCTGGTGGCGCCCGACCCGCGCGAGACCGTGGCCTACACGCTGGACGCCATCCGGCTGACGAAGCGCGAGCTGGCGGGCAAGATCCCGCTGATCGGCTTTAGCGGCGCGCCGTTCACCCTGGCGAGCTACGCGATCGAGGGCGGCGGCTCGAAGGAGTACCGGCGCACCAAGCAGCTGATGTACCGCGAGCCCGAGGCCTGGCACGCGCTGATGGCGAAGCTGGCCGACCTGGTTGGAGCCTACCTCACCGCGCAGGTCGAGGCCGGAGCCGACGCGCTGCAGATCTTCGACAGCTGGGCCGGCGCGCTCTCCCCGGGCGACTACGCCGAGTATGTCCTGCCGTATGTCCAGCGGGCGATCGCGGCCGTCAGGTCGAAGGACCACGGCTCCCGGCCGCCGATCATCTACTTCGGCACCGACACCGCCGGCCTCTTTCCGCTGCTGCGTCACACCGAGGCCGATGTGGTGGGGGTGGACTGGCGTATCGCGCTCGACGACGCCTGGGCGCTGCTTGGGCCAGGTGTGGCGGTGCAGGGCAACCTCGACCCGATGACGCTGTTCGCGCCCTGGCCGGAGATCGAGCGCCGCGCCAAGGATATCATCGACCGGGCTGCCGGCCGGCCGGGCCACATCTTCAACCTTGGCCACGGTATCCTCACCGAGACGCCGGTGGATAATGTGCGGCGTCTGGTCGAGTTCGTACACGAGTACAGCAGCTAGATAGAGCGAGATATGACCACACAGCCCCCGACGGGGATCTTTGTCCTGGCGTACGGCACCCCCGAGACGCTGGACGACGTCGAGCCGTACTACACGCACATCCGCGGCGGCCGCAAGCCCTCGCCCGAGGCGCTCGAGAACCTGCGCGAGCGCTACCGCCTGGTGGGGGGGCGCACGCCGCTCAAGGACCTCACCTTCGCGGTGGCCGATGGGGTGCAGCAGCGGCTCGACGCCGCCGAGCCCGGCCACTACCAGGTATTCGTGGGGATGAAGCACTGGCACCCTTTCATCAAGGAGGCCGTGCCGCAGATCCTCGCCGCCGGCGTGCGCGACGTGACCGCCGTGGTGCTTGCGCCACACTACTCGCGCTACAGCCTCGAGGGGTACCGCAAGTACATCAACCAGGCGCTCGAGGGCGCCGAGCAGCCCTTCGCGCTGCGCTTTGTCGAGGCCTGGCACGACCACCCCGGCTTCCGGGCGCTGATCGCCGACCGCATCCGTGAGGCGATGGCGCTGTTCCCGCCGGAGGCCGCCGGCCAGGTCAAGGTGCTGTTCAGCGCCCACAGCCTGCCCGAGAAGATCGTGGCCGCGGGGGACCCGTACCCCGAGCAGCTGCGCGAGAGCGCCGCCGGGATCGCCGAGCTGCTGGGCGTGCAAGACTGGCGCTTCTGCTACCAGAGCGCCGGTATGACCGGCGAGCCGTGGCTCGGACCGGACATCCTGGACTACCTCGAGGAGCTGCACGCCGAGGGGGTGCGCTACGTCGTGAGCGCGCCGTTCGGCTTCGTGGCCGACCACCTCGAGGTCCAGTGGGACATCGACACCGAGGCGCAGCAGAAGGCCGCTGAGCTCGGCATGACGCTCCACCGCATCCGCATGCCGAACGCCGACCCGGAGTTCATCGACCTGATCGCGTCGATCGCGCGCGAGAACACGCCATGACTGTAGAGCTACGGACGCTGACAATCGGCACCCGCAAGAGCAAGCTGGCGCTGGCGCAGACCTTTATGGTGCGCGACGCGCTGCTGACGGCCCACCCTGGCCTGATCGTCGCGCTGGAGCACATCACCACCAAGGGCGACGTGATCCTCGACCGGCCGCTGAGCGCGATCGGCGACAAGGGCCTGTTCGTGGTGGAGCTCGAGGAGGCGATGCGCGCCGGCCGGGTGGACCTGGCCGTCCACAGCGCGAAGGACCTGCCCTCGGTGCTGCCGCCCGACATGACGCTGGCCGCCACCCCGCGGCGAGCCGACCCGCGCGACGCGCTGATCTCGCGCGGCCGGGTGACGCTGGCCGAGCTGCACCAGGGCGCGACGGTGGGCACGAGCAGCCTGCGGCGGGCCTGCCAGCTGCGCGCTCTTCGGCCCGACCTGACGATCGAGGACCTGCGCGGCAACGTGGACACGCGCCTGCGCAAGTTGCACGAGGGGGCGTACGACGCGATCGTGCTGGCGGCGGCCGGCCTGGAGCGGCTGGGCCTCGCCGGTGAGGTCGCTGAGTTCCTGCCGCCCGAGCTGATGGTCCCGGCGGTGGGGCAGGGCGTGATGGGCATCGAGGCGCGCGCCGGCGACGAGGTGGTGGCGGCGCTGCTGGCCTCGCTCGACGACCCGACGGCGCGCGCCTCGATCACGGCCGAGCGCGCATTCCTGGCGCGCATCGGTGGCGGCTGCCAGGTGCCCGTGGGCGCGTTCGCTACGCTCGAGGGCGACTCGCTGCGGCTGATCGGGATGATCGGCGCACGCGACGGGCGCCAGGTGCGCGGCGAGCTGCGCGGGGTGGCCTCGGACCCCGCGGCGCTGGGCGCGGCGCTGGCCGAGGAGCTGCTCGGTCAGGGCGGCTCGGCTCTGCTCGAGAGCTGACGGATCTATGGCGCTCAGCGGCAGACGCATCGCCATCACCCGGGCCGCGGAGCAGGCCGGCGACCTCGCGGAGCGGCTCGCGGCGCTCGGCGCGGAGCCGCTGGTCTTCCCGACGATTGCGGTGGCCCCGCCCGATGACCTGGCGGCGCTCGACGCGGCAGCACGGCACCTGGGCTTGTATGCCTGGGTGGTGCTGGCGAGCGCCAATGCTGCCGAGGCGCTCCTCGGGCGGATGGATGCCCAGGGAGTGCCGGTGGGCGCGCTGAACACCATCCGGGTCGCTGCTGTCGGGCCCGCGACCGCCGCGCCGCTCGAGGCGCGCGGAGTGCGTGTGGATCTGTCGCCGGCCGCGCACACCGCCGCGGGGTTGCTGGCCGAGCTGGACGCGATGCCCGGCGAGCGGGTGTTGCTGCCGCAGGCCGACATCGCGCGACCTGAGCTGGCCGATGGGATGCTGGCGAAGGGCGCAGTGGTCGATGCAATCGTAGCCTACCGCACCGTCCCCGGCCCCGGCGCGGCGGAGCTGCTCGCGGCTCTGGACGCGGGCCGATTGGATGCCGTGACTTTTGCGAGCCCGTCGGCGGCGCGCTACCTGCTGGAGGGCGCACAGGCCGCGGGGATGTCTTCGGACGAGGCGCGGGGGCTGCTGGCGCGCATGCCGCTGGTCGCGATCGGCCCGACCACTGCGGCGGCCATGCGCGATGCGGGCCTGGCGGTGGCCGCGTTGGCCGAGCCGCACACTGCCGCGGGGCTCGTGCTCGCGCTGGAGGGGCTGTTCACCGAGTCGTATCCGAGGGAGGCACAGACATAACGCACATGCTTCTGCTCTCCGCCCCATCTGACTCCCAGATCCGCAATGTCCTCGCCGCCCAGCGCGCGCTGCCCTTCAGCTACAGTGAGGTGGGCGCCTCCGACGTTGCGCCGCCCCTGGGCTACGCCGTGGACCGCAACCGCGTCCTGCTTGGCGAGGGGCGCGCGGTGTACGAGCGGGCGCGCGCGGCACTGCTGGCCTGGCGCCACATACCGGGCGGCTGGATGCGGCTGCTGTGGCCGGACGTTCCCGTGGAGACAGGCGCGGCGGTGGCGATCCTGGTGGGGCTGCCCGGCGTGTGGGCGCTGAGCGTCTGCCGCGTGGCCTACGTGATCGACGAGGGTGGCGCCGCGCCACGCTGCGGCTTCGCCTGGGGCACGCTGCCGGCGCATGTCGCGCGCGGTGAGGAGCGCTTCACCGTGGAGCTGCGCGAGGACGGCAGTGTCTGGTATGAGATTCTGGCTTTCTCGCAGCCGAACCACCCGCTGCTGCGGCTCGGCTACCCGGTGATGCGCCTGATGCAGCGGCGCTTCGCGCGGGACTCGAAGCGGGCGATGGTGCGAGCCGTGGCTGAAGGCTGACCAAGGACCGAGGACCGAGGGCCGGCGGTACACGATGACGACGCACGCGCCTCGTTGTCTGTGGTCCTTCGTCCTCGGTCTCATACAAGGAGCAACACAATGGCGCTGACGATACGACCCCGGCGGCTGCGGCGCACGGCCGCGCTGCGGCGTATGGTGCGCGAGACGACCCTGAGCGCCGACGACCTGATCGCGCCGCTGTTCATCGCCGAAGGGCAAGGCGTCGTGCGCCCGATCGGCTCGATGCCCGGCCAGGCCCAACGCTCGGTAGACCAGATCGACGCAGAGATCGACGAGCTGATGGAGCTGCGTGTGCCGGCGGTGCTGCTGTTCGGTATCCCCGCGCACAAAGACGCCACGGGCAGCTCCGGGTGGGATCCCCAAGGGCCGGTGCCGCGCGCCATCCGCGCCATTAAACGGCGCGCCCCCGATATAGTGGTGATCGCCGATGTCTGCCTGTGCGAGTACACCGACCACGGCCACTGCGGCGTGCTGGCCGACGCCCCGGGCCAGGGCGACGTGCTGAACGATCCGACCCTCGAGCTGCTGGCGCGCGAGTCGGTGGCCTACGCCGATGCCGGGGTGGACATCATCGCGCCGAGCGCTATGATGGATGGCCAGGTAGCCGCCATCCGCGCCCGGCTCGACGCCGCCGGCCACCTCAACGTACCGATCCTCTCCTACGCCGCTAAGTTCGCCTCGGCCTTCTACGGCCCGTTCCGCGAGGCCGCCGAGAGCACGCCGCAGTTCGGCGACCGCCGCGCCTACCAGATGGACGCCGCCAACGCCCGCGAGGCCCTGCGCGAGGTGGAGCTGGACGTGGCCGAGGGCGCCGACATGCTGATGGTCAAGCCGGCTGGAGCCTACCTGGACATCATCCGGGCAGTGCGCGAGCGCTACGACCTGCCGCTGGCCGCCTACCAGGTGAGCGGCGAGTTCGCGATGATCAAGGCCGCCGCCCAAAACGGCTGGATCGACGAGCGACGCGCTGCGCTGGAGAGCCTGACGGCCATCCGCCGCGCCGGTGCCGATATGATCATCACCTACTACGCCAAGGACGTCGCCCGCTGGCTCAGCTCCGAAGGATGAAGGAAGAACACTGAACGCTGAGCTGGCATCGACTGAGCACGTACGACTCTGCTCACGCGATCTTCAGCGTTCAGCGTCTCAAAGAGGTGTACATGACACAGACCACTCGCTCCGAGGCGCTCTTCGCCGAGGCGAAGGCCCTCATCCCCGGCGGTGTCAACAGCCCCGTGCGCGCCTTTCGCGGCGTCGGCGGCACCCCGCGCTTCATCGAGCGCGGCGAGGGCGCCTACATCTACGACGCCGACGGCAACCGCTACATCGACTACGTGCTCTCCTGGGGGCCGCTGATCCTCGGCCACGCCCACCCTGACGTGGTGGCGGCGATCACCGCGCAGGCCGCGCGCGGCACCACCTTCGGCGCACCAACCGAGCTCGAGAGCGAGATCGCCCGGCTGGTGACGCAGCTCATGCCGGCCGTCGAGATGGTGCGCTTCGTCTCCTCGGGCACCGAGGCGGCCATGAGCGCGCTGCGGCTGGCACGCGCCTACACCAAGCGTGAGAAGATCATCAAGTTCGCCGGCTGCTACCACGGCCACTTCGACGGCCTGCTGGTCCAGGCCGGCTCAGGTGTGGCGACTCTGGGCCTGCCCGACAGCCCCGGCGTCCCTGCGTCGGTTGCTGCCAGCACGCTCACCGCGCCCTACAACGACCTCGACGCAGTTGAGGCGCTGCTGGAGGCCAACCCCGGCCAGGTCGCGGTGATCGCAATCGAGCCGGTGGTGGGCAACGCCGGCTTCATCCAGCCGCGCGAGGGGTTCCTCCAGGGGCTGCGGGCGCTGGCCGACAGGCACGGCGCGCTGCTGCTGTTCGACGAGGTGATGACCGGCTTCCGCGTGGCACTCGGCGGCGCCCAGGCCCGCTACGACGTCACCCCCGACCTGACCTGCCTCGGCAAGGTGGTGGGCGGCGGGCTGCCCGCGGCGGCCTACGGCGGGCGGCGCGAGATCATGGAGCTGGTGGCACCCGCCGGCCCGGTGTACCAGGCCGGCACGCTCTCGGGCAACCCGCTCGCGATGGCGGCCGGCATCACGACGCTGCGTAAGATCGCCGAGCCGGGCGTGTACGACCGGCTCGAGCAGGTTGCCGCGCGCCTGTGTGCTGCTCTGACGGGCGCCGCAGCAGCCAACGATATCCCCATCCAGGCCGGGTATGCTGGCAGCATGTGGGGTTTCTTCTTCGCCGAGGAGCCGGTCTACGACTACGCCAGCGCCAAGAAGGCCGATACCGCCCGCTACGCGCGCTTCTTCCACGCCATGCTCGAGCGTGGCGTATACCTGGCTCCGTCTCAGTTTGAGGCGGCCTTCCTCTCGCTCGAGCATAACGATTCAGTCATCGACCAGACCGTCTCCGCTGCCGCCGAGGTCTTTGCGACGCTGCGCAGCTGATGTTTGACTAACCCCGCCGCCGCGTCCTGGTGCGGTGCTGCAATACGCAAGCCCCCTTCTCTCACAGAGAGAAGGGGGCTTTTCTATGACAAAAAATGCACGAGCGACGCACAACAAATATGTCAGAGAAGTAAGCACACTTGACCCACTGAAAGTACTATAGTACTATAAATTATCCCTCCAAAATAGCTGGTTCTTCGTGGTACAATCGTAGCGCCCTCGATATCTCATGTACATAGGTGTGACCGGCAGCGGGTGTAGGTCCTGTGCGCCTACGGCACGGGGACGCCCTCACGCGCCGCGCGTGTACTCCTGCAGGTCCAGCGGACGCACGTATGTCCACAGCGTCTAGTTAAGGAGAGCCTCCATGCGCAGGTTCGCGACGGACCGCCCGCCCCGCCCGATGGCGCGCACCCTCCGTCTGATCGTCGGCTGGTCCCTGCTCATCCTGGTGCTGCCGGCCATCGCTGTACTGCTCCCGGGTGCGCCCGCTGCCCTGGCCAACCCCACCACAGTGAGCGGCTTGGTCTACCGGGACTACAATGACAACGGCGTGCGGGACGCGCGTGAGCCCGGCGTGCCGGGAGTCGTCGTGAGCGCCTTCGCCGCGCCTGCGATCACCGCGCAGGCCACCACAGGCGCTGACGGCAGCTATACGATCAGCGTGCCCGTGGCGGCCGGCGTTGGCGTGCGCGTCGAGTTCGAGGTCCCCAGCAGCGGCTTCCAGTCGGCGGCGTTCGGCGCCAGCTCCGGTACCACGGCGCAGTTCGTCACCCTGCCGGCCACCAATGTGAACCTGGGCATCAACCGGCCCGGCCAGTACTGCGGCCTGGCGGGCGACCTCTCGCTCGTGACGAGCTGCTACGTGCTCGGTAACCAGCAGGCCTCCGAGCCGGTGCTGATCGACTTCCCGTATGAGGCCGGCAAGGCTCCGCGCTTCGCCAACGCCGACCAGCCCACCACGCACGCGCTGATGGTGCCCGCCCGCGCGATCGGCACGACCTGGGGCCTGGCCTACCAGCGCTCCAGCAGCACAATCTTCGCCGGCGCCTTCCTCAAACGGCATGCGGGGTACGGCCCGGGCGGCCCCGGCGCGATCTACCGCATCAACCGCGCCGCTGCCGACGGCGCCGCCTCGCTCTACCTGGATCTGAACGCCCTCTTCGGCCCCGGCACCGCCGGCGTCAACACCCGCACGGACACCTCGGACACCGCCTACATCACCGACGGCTCTGTCTTCTCGCTGATCGGGAAGGCCGGCTTGGGCGACGTCGAGATGTATGAGGACGATAAGACCCTCTACGCCATCGCGCTCGGCGACCGCCGCCTGTACGAGATCCCCTCCGGCGGCGCAACTCCCCCGGCGGCGGCGTCCATCCGGCGCTTCTCGATGCCTGACCCGGGTACGACCGGCCCGAACGCCTGCCCGCTCGACCCCGCGACGCCCGCCGGCGAGCTGAATCTGAATCTGCGCCCCTTCGGCCTCGGTGTGAACGACGGCCTGGTGTATGTGGGTATGGTCTGCACCGCCGAGAGTACGAGGAGCGCGGCCGACCTCAGGGCCTACGTCTACGCCTTCGACCCGGCCGCCGGGACCTTCGCCGCGGCACCGGCCCTCACCTTCTCGCTCGACTACGCGCGCGGCTGTCTCGATAAGGCGCTGGTCAACTGCGCCAATGTGGCGGCGGCGCGCTGGCGGCCCTGGATCAGCAGCTTCGACCAGGGCACCTTCTACCCGGGCATCACGACCGAATCGTTCAACGCGATCGGGCCGCAGCCCTGGCTGGTAGGCATCGACTTCGACAACGGCGCTATGATCGTCGGCCTGCGCGACCGCTACGGCGAGCAGATGGGCAATCAGGCTGGCTCGACCACCCAGATCCCCCCGCCGTACTACCTCGGCGTCGGCGGCGGCGACGTGCTGCGCGCGTGCCCCACTGCTCCCGGCGCGTGGGCAATCGAAGGCTCGGCCGGCTGCCCGGTGAACGCCCAGAACAGCCAGGGACCCCTCGGCGGCGAGTTCTACTTCCAGGACGACCACCGCTTCCACGACGAGGTCTCCCTCGGCGCCGTGCTGCAGGTCCCCGGCTTCCCCGAGGCTGCGGTGAGCGTCTCGGACCCGATCTTCACCCAGGGCTTCGATGGCGGCGTGCGATGGTTCAGCAACGTGGGTGGTGCGCAATCGTGGGTCTACCGCGTCTTCAACAGCGCGGCGCTCCCGGTTCCCCAGCCACTGTTCGGCAAGACCAACGGCCTCGGCGATATGGAGGCGATGTGCCCGCCGGCGCCAGTGGAGATCGGCAACCGCGTCTGGTATGACGTGAACCAGGATGGCATCCAGGGGCCCGACGAGAGCCCGGTGGCCCGCGTGACGCTGCAGCTCTACAGTGATCAGGGTGTGCTTCTGGCCACCGCCGTCACCAACGAGCGCGGTGAGTACTACTTCCGCGGCGGCCCGTCCTCCGGCGACGCAAACCCCGGAGACCACATCGGCTTGCTCGCCGGCCCGGTCGGCTTCGACACGCGCTACCAGATCCGCATCGACAACCCGGCCGACACTCAGCCCGGCGGCCCGCTGTTCAATTGGTACCTGACCTTCAACGACCGCGGCGATAATCGCGTCCGCGACTCGAACGGCCTCTGGCAGGCCACCACGCCGAACACGGGCTTCGTCTTCGCCAACGTCCTGACCCAGAGCGCCGGCTTCAACAACCACACCTTCGACTTCGGCTTTATCCAGAACCCGACGCGCATCCGGCTCCAGTCGTTCACCGCCGACCGCATCGACGGCGGGGTCGAGGTGGCCTGGTCCACGGGCGCGGAGGTCAACACCTGGGGCTTCCAGCTGTACCGCGGCACCAGCACCAATCGCGCCAGCGCGGTGCGGGTGACACCGCAGCTCATCCCCGCCGAGGGCCGCGGCCGCGGCGGCGCTACCTACGTGTGGCTCGACCGCAGCGCGCAGCCCGGCGTGGCCTACACCTACTGGCTCCAGGAGGTCGAGCTGAACGGGACGACGACGGAGTATGGGCCAGCGTCAGCCATGCAGACGATGACAACCCGCCAACGTTTCTATCTGCCGCTGCTGCGGCGCTGACAGGGAGAAGCATGTGATGCGAAGATACGCAACCGCTCTCTGGTCCCTGGCGGCGCTCGTGATGCTTGCGCTGCTGGCCGCGCCCATTTTCGGGACGCCCGTCAGCGCTGCCCCACTCGGGAATCTCACGGGCACGCCGACGGAGCCGCCAACCCAGACGCCGACGAACACGCCCACGGACGCGCCGACGGCCACGCCGACTGATGTGTCCACGGCAACGCCCACAGAGGTGTCGACGGTTGTTCCGTCGGTCACTCCCGGCGGGCCCACACTCACGCCTACGCCCCCGACGGCGACGCCGGGCGGGCCGACGGTGACGCCACCTGACCAGACGCAGGTGCTGCCGCCAACGCCGTCGCTGACGCCGGAGCGCTTTGACGACGACGGCTCCGGCCGCGCGCCGGCCGTCTCGCTGGTGAAGCAGGCCGACCGCACGAGTGCGCGCCCCGGTGACTCGATCGCCTACACGATCACCGTGGTCAACAGCGGCTCCGGCCGCGCTTCGAACGTGGTGATCTCGGACTCGCTGCCCGAGGGACTCGATATCGTCGAGGTGGTGGCGACGCGCGGCGACGTGGTGCAGGACGGGCGGCGGGTCACCGTCACGATCGGCGATCTGCTCGCGGGCGAGACGGTGACGATCGTCGTCCGCGGCCGGGTGCAGGAGGGGGTCTCCTCCGACGACCTGAATAACCTCGCCGAGATCGAGTCGGGGCCGCCTGAGGGGCGCACGCGCCAGCAGGCTACGGTGCAGGTCGCGCTGGACCGGCCCACGCAGGTGTCGAGCATGCAGGGCGGACCTGCCATCACGCCGACGCCTCTCCCGCGGAGCGCGCCGCTGCCGGAGGGCCAGCCTGTCGTCGCCCGCCTGCCGCGCACCGGCACGCTCTTTGCCGATGTGTCTGACGCCGCGCTGCTTCTGGTGCTGGCCGCTGCCGCGCTGTTCTGCCTCAGCATTGCGGTGCGCACGTACCTGAGCCGTCGCTAGCTGCCGGTTGTGCTGTGCATCAGAGCGCACAGAGGCTGCAGAGATCTCCTCTCTGTGCTCTCTGTGCGCTCTGCGGCAATACGCTAGGAACCTATGTCGCTTCGTCTCTTGGCCATTCTGTTCTCGGCCGCGCTCCTCGCGCTCACCGCGCCGGCCGCCGCCCAGCCGGCGCCTCCCGCCGCAGAGAATCTGGCCCCGACGAACCCTGCCGCCGCCGGCCCGGCCGTCAAACTGCGCGTCTCCCAGGCCGGCGTGCAGCGCGTGACCGGCGCCGCGCTTGCCGCCGCGGGCCTGGATCTGGCTTCCACCGACCCGGCGCTCCTCTGGCTCAGGCTGCGCGGCCAGCCCGTGGCTCTCGAGCTGCGCGGCGCCGAGGACGGCCGAATTGACCCGGCCGATGAGCTGCGGTTCTTCGCCGCATCCCCCGGCGACCGCTGGAACGCCGCCGACACCTACTGGCTCACCGCAGAGGGCGCGCCCGGCTCGCGCATCACCTCTCGCGACGCGGGCGGCGCGGCGCCGCAGCGCGCTACGGCGATCGACCGCGGCACGCTCCCCGGCGCCGCACGCTACGACTCCACCAGCCCGGGGGTGGATGGCGACCGCTGGTTTGCCGCCGACCTGCGCGTCGGCCCAGACCTGCCACCCGCGGCTGTCACCCTGCCGCTCACTCCGTCGCTGCCGCTGGCCGGCGGGGCGCTCACGCTGCGGCTCACCGGCTCGGCCTACCTGCCCGGCCCGCACACCCTTGAGGTGCGCGGCGGCGGCGCCCAGGCGAGCGTCACCTGGAGCGGCACCGGCCCCTGGAGCCAGAGCCTGACCCTGTCTGCGAACGTCGCACCCGTGACGCTGGCGCTCGTCTCACCCCAGGCCGATGGTGTCCTGCTGGATAGCATTGGCTGGGAGCGCCCGGTTTCGCTGAGCTTCGGCGGAAGCGGCGCCCTGTTCACCGCGCCGCAGGGGACGCATCGCTACCAGCTCTCCGGGCTGCCCCCCGGCGCCGAGCTCTACGACGTGTCAGACCCCCGCGCGCCGGTGCGAGTCGCCCTGTCGGGCGGGGCCTTCACCGCTGATGCCGGTGTCGAGGGGCGCGCCTTCGCGCTCGCCGGGCCGGGGGCGCTCCACGAACCCGCCGCCGTACCACACGCCCCGCGCGACATGGCCGCGCCGCTCGACGCCGACGCGCTGTACGTCGGACCCGCCGAGCTGCACGCCGCCCTTGAGCCGCTGCTGGCCCAGCGCCGCGCCCAGGGGTACACCCCCGCCGCCGTGGACGTTCAGGCGATCTACGACGCCTGGAGCTACGGCCAGGTGACGCCCGAGGCTATTCGCTCCTTCCTGCGCTACGCCGCCTCCGCGTGGAGCCGCCGCCCGGTGGCCGTCACGCTCGTGGGGGACGGCAGCAGCGACCCGCTCGACCGCACCCGCCGCGGCGCCGCTAATGTCAGCCTCGTGCCGCCGTACCTCGCCCCGGTGGATCCCTGGCTCGGCGAGACCGCCTGTGAGACCTGCTACGCCCAGCTCGACGGCCCCAGCCCGCTCGACGACCCGCTGCCCGACCTGCTGATCGGGCGGCTCCCGGTGAAGAGCGCCGCCGAGCTCACCGGGCTCGTCGCCAAGATCGTCGCCTACGAGACCGCGCCTACGGGGCAGGCCTGGCAGCGGCGCCAGGTGTTCATCACCGACAACTACCGTGAGGCTGATGGCGCCATTGACCGGGCAGGCGACTTCGCCGCGGTGGCCGACGATGTCATCGGGCGCCAGCCGGCCGGCGTCGTGATCGAGCGCGTCTACTTCGACCCGCTCGCGCCCGCGGCCGAGTCCTGGCGCGTGGCCGATGCCAGGGACGCGCAGGCGCGGGCGCGAGCGGCGATCGACGCCGGCGCGGGGGTCGTGACCTACCTCGGCCACAGCAGCATGTGGCAGTGGTCCTCGAACGTCTATCAGCCGGACCCGAACCAGCCGCAGCAGCTCCTGCCGCTGATCAGCCTCTACGACCCCGACACGCTCACCAACCGCGACCGGCTGCCGGTGGTGCTCTCGATGACCTGCCTCTCGAGCGCGTTCCAGACCCCTGCCTTCAGCGGTACCACGCTCGACGAGCGCATGCTGCTCAACCCGAACGGCGGCGCGGTGGCGGTGTGGGGGCCGACCGGGCTAGGGGTGCTGTACGGCCACGACGCGCTGATGCGCGGCTTCTTCCGCGCCCTGCACTCCGGCGCCCCTTCGGGTCCTGCGGCCCGCGACTGGCGCGCCGTGGGCTCGCTGGTGCACGCCGGCTACCTCGCGCTGTACACGGAGACAGCCTGCTGCCGTGACGCGCTACGGACCTTCGCGCTGCTTGGCGATCCGCTCACCCCGCTGCGGGCCGCCGAGCGGCGTGTGTTCCTCCCGCTCTCGAGGCGGTAGCAGCCTGTTAGGCTGCGGACGCGGTGTCTCGGTGAGCTGCAAACGCGCGTCAGCGCAGAGCGGGGCGTGGGGGCGCAGCCCCCAGGGAAAAACCGAACCGAACGTTGTATATCCGTCAGGATTGCTCCATGCGCCAGCCGCTCCATCATTGGCGGTAGTAGAAGTACGGAGAAAGACCGATGGCGCCGCGCCAGGTGCGGTATAGTATGGTTCTGCCCGGTTCTGTGGAAAAAAGCGGGGAAGAGCAAACCAAGGGCCTGTTGCAGAGCTGATTTGTGGTATTGGAACGTATGTTCGCAGCTTTGCGCAGAAGTACGCAGGTGAGAGCGGGAGTGTGTCGTGCGGGAGGTTCGGAGAGCAAACGCGCGAAAACAGCCCTATGGGTCGTTCACCAGGTAGAGTAGTACGATGCTGCCACGCAGAGAGCGCGGCTGGTAGGACCGCCATGACGTCGCGGCGCAGTAAGATGTTGAGGAGGCCAGTATGAGGAATCGGTGGCGTATTTCTGGCGCACTCCTGGTAACTCTAGTCGTTGTCTTTCTTACCGGGACTACATTTCAGCAGGCCACGGCAGCCCGTCCTGACCCGGAGATGATGGGCCTTCTGACCGAGCCGGTCCCTCTCGCGGCCTTCAGCAACGGCGCGCCGATGGCGCAGCAGGCGCAGGGCACGCCGCGCTGGAGCAACTGGAACGCTCTTGAAGGCTTCACGACCTCGGCCCCCAGCGTGGCGGCCGCGAGTATCGACCGTGTGTTCCTGTTCGCCCGCAGCGAGCGCGGCACACTGATCTGGAGCCGCTGGGATGGGCGCACGTGGACACGGGCGGCTGAGCTCAACGCGAACCGTCTCGCCTCAGCGCCGTCGTGTGCCTCGTGGGGCACCTCGCGCAGCGTCCGCCTCAGCTGCTTTGCCGTCCTCGAGGGCAGCAGCGCGATGCAGCACACGTGGTACGACGGCACCAACTGGTCCGGCTGGCAGAACTTGGGCGGCACGCTCACCAGCGCCCCCGGCGCCGTCTCGTGGGCCCCGGGCGTCGTGTCGGCCTTCGTGCGCGGCACCGACACCCAGATGTGGCAGCGCTACTACGACGGCCGCAACTGGAGCGGCTGGATCCGCCTCGACGGAGAGCTGACCTCGGCGCCCTCCTGCTCCTCCTGGAGCGAGGCCCGTGTGGACTGCGTGGTGCGCGGCAACGGCAACAACCTGTTCCTCAAGACCTGGGAGGCGGGTCCGGGCAAGGGCTGGGGTGGCTGGAACGCGCTCGGTGGCGGCGCGAACTCGGCGCCGAGCATCACCGCCTGGGGCGTCAACCGGCTCAGCATCTTCTACCGCGGCGACAACGGGATGATGATGCACCGCTACTGGGACGGCGCGCGCTGGGTCGGCCCCGAGGACCTCGGTGGCCCGATCTCCTCCTCGCCGGCCTGCACATCGCCCGCTGTCAACCGCATCGAGTGCTACGCTCAGGGAGTGGACCCGATCTACAACGCCGGCCCGGCGCTCATCCAGCGCGTCTGGAGCACGCAGTAGCGTAGCGCCCGGGCGTGTGGCGGCTCGGATGGCTTCCGAACCTCCCGCCCCGCGAGCACAGCGATACGCCGGAGTGGCGCGCCACACGCGCCCCTCCGGCGTTTTGACGCGTAGTGGTATAATGCGGCGCGACTAATCCCGTTGGGAGGCTGAACTGTGCCCTCGCTGGCGATCATTATCGTCAATTACAACACGCGCGACCTGCTGCGCGATTGCCTGCGCTCGCTTGAGCAGGCAGCCGCTCGCTGCGACACGTCCGTCTGGGTGGTGGACAACGCCTCGCCCGACGGCAGCGCCGCGATGGTGCGCGCTGAGTTCCCGCGCGTGCACTTGATCGAGAGCCCGCGCAACGGCGGCTTCGCCTACGCCAATAATCTTGCGCTCCGGCGAGTGCTGAGTGAGAACGACACTCGCTCCTCAGCGCTCAGCACTCAACACTCGGCGCCCGACTACGTCCTGCTCCTCAACCCAGATACCGTCGCGCCGCCGAGCTCGCTCGACGGGCTCGTGGAGTACATGGAGGCCCGCCCTGAGGTGGGCGCGTGCGGCCCCAAGCTCCTCCTGGCCGACGGCTCGCTCGACCTCGCCTGCCGCCGCTCGTTCCCCACGCCCGCCGTGTCGTTCTACCGCATGGTCGGTTTGTCGAAGCTCTTCCCCGGCAGCCCGCGCTTCGCCAGCTACAACATGACCTACCTCGACCCGGACGTCGAGACCGAGGTGGACTCGGTGGTAGGCGCCTGTATGCTGGTGCGCGGCTCGGTAGCGCGCGAGGTCGGCCCGCTCGACGAGACGTTCTTTATGTACGGCGAGGACCTCGACTGGGCCTACCGCATCAAGCAGTACGGCTGGCGCATCGTGTACGTGCCGCGTGTCACCGTGCACCACTACAAGCGCGCCGCCAGCAGCCAGCGGCCGTTCACGTCCATCCGCGCCTTCTACGACGCCATGCGCGTGTTCTACCGCAAGCACTACGCCGCCACGACGCCGGCGCCGGTCAACGTGCTGATCGAAGCGGGGATCACGCTGAAGGAGTACATGGGCCTTGGCAGCAATCTCCTCCGCCCCCCGGCCGCACGCCGAGTCGAGTAACTCGGCTCACCAGCGCCCCTGGGTCACGCGGACGCTGCTGACCCTCGCACTGCTCGGCTGCGACTCGCTGGCTGTCAACGCCGCGTTCGTGGGCGTCTACCGCTGGCACCTGCTGAACGACGCCGACCTCGAGGCCGCCTTCGGCGCCGTCGGCCCGCTCACCGGCCCGATCGTGCTGCTGCTCTTCAACCTCGTCATGGCGATCGCCTTCGCCTCCAGCGGCCTCTACACCCTCCCGCGCGGCGTCTCGCGCATCGACGAGGCCTTCAAGGTGATCGTGGCCGTCACCCTCGGCTCCTTCGCCTCGCTGATCGTCAACGCGCTCCAGCCGCAGTTCAGCCGCGACCCGCTGCCGATCAACCAGAGCGTCCTGCTCCTCGGCTGGGCCGCCACGGTCTTCGCCGTGGTGCTCCTGCGCGTCACCCACCGCGGCCTGGTCTCGATCCTGCGCGCCAACGGGATCGACACCCGCCGCGTGCTGATCGTCGGCGCGCGTGAGCCAGGCCGCGTCGTCCTCAGCACTATCCGCCGTCTCCCCGAGCTCGGCTACCGCGTCCAGGGCTTCCTCTCGGACACCATCCCCATCGGTGAGACGGTAGACGACCTGCCGGTGCTCGGTAAGCCCCAGGCGCTCGGCAAGGTGATCCGCGCCACCAGAACCGACGAGGTGATCATCGCGCTCTCCGGCCGCACCTCGGCCGATGTCTTCGAGATCGTCTCGCTCGCCGAGGATGAGGCCGTGGAGATCAAGCTCTACCCTGACTCGTTCCAGCTGATCACCAACAACGGCGTCTCGATCGGGGATATCAGCGGCCTGCCGCTGCTCTCCGTCAAGAATATCGCGCTCGACAACCCCGTCAACCAGGCGCTCAAGCGCGCGCTCGACCTGGCGGTGGCCGCCGCGGTGCTCACCGTCGCCTCGCCGGTATTGCTGCTGATCGCCGCCTTGATCAAGCTCGAGTCGCGCGGGCCGGTCTTCTTCGTGCAGGAGCGCGTCGGGCTCGACGGCATCCCCTTCCCGACGCTCAAGTTCCGCACCATGCGCCCCGACGCGCCCAACCTTGGCAACTGGACCACCAAGGACGACCCGCGCGTCACGCCGCTCGGCCGCTTCCTGCGCCGCTACAGCCTCGATGAGCTGCCGCAGTTCATCAACGTGATCCGCGGCGAGATGAGCGTTGTGGGGCCGCGCCCCGAGCAGCCAGTGTGGGTCGAGCGCTTCAGCCAGAGCATCCCGCGCTACATGCGCCGCCACAAGCAGAAGGCCGGCATCACCGGCTGGGCCCAGGTCAACGGCCTGCGCGGCGACACCAGCATCGAGGAGCGCACCCGCCACGACCTCTACTATGTCGAGAACTGGTCGCTCCTGTTCGACATCAAGATCATCGTCAAGACCGTCGTCGATATCCTGTCCGGCCGCAACCAGGGCGCGTAGCTCGCTGCGCGAAACCGGCGCTGTGCCCGGGCCGGGCCATCCTGCACCCCGCCTACGCCGTACCTGCCGATGCGCTAACCCGAGCTATGGGATACGGCGCCGAACGCACGTCAGCGCCACGCGGGGGTTTGAGGGCGCAGCCCCCGAGAAACACACGTTCGCCGCCTTTTCTATCCGAAGAGACATCGTAAGAAAATAAGAAACCCATGACAGAGCTACACAGCCTGACCATCTCCGAGGCCCGTGACCGCATCGCTCGCGGCGAGGTGTCGTCCGTCGAGCTGACGCGCGCCCTGCTCGACCGCATCGCGGCGGTGGACGATCGGGTGAAGTCGTACCTCACGGTGGACGCCGATGGCGCCCTGGCGCAGGCCGCCGCCGCCGACGCCAGCACGAGCCCCTCGGCCTTGCGCGGCATCCCGCTCGGTATCAAGGACGTCCTCACCACCCGCGGCGTCCGCACCACCTGCGGCTCGCGCATGCTCGAGACCTTCGTGCCGCCCTACGACGCCACTTCCGTCGCGCGGCTCAAGGCTGCCGGTGCGGTGCTGCTCGGCAAGCTTAACTGCGACGAGTTCGCCATGGGTTCCTCCACCGAGAACAGCGCCTTCCAGGAGACCCGTAACCCCTGGGACCTCGAGCGCGTCCCCGGCGGCTCCAGCGGTGGCTCGGCCTCGGCCGTAGCTGCCGGCGAGGCCCTCGGCACGCTCGGCACCGATACCGGCGGCTCCATCCGCCAGCCGGCCGCCTTCTGCGGTGTCACCGGGCTCAAGCCCACCTACGGCCGCGTCTCGCGCTACGGGCTGGTGGCCTTCGCCTCGTCGCTCGATCAGATCGGCCCCATGGCCTGGACCGCGCGCGACTGCGCCATCCTGCTCCAGGCGATCGCCGGCGCCGACCCGCAGGACGGTACGAGCGCGCCCGAGCCGGTGCCGGACTACGAGGCGGCGCTCACCGGCGACGTGCGCGGCCTGCGCGTGGGCGTCCCGCGCGAGCTGTTCGTGGAGGGCATGCGCCCCGAGGTCGAGACCGCCGTGCGCCGCGCGATCGATGAGCTCCGGGCCGCCGGCGCCGAGGTCCGCGAGGTGTCGCTGCCGCACACCAAGTACGCCCTACCGGTCTACTACCTGCTCGCCCCGGCGGAGGCCAGCGCCAACCTCGCCCGCTATGACGGCATCCGCTACGGCGCGCGCGTCGAGGCCCCCGGCTACTGGGACGAGGTCGAGGAGACCCGCGGCGCGGGCTTTGGCCCCGAGGTGCGCCGCCGCATCATGCTCGGCACCTACGCGCTCTCTGCCGGCTACTACGACGCCTACTACAAGCGCGCGCAGCAGGTCCGCACGCTCATCCGGCGCGACTACCAGCAGGCCTTCGAGCAGGTCGATCTGCTGGCGGCGCCCACCACCCCCTCGACGGCCTTCCGCTTCGGCGAGCACACCGACGACCCGCTGGCGATGTACCTCGAGGATGTCTGCACGCTGCCGGTGAACCTGGCGGGCCTCCCCGGGCTGGTGGTGCCCTGCGGCGAGGCCAACGGCGGCCTGCCCGTCGGGCTCCAGCTGATCGGCCGGCCCTTCGACGAGGCCACGCTCCTGCGCGTCGGCGACGCCTACCAGCGCGCCTCCACCTGGCACCTGCGCCGCCCGGCGCTCTAGCCGCGTCAGGTACGCCGAGGGCCGGGGCGACGCGTTCGCCCCGGCCCTTTTGTGCGCTACCACTGCTACAAAATGCATGCCCGGTGTGGCCGAGAGGCCGGGCCAGAAGGCGCTATGACCACAGAGATCGCAGTCGCCCCCGAACTGGTGGTGCGCTCGCTCGACGCGAGCTGGAACTACGAGCGCTGGTCGCGGCTGCCCGACGACGGCAACCGTTACGAGGTGATCGATGGGGTGCTCTACATGACAACCGCGCCGAGCTTCTTCCACCAGTGGATCATCCGCTACCCCAGCCGGTCCTTCACCCAACCCTGGAGGTCGCGCAGCGACTCGGCGTTGATCTCGTGGGCCATGCCGCGGTACTCGCGGTAGGTCAGCTCGACCGGCAGCGTCTCCAGCAGCGCGCGCGTGGCGCGGCCGTGCTCTACATCTACCACCGCGTCGGCTGTGCCGTGCGTCACCAGGAACGCCTTGCCCGCCAGATCCTCCTCGGGCGCTGCGTCGTCCAGGATCTCCGAGGGCACGATGCCGCTCAGCACTGCCGCGCCCAGCGCCAGCTCCGGCCGCGTCAGCACGGCCATCGCCGCCATCGACGCGCCCTGGCTGAACCCGCCCACGATCACGCGCGTGGGATCGGCGCCGTAGGCTCGCGCCGCCTCGGCCACGAACTCCGCCGCCACCTTCAGGCTCATCCGCGCCTGCCGCGGGTCCACCGCGATCTGCGTGCGGCCGTCCTCGCCCTGGTAGAAGGCGATCTCGAACCAGCCGTAGCTGCCGGGCATCAGCATCATCGGCGCGCGCGGCGTCACCACCAGCAGGCGCTCATCCAGGTACGGCGCTAGCGCGAACAGGTCGTGCTCGTTGCTGCCGTAGCCGTGCAGCAGCACCAGGAGCGGTGGCGGCCCGTCGCTCGCGCGAGGGCGGCTGACGAGGTGGGTCAGGGGGAGGTTCGGGTTGGTCATGGCTCCTCTTCGTCTCGGTGCACCGCTCCGACCGGCCGCCCCACGGCGCGCGTTGTGAGGCGCAGCCGCAGCGCCAGCGCGGCGCCAATATTCCATAGCACCCGGATGCCCAGCTCCGGATCGTCTTCGCACAGCGCCACCAGCCGCTCGCGCCGCAGCGAGAGCAGGGTGGCGCCCTCGGGGCCGGCGCGCATCGACGTGCTGCGCCGCCCGCCGTCCAGCAGCGACAGCTCACCCGCAAGCTGCCCCGGCAACAACACTGCTACCGGCGGCTCCGCCCCGCCCTCCACGGCGCGCAGCGCCTCGACGCTCCCCTCGCGCACGACGAACAGGTGCCTGCCGACCTCGTCAGCCTGCGCGATCATCTTGCCCGACGTGTAGAAGCGCTCGTTGAAGTGGGCCGCCAGCCGCGCCCGCTGCGTGTCGCTCAGCCCGTTGCCAATGTCTGAGGAGGCCAGGAACTGCGCCACCTCGCCTACCGCCTCCACCGTCTTCCCGATCGTCGCGTCCAGCCGCGGGTCCCCCAGCGGCAGTCCGAGGAAGGCCGCCACATGGCGCCGCGTGACGTCCGGCGTCTCGAACTGTGGCCAGTGGCCGGCCTTCGGGATGATCCGCAGGTCCGCCTCCGGCCACTCGTCGGCCACCACGCCCGCGTCGCGCAGCGGCACGGTGTTGTCCTCGGCGCCCCACAGCACCAGGGTCGGCGCCTCGACACGCGCCAGCGTGCCGCTGAGGTTGTTCGCGCGCATCGCCCGGAAGCACTCGGCGCGCACCCGCCCCTGCCCCGGCCGCCGCGCGTCGGCCTTCAGGCGCCGGTAGTCCGCCTCGTTGATGCCGCTGCGCTCCGCGAACGATGCCGGGCGCATCAGGAGGTCCGTCAGACTGACGAACTGCGACTCTACCGCCCGCGCCAGGCGTGCCCCGATCGGGAAGCTCTCCAGGAGCGTCACCGGCCAGATCGCGGCGTTGATGAAGCCTGAGAGCCTGCCGCTTATCGTCGGGCAGATCAGCACCATGCGCTCCACAAGCTCGGCGTGGCGCTGCGCCATCGTCACGGCCGTCATCCCACCCATCGAGTGCCCCACCAGCACAGCCGGCCCCGGCGAGAGCTCACGCACCAGCCCAGCCAGCAGGTCGGCGTAGGCCGGGATGGTCGCCGGCTGCGCCAGCGGCGGCGAGTTGCCGTAGCCAGGGAGATCGACAACGACGCAGCGGTAGCGCCGCGCGATCTGCTCGACCAGCGGCGAGAGGGCGAACCACGAGCTGGACCAGCCGTGGATCAGCAGCGCGAGCTGGCCCTGCTGCGGCCCCTCCTCGCGGATGGAGAGCCGCTGCCCGTTGATCGTGCGCGTCGTCATAGGGCTCCAAGCTGCGGCCGCCGGCCGATGCCGCACTTGTGTCGCTGTGGTACGATGAACATATTATACGCCAGCCCTTCGCTCATCAGTAGTTTCGCGATGCAGACTCAGCGCCTGATCGGCAACCGCTACGAGCTCGGCGACCTGGTAGGCCAGGGCGGGATGGGCGCGGTCTTCCGCGGCCGCGACACGCGCACGGGCCAGGCGGTGGCGCTCAAGGAGCTGCGCCGCGATGTGGCTGAGCTCGACACGCAGATGCTGGAGCGCTTCGAGCGCGAGGCCGAGGCGCTGCGACGTCTTGGGCACCCAGGCATTGTCAAGATGCTCGATATGGTGGAGGAGGGCGGGCGGCGCTTCCTGGTGATGGAGTACGTGCCCTGCGGCTCGCTCGAGGACCTGCTCCGCCGCCAAGGGCCGCTGACCATGCGGCGCGCCCTGGAGATCGCCCTGGACCTGGCCGACGCGCTGGCCCGCGTGCACCGGCTCCAGATCGTCCACCGCGACCTCAAGCCGGCCAACGTGCTGCTGGCCGAGGACGGCACGCCCCGCCTGACGGACTTCGGCGCCGCGTACGTGAGGGGCGGCTCGCGCCTGACAGAGACCGGCGTCATGATCGGCACCTTTGCCTACCTCAGCCCCGAGGTCTGCGAGGGTGTGCCGCCCGATGCACGCGCCGACCTGTGGGCCTTCGGCGTACTGCTGTTCGAGATGCTCGCCGGCCGGCGCCCATTCGAGGAGAGGCAGACCGGCGCCCTGCTGACCGCGATCCTTACCCGCCCCGCGCCTGACCTGCGCGCGCTGCGGCCAGATGTGTCTCCCGCGCTGGCCGAGCTCGTGGCGCAGCTGCTGGAGAAGGACCGCGAGCGGCGCATCGGCAGCGCCCGTCTGGTGGGCGCGACGCTCGAGGCGCTCCTGCGTGCCGAGGAGCCCCAGCCGCGCGCGCCCGCCCCTGCCGCCAAGAGCGCCCCGCACCCCGACGCCACCCCGGATAGCGCCACGATCGAGGCGCCCGCGCTGCTCGCGCAGCTCCTCACCGCCCACGATGGTTCCTGCGGCGCGGCAACGGCCACGCTGGGGGCGCCCCGGCCCGCAACTGCCACGCGGGACGCGCCACAGCGAGCTCCGGCCCGTCCTGCGACACGCCCTCCCTGGCTGGCGCTGGCCCTCATCGCCCTCATCACCTTCGCCGCGCTCGGCTCGGCAGCGCTCGCCCTGCGCCCTGCCCAGGCGCCACGTACCACCTCGCTCGCCCCGGGCGTGCCCGCGCTCCCCGAGCGCGTGGCGCCGGTGGCACAGGGCGAGCACATGGTGCTGGTGGCCCAGCTCGAGCAGCTCGGCAGGCAGCCGCGCGACGAGGCGCGCTTCATCGCCGACACCTTGCGCCAGGCAGTGGAGGTGGCCGCGCCCTTCTCGCGCGTGCGAGTCCGCAGCTACCCGCGGGCTATCACCTCGGACGCCGAGGCGCGCGCCGCCGCCGAGGCCAACGGCGCGCCGCTGGTGGTCTGGGGCAACGACCAGGGCGACCGGCTGGAGGTCAACGTGCAGGTGGGGGACACGCGCGCCTTCCCGGGGATCGCGCTCGAGCGCCGGCTCGTGGAGCAGGTGGCGAACGTGCGCCTGCGCCTCAGCGACGCGCGGCGGCAGTCGGTCGCGCCCTACGTCCTGGGCGCGCTCAGCATGCTCCAGAACGCTGATGGAGACGCCTACGAGACGGTGCGGACGATCGCAATCATGGCGATGGGCGACGCCGAGCCGGCTGAGCCGATCGGCGCGTCGGCGGCCACGCACTACCACCGGGCTACGGCGCTGTTCGCATCCGATACGGCCGCGGCCATCGCGGAGCTCGACCAGGCGATCGCGCTCTCGGGCGGCAACCCGATCCTGTACACCAGCCGCGGCCTGGCGCGTCAGCGGGCGGGGCAGCTCGACGAGGCGCGGCGGGACATCGAGACGGCGCGGCGGCTCGGGCCGGAGGGGTGGGCCATCCCGCCGGCGATGCTGGCCTCGGATGCGGCGCTGCGCGGGGATGTGCGGGCGGCGGTGTCTGAGTACGACCGCATTGTGGCGCTGCGTCCCGGCGACTGGTTCCCGCGCGCGTACCGGGGGGCGCTCCTGTACCTTGCGGGGGACAGGGAGCGGGCGCGGGTGGATCTGGAGCGGTCGATCGCGCTCGGGCCGGACGCGAACTACCCGTACGCGCTGGCGGCGCTGATCGCTCTGCGCGAGGGGCGCCTGGAGGACGCCGCCGCCCTGGCCGACACGATCGTGCGCAAGCACCCGGACCCGGAACTGGCGAGCCGGATTATGGCGGGAGTCTTCGGCTCAGACGCGCCGAGCAGCGCGCTTGGGCCGCTGCTGGCGTCGCTCACGAGCCTGGCGATCGGTCAGCACGACCGGGCTGTGGCGGAGGCTGAGGCCGCGCAGCGGGCCGCCCCGGGCCTTGCTGATGCCCACGTGATCCGCGGGGTGGCGCTGTGCAGCCTTGGGCGCTACGAGGAGGCGGTCGCTGCGTACGGCGAGGGGCTCGCAGACTCCCCAGATGACGCTCTGCTACGCCTGCTCCGGGCGGACTCGCTGCGCCAACTGGGGGATACGGCGGGGTCGGAGGAGGACCTCGAAGCTGTGGCGCGCTCCTCGGCCCTGGCACCACACGTAGAGGCAGTGCGCAGCGGGTCGCTCACCTGCCAGACGCTCCTCGGCGCTCGGCCATAGCGAGGAGTTGCACCCCGCACCCCGGTACCTGGATCGCCCCGAGCCGGCCTTCACCTGGCAGCGTGCGTTGTTTTGCGGGCGGCTCTGCCCCCGCGCCCCCGCCGGAAGGGGCACGCCGCCCCCTCCGGACCACCCCCGCAATGCATGCCGTACCAGACCGATATTACGGAGAAGCGAGAGATAGGCTCGTTCAGGCGCGCGAAACGTGCGAGTGCGCCAGATACGTGCGGATGGGGTCTCGTGGATCGTGCCGGCCGATATCGGTCTGGTAGTGCACGAATTGCGGGGTGCAGGGGCGGCTGAGCCCCGCCGGGGGATGCAAGGGGGCTGGCCCCCTTGCCCGGGGCGCGGGGCGGAGCGCCCGCACAGAAGAGGGGCGGGACCCACCCGCAGGCCAGGGGCGCGGGGCGGAGCGC
>JBDLTZ010000062.1:0-18997 GCA_039805565.1 Chloroflexota bacterium | reverse complement strand
TCTGGAACGCCGCGCTGGACCCGCTCGAGCACTAGGACGGAGCGCCGAACACTGAACGGCGAACACCAGACGCTATCGGCGCCTCCCCTGCGCGCGGCCGCATGGTATACTGCGAGCACGGATCCACTGAGACGACGGAACATCATGCACCGCCGCGCACTCCTCCCGCTTCTCATGCTCCTCCTGACCACAGCCCTGCCCGCTAGCCCTGCCACCGCTGAGCCGCAGCAGCAGCCGGCAACGATCGGCTTCTTCGGGCTCAACACCTACCTGACCGGCCTCGAACGCATCGCCAACGACGGCGAGGACGGCATCGCGCACCTGACCGCCCAGGGCCGCGCGATCGGCGCCGGCTGGGCGCGCGAGGAGCTGAGCTGGGCCAACATCGAGCCCGGCCGCAAGGGCAAGTGGAACTTCGACTACTTCGACAGGCGGATCGGCCAGCTCGCGGCATCCGGCTACGGCATCATCGGGATGCTGCTCACCACGCCCGAGTGGGCGCGCGTGGCGGACTGCAAGGCGCGCGCGGGGCAGGCCCGCACCGAGCTCTACTGGTGCCCGCCCGCCAACCCGCGCGACTTCGCCGACTTCGCCTGGACGATCGTCGAGCGCTACGACGGCGACGGCGTGATGGACGCACCGGGCTCGCCGAGGGTGGCCGCCTGGCAGATCTGGAATGAGCCGAGCGCGCCGCTGACCTGGCCCGGCTCGCCGGCCGAGTACGGCGCCACGCTCGTGTCCGCCTACAAGGCGATCAAGGCCGCCGACCAGAGCGCCACCGTGACGCTCGGCGGGGTCTACCTGTTCGACGGGCTCGGGACTGACCCGACGGACGGGCTGCCCTTCTACCACTCCATGATCCAGGCGGTGCCCGAGTCGCTCCACACCTGGGACGCGCTCCCTATCCACCCCTTCATGACGTCGGCCGCTCCCGACGCGCCGAAGATCCACCAGACGATCACGCTCTGGGGGCGCATCCTCAACGCCCAGCGCTGGCTCAAGGAGCACCCTGGGATCGGCGGCGTGCGCCCGCTCTGGATCAGCGAGATGGGCTGGACCACCTGCCGCTGCGGCCAGGCCGACTGCCCGCCATCGGCGGTGGGGGACGAGGGGACTGCGGCGACGTACATGGTGCGGGCGCACGCGATCGCGCTGACGCTCGGGGTGCAGCACGTGAGCTACTTCCAGCTCGAGGATAAGTTCGACGGGGAGTGGGGCCACGCCTGCGAGGACGCGGCGGCGATGGTGGGCACTAAAGCGCAGGGGTACCGCCAGAAGCCGGCCTACGCGGCCTACCGCACGCTCACCGAGCAGCTCGCCGGCGCGTCGTTCACGGGCTTCGGCACGGCGCACCGCTTCCGCTTCAACCCGCTCGACCAGAACTACGCCGGGCTGTACCACATGCGCTTCGCGGCCCCGGGTGGCGGTTTCGTGGACGTGCTCTGGCGCACGACGGGCTCGCAGACGGTGGAGCTGGCGCGCGAGCCGCGCACGCAGGCCGAGGTGATCATGCGGGACGGCGGGCGCACCGCAGTGACCTCGCCGCGCATCACGCTCACCGTGGGCGAGGAGCCGGTGTACGTGCGGCAGTACCGCTGAGGCCCATCGTCCAGCGGGCGCGGCGCAGCCACTCCTCCCAGGCGCCTGGGCGACCATAGGATCGCACCAGAATCGCGGCGATCTGCCCGAGCGCCAGCGCCCGCAGTGCCTCAGCATCCAGATCAACAGCAGCCCCGCCTCCCTCCTCGTAGCCGGCCAGGAAGCCCTCCCAGCACTCGGCCGGCACCTGGCGGAAGCGCATGGTCCACGCCACCCACGCCAGATCCACCAGCGGGCTGCCCCAGCTGGCCCACTCCCAGTCGAGCAGCCCGGTCACACACCCGTCCCACAGGATGTTGTGCAGCCCCGCGTCTCCGTGCACCAGGCGCGGGTCGGCGGTGCGCCACGCTTTGTGCGCCAGGGCGGCCGTGAGCGCGGCGCGTAGATCCTCGTCGAGGGGGAGCTCCGCGAGTCTTGAGTGCTGAGTGCTGAGTACTGAGTGCTCAGTCCGCGAGCGCGAGCTGTGAGCTGTGAGCTGCGAGTCGTGGGGTGCTGCCGCCCCGCCGCAGGCTTCGACCTGTGCTATCGTTATGTCATGCACCCGCGCGAGGGTCCGGCCGAGCGCGCGGAACACCGGCGGGAGCTCGGCGGGCGGGAGCTCGTAGAGGCGCAGGCCGGGCGCGCCTGGGAGCCGGCGCGTCACCGCCACGGTCCACCCTTCGCCATCGAGGAGCGCGAGGAGCTCGGGGATGGGGAGGGCTTGGCCGCGGAGCTGCGCCAGCACCGCGGCCTCGTGGCGGACGTCATCACGCTTCGGCGGGTGCGAGGCCGCCTTGACGACGCAGAGCAGGCCGTCGAGCGACACGACGACGGTGAGGTTCGAGAAGCCGCCGAAGGCCGGGGCTGCGTCGGCGATCTGAGCGCCGGGGAAGGCGGCGGCGAGCAGGGCGAGGACGGGTTCGGGGAGCACGTGCGCTTACTCCTCCCAGTAGTCGTACTCGATGCCAAGGGCCGCGGCGCGGGCGACGTTCGGCCCGTAGAGGCGCGCGACGACGTGCAGGGCCATGTCGATCCCGGCGCTAACCCCCGCGCTGGTGACGACCGCGCCGGCATCGACGTAGCGCTGCTCCTCCTGAACGCTGACATCGGGGTAGCGCTCGCGCAGCTCTGCCACGGCCTCCCAGTGCGTCGCGGCCGGCAGCCCGGCGAGCAACCCGGCGCGCGCGAGCAGGAAACTACCGGTGCAGACGCTGGTGGTGAGCTCGGCCTCAGCGGCGCGGCGACGGACCCACTCCACAACGGTAGGGCGCTCCTCGAGGGCGCGAGTACCGGCGCCCCCCGGCACCACGATGATCTCGGCGGGCGGGCTGGTTTCGAGCGTGTAGGCCGGCTGCACCACCAGGCCGTTGCGGCAGCGGACCGGCCCATTGGACTCGGCCACGGCGAATACGTCCATGAGGCGCTCGTGATCGCCAGTGATCGCGCGGGCCGAGCTGAACACCTCGAACGGCCCAGCGAAGTCGAGCAGCTCGACGTCGTCGAAGATCAGGATAGCGACGCTGCGGCGTCGCAACTCATCGCTTGCAGTTGTCATTGGTGAGCCTCCTTGATGTCCGGGGCTGTGGCGCGCTCCAGCAGCGTGAGCGTCAGCATGGCCTCCTCGTCGCTGACGCCGCACATCTCGGCGGAGGGTCGCAGGCTGACACAGACGGCCGGGCGCTCGGGGCGACCGAACAGGGCGCAGCGGTTGTCGGGCGTGAGCTGGACGCAGCGTACCCCCGCGGGCTTGCCGTGCGGCATCCCCGGGATCGGTGAGGAGATCGAGGGCGCGATGCAGCAGGCGCCGCACCCGACGCGGCACGCCAGCGACTCCGGTTGTGGCGGGTGGTCCATGGGTGACCATGATACCACGCGGCGCGGGCGGCGCCACCACCGTGGTCGTCACCGGTCGTCGCAGACCTGTCAGGTGCCTGCACGCGACCTCGGCGCGCCGGCACGATCCGGTCACTGTCACCCGCCAGGTCTGGCGTCGCGAGCGTTGAGCCTCGGCCCGACTACAGCGCCTTGTAGTAGATCGCCGTGGCGTCGAAGCCGTCGCCGTGCGGGCTGCGGGCGTAGTCGGGGATGCGCCCGACGAGCGTATAGCCCGCCGCGCAGTACACGCGCTCGGCGTCGTCGCCGGCGGTGTCCAGCACGAGCAGCGTGCGGGTGCGCGCCCGCGCCTCGGCCTCCAGCGCGTCCATCAGCGCCCGGCCCACGCCGCGCCGCCGGGCCGTTGTGTGGACCAGCACCTTCTGCACCTCGGCGCGGTGGTTGCCGTTCTGGCGCCCCTCCAGGCCGAGCTGCGCGGTCCCCACGGCACGCCCCTCCAGATATGCCAGGAGCAGCACACGCGCGCCCACCTCCAGATCGGCGATCACCTTTTCCCAGTACGCGTCCACGGCCTCCTGCTCCAGCGGCAGCACGAAGCCGATCGACGCCCCGGACTCGACGCTGTCGCGCAGAAGCTTCGCCAGCTCAGGGAGCGCGTCGCGGGCCTGCGCGGCGGAGAGCGACTCGATAGTCAGCACGCATTCCTCCTTCAGTGGTTGGGCCGGCAGCGTCGCTTGCGCTCTTCGCCGGGGGTATAGTTCAGGGAGGGCTTCGCCCTCCCTGGCCCTTCTGTGCGAGGGCACTGAGCACGTACGCCTCAAGCCTCAAGCCTCAAGCCTCAAGCTCGCGCTACGGGCGGAGCGCCACCGCGCCGATCTGCGCCTCGGCGATCTGCGCGTTGAGCTTCGGCAGCTCGGACTCCGCCAGCCGCGTGAAGGCGTCCAGCTGGGCCCGGACCTGACCGGCGAAGTGGTCGAACGCCTCGTACGCCTGGTCGGTCGGGCGGTAGTCGCCCAGGCCCACCACCGGCGCGAGCGCCAGCACTTTGTCCAGCAGGCGCGTGCCGGCCATCCCGACGTCGCCCCAGCCGGGCCGCAGGTCGGGCACCACCAGCGCCGACTCAACCTCGAGCACCTGCGCTTTCAGCTGCGCCGCGGTCGCGCTGATCGCGTCGCCGCCGGGCAGGGTCGCCGTGCGCTTGGCCCAGCCGTCAAGCTGCTGCCGCAGGTCGCGCATGCGGTTCACCGCGGTCACCGTCTCGCCAACGAGCCCGTGGATGCGCATCGAGAGCTCGAACTGCGCCTCGAGGTCCTCCTGCGTCGCCGTCACCGCCGGGTCCTTCACCAGGACGAGCGGCTGCGTGTACTCCTGGCCGCCGACCGTCAGGGTGATGGTGTAGCTGCCGGGGGCGGCAACCGGGCCGTGCACCGTCATCTCGGAGGGCGGGTCCTTGCCCTCGATCTTCGGCGCGGGGGCGTAGCGCATGTCCCAGAGGAAGCGGTTGAAGCCCGCCGCCGAGGGGATCTTCAGCTCCTTCTTCTCCTTCTCCTCGTCCGGCTGGGACGAAGGAGCAAGAGCGGAGGACGAAGGCTCGCCTCCCTCGGCGCCCTCCAGCGTTGGCGCGCTCGCGGCCGGCGGCGCGGCCCCCTCAGTCGCCGGTCCCTGGTCCCCGGCCACCTCGGGCCGCACGCTGGTGAAGCTGTGTACCACGCCGCCCTGCGCGTCCTTGATCGTCAGGGTGATCGGCGCGGCGGGCTTCTCCTTCAGCCAGTAGGTCAGCACCGCCCCTTTGTGGGCGTTGGGGCCCGAGTCGAGGAACGTGCGGACGACGGCGTTCTCGGGGGTCTTGGTCTCGGTGAAGGCCGCCACCACGCCCATGCCGCTGCCGTAGTTCTTGCCCGGCGCCCCGCCGACGTAGTGCGCCCACATGTCGGGCATGATGCGCGGCGTCTCGCGCGGGGTGAACAGGTGCGCCGGGCCGTCACGCAGCTCCGGCTGGTACTGCCGCAGCGGCGAGAGGTCGTCGAGCACCCAGAACGAGCGGCCGTGCGTGCCGGCCACCAGGTCGCCATCCTTGATCAGCAGGTCGTGGATGGGCGTCACGGGCAGATTGAGCTGGAGTCGCTCCCACGAGGCGCCGTCGTCGAAGGAGACGTACACGCCCGTCTCGGTGCCGCAGAACAGCAGCCCGCGCCGCACCGGGTCGGCCCGCAGCACGCGCGTGAAGTCGTGCGCGGGGATGCCGGCGCTGATCTCCTGCCAGGTCGCGCCGTCGTCCTCGGTCTTGAAGATGTACGGCCGCGTGTCGTCGAGCTTGTAGCGCGTGCCGACCACGTAGAGCGTGGCGGGGTCGAACGGCGAGGGCTCGATGCAGGTGATCATCGTCCACTCGGGCATGGTGGGCGGGGTGACGTTCTGCCACGAGGCGCCGCCGTCGTGCGAGACGTGCAGCAGCCCGTCGTCCGAGCCGGCCCAGAGCACGCCCGCCTGGTGGGGCGACTCGATCAGCGAGAAGACCGTGCAGTAGGTCTCGGCGCCGAGCGCGTCCTTGTTCACTGGGCCGCCGCTGGGCTGGAGCTTCTCGGGGTCGTTGCGCGTCAGATCGGGGCTGATCGGCGTGAAGCTCTGGCCCTCGTTGGTGGTCTTAAAGACGATGTTGCCGGCCACGTAGAGCGTGCGCGGGTCGTGCGGCGAGATCACGATCGGGTAGGTCCAGGCGAAGCGGTAGCGGTCGCGGATCGCGCCGTGGCCGCGGTTCGGCTCGGGCCAGGTGGTGATCAGCCGGATCTGGCGCGTGCGGTGGTCGTAGCGCTGGAGCGCGTTGCCGCCGCCGGCCGAGGACCCGATCGCGCCGACGTAGACGATGTTGTGGTCCTCGGGGTGGACCTGGATGTAGCCGCTCTCGCCGGTGCCGGCCACGTAGCAGTCCTGCCAGGTGATCGAGAGGTCCGGCGTCCGGCTGGGCACCGCCACGCTGCTGTTGTCCTGCTGCGTGCCGTAGACGTAGTACGGCGTGCGGTTGTCGGCGGTGAGGTGGTAGAACTGCGCGGTGGGCTGGTTGTAGACGGTGGACCACGTCGCGCCGCCGTTCAGGCTAACGCACGCGCCGCCGTCGTTGCCGTGGATCATACGCTGCGGGTTCTTCGGGTCCACCCACAGGTCGTGGTTGTCGCCGTGCGGCGTGTCGATCCGCGCGAAGGTGCGGCCGCCGTCCGAGGACTTGTGGAAGTCCAGGTTGTTGACGAAGACCGTGTCGGCGTCGCACGGGTCGGCGGTGAGGTGGGTGTAGTACCAGGCGCGCGAGATCAGGTGCTGGTTGTCGCTGACCTTCTCCCAGGTGGCGCCGTAGTCGTCGGAGCGGTAGAGACCGCCCTCCTTGCGGTGCTCGATCAGCGCCCAGACGCGGCCGGGCTGCGCGGGGGAGGCGGCCACGGCGATCTTGCCGAGGGTGCCCTTCGGCAGGCCGGGGCGGCCGGTGATGTCCTCCCAGGTCTCGCCGCCGTCCTGGCTCATCCAGAGGCCGCTGTCGGGGCCGCCGCTAGAGATCTGCGAGAAGCTACGGTAGGCCTGCCAGATGGCGGCGTACATGATGCGCGGGTTGGCGTCGAGCGTCAGGTCGATCGCGCCGGCCTTGTCGCTCTTGTAGAGCACCTTGCGCCAGGTAGCGCCGCCGTCCACGGACTTGAAGACGCCGCGCTCCTCGTTCGGGCCGAAGGCGTGGCCGAGCGCCGCGACGTACACCACGTCGGGGTTCTCGGGGTGGACGCGCACCTTGGCGATGTGGCGCGTGTCGGCCAGGCCGAGGTGCGCCCAGGTGCGGCCGGCGTCGCTGGACTTGTAGACTCCGTCGCCGTGCGAGACGTCGATGCGGATGGTCGTCTCGCCCATCCCGGCGTAGATAATGTTCGAGTCGGAGGGGGCCACGGCCAGCGCGCCGACCGACGCGGTGGTGAAGAAGCCGTCGGACACGCACTGCCAGTAGGTGCCGGCGTCGGTGGTTTTCCAGACGCCGCCCGCACACGCGCCGAAGTAGAAGGTGTTGGGGTCGTCGTAGCTGCCAGCTACCGCCACCACGCGCCCGCCGCGGAAGGGGCCGATGCAGCGCCACTCCAGCAGACCGTTGAGGTCATTCTGCTGCGCCATCAGGGTCTCCTTGGGTTGTCAGGGAACCTGTCCAGGATACCACAGATCGCGCGCGCCTCCACCTCAGCGCCCGCCGGCCTCGATCACTTCATCCTCCATCTCAACGGCCCCCGGCAGCGGCGCGTCCGGCACGTCCCACCAGTTGGGCAGGCCGCGCGCGGGCACCCGCAGCACGTTGGTGCCGCAGTGGATCTCGCCGAAGTGCGTGTGGTAGAACCACGAGTCCACGAAGTGCAGCCCCATGCCGAGCTCGTCCGCCACCAGCCGGATGTAGGCCTCGAACAGGTCGACGGTGCCCTCGGGGACCCGCAGCAGCCGCCAGCCTGGCTTCAGCCGCCCGTCGGCGCTGAAGTGGGCCGGGTTGTGCTGGCGGATGCGCTGCTCTACCTGCCTGAGCGTCAGGTCAGGGAAGCCGTCGCGGAAGAGCTGCGCGACGTCGGTGAGCGTGGTGAGGCCGCCGAACACGGTCCGCACGGTGCCGATCGCGCTCACGGTGCGGTAGACGGCGTCCTGGCGCCGCAGCCAGATGGTGGTGGTGTCCAGGCCGTGCCGGCTGTAGAAGCGCGGGTTGAGCCGGCGCGCGAGCCCCGCGAGCCCGTCGGTCTCGCGCAGCACCGCGGTCAGCACAGCGGTGGAGTCGGCCGGACGCATGCGCGGACCGTATGGGCGGGGCACCAGCAGCCGCCCATTCACCACCTGCATGTTGACGACGTCGGGGGTGAAGGCGCTGGTGGAGAAGCTCCAGCGGCGGCGCTCCCACTCGGCGGTGTCGCTGACGCGGTCGAAGAGCACCGGCAGCGGCAGGAGGCGCGCGCTCGGGAAGGCCGCCGCCACCTGCCGCGCGAGCGGCTCGAGGAAGGTGCGCTCGACAAAGTCGTTCACACTCACGCCGCGGTCGTCGCGCTCGCAGTAGATCGCCTCGAGCACACTGATGTCCGCCGGGTAGGCCCGCTCCGGCCCCTCGCCCGGCCAGAAGCGGATGTCGTGGATGTTGATCATGCCCGAGTCAGGGGCCTCGGGGTCGCCGCCGTTCAGCGCCTGCGCGAGCGCCTGGTAGATCCGCGGCGGCTCGAGGATGTCCGGCGCGGACTCGGCGTCGGTCGGGCGCGGGTGGACGTGGCTCCAGAGCTTGCCGCGCAGCATGCGCGTCACCGGCGCGGGGCCGTCGTCGGTCAGGCGCGACATCACACCCGAGGGGCGGAAGCCGCCGCGCATGGGGTGCTCGATCGGCAGGCCCGCCAGGAAGCGCTCGGCGGCGGCGTGCAGGATGCGCAGGGCGAGCCCCGAGGAGGCGCGCAGCGCGGCGAACCCCTGCCCCGCGCCCCGGTTCGGCACGAAGGTCAGCAGCTCGTCGATGTGGCCCACGTCGAGCCAGGTGGTGTCGAACTGCACCACCGGCTGCTTGCGCTGCTTGTGCAGGAAGCGCAGCAGGTCGGGGTCGACGAAGTCGCTCGCGCCCTGGATGCGGGTGTTTCCCACCACGATGGTGCCGAGCGGCGCGCCGGGGGTGGGCGGCGCCACCTCGATGTTGCCGCCGTAGTTCGAGGAGTCGCGCAGCTGGTGGATGCGGGCGAACAGCTCGTCGGCACGCTCGCCCGTGACCTCGATGGTGCCCGCGCCGGCCCGTAGCTGGAAGCGGTCCGCGTCTGCCCCGAGCGGCGCGTCGCGCTCGACGTGGCGCAGGCGCTCAGTGGCGTCGCGCTCAGTGGCCTCGAGCGTCGCGCCCCACTCGTCGGACGCGCCGCGGCGGGCCTCGCGGATGGCGCGCTGGAGCCGCGCGAGCAGACCGGGAAGCGAGACGCGGGCCTCGGACCAGGTCAGCTCCAGGTTCGGCCGCCAGGTGCGGTCGAGGCGCGACAGAAGCCGGTTGTAGTGGCGCAGCAGGGCGGTGGCGCGCCCCATGCGGTTGCCGAGCACCAGCAGGTCCGGAAGGCGCAGGTCCGCGCGCCGGCCGGCGGCGTCGTCGAAGACCAGGTGGCGGTCCCAGAAATCGTTCATCACCGCGACATTGCGGGCCGGGAAGTGGCTCCGCACGAACTGCGCCAGGTTCTGGCCGCCCTGGGTCTGCACAAAGTTCGAGCGCATGCGCGGCAGGTGGATGATCGCGTGGCGCCAGCCATCGGCGCCGGCCACAATGCCGGGCTGGAACTGGTCTTGGAGCCAGGAGTCGCTGTTGGCTACGTCGGCGGGGACCGTGACGAGCTCGACCCCGCCGATGGCCGTGAGGGCGGCGCGCACGTCGGTGAGCGATGGCTGGTTGTCGGGCAGGTCGCAGATGTAGAGCCGCGTGACGCGCGCGCCGTTGTCCAGGAACAGCACCGGCGCCGTGCTGAGGCGCGCCCGGTCGTGCAGCGTGTCGCGCCCGGCGGCGTCACGGGTGAGAAGCTCGAGCTCGAAGCCGACCTCGTCCTCGGCGTCCGGCTGGAACAGCGTGTCGAGCAGCAGCGCGTGCCCGTAGGGCGAGCCGGGGAAGGTGCGCGCCTCGAGGCGCAGCTCCAGATCGGGCGCGCCGGGCGGCGGGAGCTGGCGCTCACGGGGCGTGCCGAGGCCGGAGGGCACGATCACCCCCTGCGAGTCGAAGACGCGGACACGGACAGCGTGGATACCGGGCAGGCGCAGCAGGAGCTGGCCGCCGGCCCAGGGCGGTGGGCTTGTCAGGCGCACCCGCAGCGGCAGCAGCTCGTCGTCCCCGGCGGAGCGGATCGGCTGGGACGCGTCCAGGGTGATAGCCGGGCCACGGTCCACGCGGTCGGGCAGGCGGCGCGCGTCGCGGTCGAGGTTCGCCACCAGCACCGCCCCCGGCTCCCGGGTGCGGGCCGCGCGCTCTGCGGGCGTCCCCTGGAGGCGCCCGTCGCGGTCGAAGTCGGCGTGCAGCTCGAAGTCGCGCATGGTGTTCCCTTTCGGGGAGCTCCGGCGGGGCTGCGGCCCCGCCGGAGCAAACATCTTCTCGGGGGCCTGCGGCCCCCAAACCCCGCTGGCGCTCGTTTCTCGGCCGGTCTGCGGCCTCCGCTACAGCCCCACAACGTTGCCGGTGAGCATGTCGCGGATGGCGGGGATCTCCTCCATGTTCTGCAGCAGCACCAGCGAGGTCGGGATCCTGACCTCCCACGGACCCGAGTCAGGCGGGTAGGGCACGCCCTCGTCGAGCTTGCCGAGGTTGGCGGCGATCTCGTCCACGATCGGCACGTACAGGTCGTCGTCGCGCAGCGGGGCGTCGTTCCCCTCCCAGATCTCGCCGAACTGGCAGAAGTGCGCCACCGCCCGCTCGAAGCCCGGCCGCACCGGCACCTGCACCCGCGCCGCGCCGGCCTTCAGGAACGCCGCGAAGTCCGGGTCTGGGTCACTGAGGTGCAGCGCGGTGGCCCAGCGCGGCTTGCGGCCCCAGAAGTACGGGTAGAAGACGTAGAGCAGGTTGTTCCACTCGAAGGCGTTCTCGAAGAAGCGGATGCGCGACCCGTTCTCGCAGGCGCGGTCCAGGCGCATGGTCGGCTCGGAGGCGCTGTAGAAGGAGTTCTGGGCGATGCTGTTCGAGCCGGTCAGCATCATCAGCACCAGCTTCTTCAGCTCGTCGCGCTCGATGCGCCGGTTCTCGAGCGGGTTGCGGCCGAGGATCGGGATGCCCTTCTGGATCGCCAGCGCGGCCACCTTCTCCTCGTACTCGGCCCGCTGCACCAGGTAGGCCTCGACGATCGCATCGTACACCTGCTGCTTCCACTTGGCATACCCCTCGGCCGTGAGGCGGCAGTAGACATCAATGCCGAGCGCGAAGCTCCAGACGTGGAACAGGTGGTAGGCCACCGACAGCTCGCGGTAGCGCGTGTCGAGGCTCTGGTAGCCTGCGCCCCAGACATTGCTGCGGTCGAAGTTGGTGTTGCCGAGCATGATGCGGAAGGTGTGGTCGTCCCCCTCGGTGAAGGCGAAGTCGCCCATCACGCTCGCGCCGTAGGCCTCGTAGCCGGCCGGGACCTCGATCTTACCCGAGCGCCCGAAGTTGCTGCCGTCCTGCACCTTGTCCTGCTTGTCGAAGTAGGCTGCGTGCTGGAACTCCGGCGGCGGCGGCGGGACGTTGCGGACCTGGTATGTGGCGACCCAGTCGTGGTAGTTGGTGCGCGTGATGTGCGAGGGCTTGAGCGGCGCGCCGAAGTGCGTGGGCGGCTCGGGCTTGACCAGCTCGTTCTCCTGCGGCGGGTTCTCCACCATCGCGTAGAGGAAGTAGGCCGCCGGCTCGGGCACCACGAACTCGTACATCATGCGCTGGCCGTAGTTGAAGATCTGGGCGTCGTAGACCTTGTTGAGCCAGCGGTAGATGCCGCGGATGTGGCCGTTGGCGGCGTTGCTGTTGTTGACCGAGTGGCGGTTGATCTCCTGCGTCTCCTCGAGCAGCCGCCGCCGCAGCTCGCGCCGCACCCGCTCGCGCACCCGCTCCGAGGTCTTGTCCGTCACCTCGCGCGAGTAGGAGACCGACTTGCGCTGGGTCTCCTCGGTGGTGGTCGAGAAGCTGGCGTTGAGGCTGGCCGAGAAGCTGACCGTCGGCCCGTAGGATCCGCTCACCTGGAGCCCGGCCTCGAGCCCGAACTGGCTCTTGACGGTCTTCTCGGCCTCAGCCTGCATCTCGTTGCGCTCGGTGCTCTGGAGGTTGCGCTCCTTCTCGGTCTCGCGCTCCTCCTCGGAGATCTCGAACTCCTCGCGCACGTTGAGGCGGCGGTGCTCGCGCTCGCGCGACTCGCCCGCCAGCACGTTCTCGACGTGGGCGAACTCGGCCAGCTCGTAGGCCTTGAGGGTCTGCCGCACCAGCAGCAGGTCGCCGATGCCGGCCTGGAAGTCGCACTTCTCAGTGATCAGCGCCGGCGGAAGCTTGATGCCCGGCTTGATCCCGAGCGAGTCCTTGAGCACGCCGACGTCGATGCGCGCGCCGCCGATCATCAGGAAGTGGCCAGGCGCCTCGGTCGAGGCCAGCTGCGCGCCGAGCAGGTTCAGCTCGCGCTCGATCAGGCCCACCGCGGTGATCGGGTTGATGCCGCGCCGGTCGAGCTTCAGCTCGTCCACCACGCGGCGGCTGGCCTCGGACATGCTCTCGACCGAGCGCAGCGTGAGCACTAGCCCGCCGCCCTGCCCCAGCGAGCCGCCCGGGGCGCCGATCTTCTCGATGCGCTTGGCCGCCTCGCCAGCGCGGGACTGGAGCTCCACCGAGCTGAGGCGCCGCTCAAGCGCGCTGATCCGCACGTCCTCGGAGGCGCGCTGGGAAGCCTTGAGGATCGCGCGCGGATTCGCCGCGAGCGTCGAGATTTCGCGGTGGGCCTCCTCCAGGTCGGTGATCCGCCGTCGGATGCGGTCCCGCTCGGGGCCGCCGGGGTCAGGCGTCGGGTCGGGCTGGGGCGGCAGCTCCACCTTCTCCTCGGGGAGCCGGCCGAAGCGCGGCACCACCAGCGTCCGCGCGGCCACCAGGTCGCCTACCGTCTGCCCCTCGGGGAAGCTCACACGGCCCGCCACGTCCAGGATCAGCAGCACGAGCTTGTGCGCGGCGGTGAGCTCGTCCGGCAGGGCCTCGGCGTCGCCGCGGGCGAGCGTCTCGGCCATCACTGTGTCCGCCAGGCAGGCCAGCGTCTCGCGGAACGGCTGGCTGTTCACCAGCTTCTCGGGCGGGGCACCGTACAGCGTCTGCAGCCCCGCGCGCACCGCCTCGTCGCCGGGGTGCAGCGCGACATTCGCCTGGACCCACTCGAGGCCGGCGCTCAGGTCGAGCGGCAGCGCGTCGATCGAGCGGACGTACTGCTGGCCACGGCGGAACTCCTCCACGATGCGCGACACGGTCGCGCGGTCGGCGCCGGAGGCATGGGCGCGCTGAAGTGCGCCGCGGAGCTCGGTCTCGCCGGCCTCCTTGGGGTAGAGCGGCGCCTTCGCCGCGGCGCGCTCACGCTTTTTCTGCGCGTTGGCCGGCCGCAGCGACACGAAACGAAACACGTACTCTTGGGTCATCGTCGGCTCCTTCCGCACCTGGCCGCGCCGGGGGTGTTCCGGCGCCACGAGCGTCCGTCGCTCGCCCGCATGCATCGATACAACGGGTGGACAGGGGTCTTTGGAGCACGGGGGAGGGCGGAGGAGTGCGCCGTAATGGAGCTGTCATGTACGCGGGAGGAAGGTCATCCCCTCTCCCGGGGCAGGGAGAGGGGATGGGGGAGCAGGAGCTACGCCGCGCCGCGATGGGTGAGGCTGTGCGCGTCGGGCCGGTAGAGCGAGGTGTAGATCGCGTCGATCTGACGCGCCGCCCGCTCCCACGAGAGGTCGCGCACGGCGCGCTCGCGGCCGCGCTGGGCCAGGTCGGTCGCCCAGGCCGGCTCGTCCAGCGCCAGCTTGATCTTCGCCGCCAGGTCCTCGGCGCTGCCGTAGGCCGCGTAGATCCCCGCGTCCCCCAGGTACTCGCGGCTCACCGGGGTGTCGAAGGTGACCACCGGCAGCCCCATCGCCATGTAGTTCGGGATCTTGCCGCTGCCCTCGGTCATGCTCATCTTGGGCGCCACCGCCACGTCGCCGAGTGCCAGGTAGCTGTGGAGGTCCTTGTAGAAGATGCGCCCCGGCAGCGTCACCCGGTCGCCCACCCCGAGCGAGTCGGCGTAGGCGCGGTAGCTCGCCGGGTCGGGGTAGCCCATGATCAGGAAGTGGACGTCGGGCAACTGCGGCGCGAGCAGGCCGGCCGCCTGAATGAGCACGTCGGTGCCCTGGTACGGCGCCAGCAGCCCGATGTAGGCCACGACGCGCTTGCCGGCCGGGATGCCGAGCTGGGCGCGCAGCTCACGGCGCTGCGCCTCCCACTCGGGCGAGCCGTCGAAGGGGTGGAAGCGGTCGGTATTCACGCTGTCGATCACCGTGTGCAGCCGCTCGGGCGCGACCGAGCCATCCTTCAGCAGCAGGCCGGCGGCGTTGCTGTGCGAGGTGATCAGCGCGTCGGCCTGGGCGTTGATACCGCGCTCGAGGCGCGTGAGGGGCACGTAGAGCGGGCTCTCACGCCGTAAGAAACGGTGGTCGAGCATCTCGCTCGTCATGCTCCCCTGGTAGTCGAACACCAGCGGCACGCGCAGGATCCGCTTCAGCACCGCGCCGATCAGCGCGCCCTCGTGCAGGTGGGCGTGGATGATCGTCGGGCGCAGGCCCAGGGCCACCCGCAGGCTGCGCCAGGAGAGCGCGGCGTCGAGGTAGATCTTGTGGCGCGAGGAGCCCACCATCGCGCGGCGCAGCCACGGCACGTCCCACGAGCGGCGGATCTCTACACCGGGCATGTCATCGCCGTTATGGTACGTTGCCAGCACGAGCCGGTGGCCGATCTTCTGCAGCGCCTTGATCTCCTCCCAGATACGCACGTGGCAGCCGTAGTCGGCGAAGAAGCTGGTGGGGGCGATCATCAGAACGGTGTGGGGCACGAGGGGGTCCTTACGGTACACAGCACGTTGATTCAGATCAGCGTAGCCTGAGGCGAGCGGCATCAATCCAACATCCCAACCGCCGGCGCATTGTAGCGCAGGGGGTGCGGCGGCGCAACCCTGCGGCTGGCACACTTTTTGCAGCGCGTCTCGGCAGGCGGCACACCGCCGCCCGCCACATGTAGAGTTGTACGCCATGAACCAGAACAACGACCCGCGGCTGAGCGGACGACCACGATGACCCGCTCTCACGAGGGTCCCCGTGGACTGTCGCGCGTCTCGTTGACGGCCCAGATCCGCTACGGCCTGCTGATCTTCACGCTGCTCGCGCTGCTGCTCACCGCCGGTCTCCTCATCCAGCTGAGCTTCCGCGCCCAGCTCGCCCAGATCGCCGTCGCGCACCGCGAGCAGAGCCGCGCCGCCGCCACGGCGATCGACGCTTCCCTGGACGATATCCAGCACAAGCTCGGCTTCCTCGCCAATGTGCGCGGCCTGGCCGACCAGCCCCTGGATACCCAGCGTAGCCTGATCGAGGGGCTCGCCCGCTACAACCGCGCCTTCGACTCGGTGCTGCTGGCCGACGCGCGCGGTACGGTGTTCACCTCCTACGCTCAGAGCGGCGCCACCCTCCTCGGCGATATCTCGCAGACCCCGGCCTTCAGGCGCGCCTTCCACGATGCCCAGGACTACATCGGCCCGGTCGAGGCCGACCCCGAAAAGGGCTACCTGACGGTCACGCTGAGCGTGCCGGTGCGCGATGCGCGGGACGTGGTGGCGGGTGCGCTGGTGGCCCGCGTGAACCTCTCGTTCCTCTCGGCCGCGGTGGCCGGCGCCCGCGTGGGCGAGACCGGCTACATCTACGTGCTAGACAGCCGAGACCAGCTGATCATCGAGCGCGACAGCACGCTCGGCGCGGACACCGTGCTGAACCTGGCCGCCCGCTCGCCGATCGTGCCGCCCGAGGTCGACGCCGCCATCCCGCTGGCGCCCTACCGCGGCCTGTACGGCGACCAGGTGCTGGGCGCCACCGCCCCCGTGGGCAAGACCGGCTGGAGCGTGGTCGTCGAGCAGCCCACCGCCGAGGCCTACGCGCCGCTCTGGCAGATGCTCAATGTGATGGGCGGCGCGCTGATGGGAACGCTGCTGCTTGCAACCGTGATCGGCGTGATCTTCTCGCGCCGGATCGTCGACCCGCTGCGGCGCCTCACGACCGCCGCCGAGCGCATGAGCGCCGGCGACCTCGGTGCGCGGGTCGACATCCCGGCCGGCAGCGAGCTCGGCATGCTGGCGCACACGTTCAACACCATGACCCAGCGGCTCGGGCGGCTGTTCAGCGAGCAGGCGGCCCGGGCAGAGGCCGAGGCCGCGCAGCGGCGGTTCGCCTTCCTGGCGGAGGCCAGCGCCACCCTCGGCGCCTCGCTGGACTACGAGGTGACGCTCGGCAACCTGGCGCGCCTTGTGGTGCCCAGGATGGCCGACTGGTGCACGATCGACACGCTTGTGGAGGGGGGTGGGCTGCGGCGCATGGGCGCAGCCCACCGTGACCCGGCGCGTGTGGCGATCCTCTGGCAGCTCGCCGATGAGTACCCACTTGACGGCGTCGGGCCGCACCCCGTGGCACAGGTCATCGAGACCGGGCGCGCGGCGGTGCTGGCCACGATCGACGACGCGCAGCTCCGGGGCATGACGCGCGACGAGCGCCACCTGACGATGCTCGAGGTGCTCGGCACGCGCTCGGCGCTGGTGGTGCCACTGCGCTCGCGCGGCAAGATGCTCGGCACGATCAGCTTCGTCTCGCACGACGCGGGACGCTACAGCGAGCGCGACCTGGCCATGGCCCAGGATCTGGCCCAGCGCGCGGCGACGGCGGTGGACAACGCGCTGCTCTACCACGAGGCGCGGCAGGCCATCCAGGCGCGCGACGAGTTTCTATCGGTGGCCTCGCACGAGCTGAAAACGCCGCTCACGAGCGTGCTCGGCAACGCGCAGCTGCTGGACCGCCGGACGACGCGCAGCGGGTCGCTCAGCGAGCGGGAGGGCCGCTCGGTGCGGGTGATCGTCGACCAGGTGGTCCGTCTGAACCGGCTGATCGACGCGCTGCTGGACATCGGGCGGATCGAGCGCGGCCAGCTCACCATCCAGCGCGAGCCGGTGGACCTCGGCGCGCTGGTGCGGCGGGTGACGGCCGAGTTCCAGCCCGCGCTCGAGCGCCACGAGCTGCACTGCATTGTCGTGGGCGAGCCGCTGGTGATCGACGGGGACGAGCTGCGGCTGGAGCAGGTGCTCCAAAACCTGCTGCAGAACGCGGTGAAGTACAGCCCGGAGGGCGGGCCGCTGGAGGTGCGGGCCGAGCCCTGCGGCGTGCAGGTGTGCGTCGCGGTGGCCGACCAGGGGCTGGGCATCCCGCCCGATGCGATCCCCCACCTGTTCGACCGCTTCTACCGCGCGGGGAACACGCGGCGCCAGCAGCTCGCCGGGCTGGGGATCGGCCTCTTCGTGGTGAGGGAGATCGTAACGCTGCACGGTGGCACGATCGAGGTGGCGAGCCGCGAGGGGCAGGGGAGCGTGTTCACGGTCCACCTGCCCCTCGCGGCCGACGTGCTGGCGACCGATAGCCCGAGCAACGCATCCCGACGTGCAGGCCAGGCGCCTCACTGAGCCGTGCTTCGGTCCGCGCCCGTGATGGTCACCGGTACGCCTGGTCGAGCAGCTCGACGATGTGGCGGACGCGCATCGCGCTCCAGCGGCTCTGCAGCCCGCCCGCGAGCTGGAGGTGGCAGCCGGGATTGGCCGTCACGATCAGGTCGGCGCCGGTGGCCTCGGCGTTATCGAGCTTGCGGCTCCCGAGGCGCCCGGCGAGCTCGGGCTGAGTCACGTTGTAGATCCCGGCGGAGCCGCAGCAGAGCGACGACTCGTGCATCTCGGTGAGCGTGAGCCCCGGGATAGACTTCAGCAGCTTGCGCGGCTGCTGCGAGATGCGCTGCGCGTGCGCCAGGTGGCATGGCTCCTGGTAGGTCACAGTCAGGTTGAGCGGGCGCATATCGGCCGTATTCAGCTCGATGGCGGCGAGGAACTCGCTGACATCCTTCACCTTGGCAGCGAAGGCGGCGGCGCGTGCTGCCCAGGCAGGGTCGTCGTGCAGCAGGTGGCCGTACTCCTTCAGAGTCGAGCCGCAGCCGGCCGCGTTGACAATGATCGCATCCACGCCGAGCCCCTCGAAGGCCGCGATGTTCTGCCGGGCGAGCTCGCGCGCCCCATCGAGGTCCCCGCCGTGGGAGTGGAGCGCGCCGCAGCACCCCTGGTCAGGCGGCAGCACCACGTCGCAGCCGTTCTTCTGGAGCACCCGGATTGTGGCCCGGTGGACGTCGGCGAAGGCGGTGGACATGATGCAGCCGGTGAGCACGGCTACCGTGTGGCGTGCCTGGCCGCTGGCCGGGAACGTCCGGCCATCGGGCGTCACGAAGCGGTCGCTGATCGGCGGCAGCAGCGCCTCGGTCTCATCGAGCTTGAGCGCCTTCAGGATGCCGCTCCTGCGGGCCACCCACTGGGCGCCGCTCTTCTGGTAGAGCCACATCAGGCGCGAGAAGGCGCGGAACAGGCTCATGCGGCGGAAGAGCACGTCGAAAGCGCCGGCGCGCAGCAGCCGGGCGGGCCAGGGGTGAGGCGGCAGGCGCCCGTCGGACTTGGCCTGCTCGATCTGCACCCGCGAGGCCTCGAGGATCTGGCCGTAGAGCACGCCGCTGGGGCAGACCGCCTCGCAGGCGCGGCAGTTGAGGCAGGCCCCCATCTGCTCTTGGAAGACCTCGCTCTCCATGCCGATGCGCCCGTCGGCCACCGCCTTCATGAGATAGATGCGACCACGCGGCGAGAACTGCTCGAGGCCCGTCTCGCGGTAGGTGGGGCAGGAGGAGAGGCACAGACCGCAGTGGACGCACGTGTTGATGACGGCGTCGCTCGGAGTGTCCGCGCCGCCGAACGCCACGCGCGCGGAGACCTGGGCCTCGGGAATCGTGAGAGTGCTCATAGAT
>JBDLTZ010000061.1:0-18213 GCA_039805565.1 Chloroflexota bacterium | reverse complement strand
TCGTCGGCCCGATCAACGACGGCGGCTGGAGCCAGGCGCACTACGAGGCGGCTAGGGTCGTCGAGGAGCAGACCGGTGCCAAATTCATCTACGTCGACAAGGTCAACCCCGCCGACCGCCCGAATGTCAAGGTCGAGCAGGTTGTCGATGAGCTCGTCAGCCAGGGCGCGCAGCTGATCATCACCAACTCGGATGACTTCAAGGACGGCACCCGCGAGGCGGCCAAGGCCCACCCCGAGATCACCTTCATCCACGCCTCCGGCGACGACGTGCTCACCGGCAAGAACCCGCCGAACCTCGGCAACTCCATGGGCCGCATGGAGTACGGCAAGATGATCGCCGGCTGCGCCGCCGCCCTCAAGAGCGAGACCGGCAAGATCTCCTACCTCGGCCCGATCATCAACGACGAGACCCGCCGCCTGGTCAACTCGGCCTTCCTCGGCGCGCGCCACTGCTGGACCGAGGTCAAGGGCCAGCCCGCCGAGAACCTGAAGTTCAACGTCACCTGGATCGGCTTCTGGTTCAACATCCCGGGCGTCACCCTGGACCCGACGCAGGTCGCCAACGACTTCATCAACGCCGGCACCGACGTCATCATCTCGGGCATCGACACCACCGAGGCGCTGGTCGAGGCCAACAAGGCTACCCAGGCCGGCAAGCGGGTCTACGCCATCCCGTACGACTTCGAGCGCGCCTGCGAGAAGGGCCCCGACGCATGCCTCGGCGTGCCGTACTACAACTGGATTCCGGCCTACACCCGCATCATCAACGCGGCCCGCGAGGGCACCTACACTCCTGAGTGGGAGTGGTTCGGCCCGGACTGGCAGGACATCAACAACGCCGAGACCAGCGGTATCGGCTTCGTGTCCGGCCCGGCCCTCGGCGATGCCCAGGCCGACCTCGATGGCTTCATCGCGAAGCTGGCCGACGGGAGCCTGAACCTCTACACCGGCCCGCTCGCGTTCCAGGACGGCAGCGAGTTCCTGGCCGACGGCGTCGCGGCTGACGACAAGCAGATCTGGTACATGCCCCAGCTGCTCGAGGGCATCGAGGGCCAGAGCGCGCCGCAGTAGGCGCCAGAGCTGAGTGCTGAGTGCTGAGTAACGAGGTAGGCTTCGGTACTCAGCACTCAGCTCTCAACGCTGACAGAGTAGGCTTCGACACTCAGCACTCAGCACTCAGCACTCAGCACTGTCAATATATGGATATCGAAGTCCGCAACCTCACCAAGACGTTCGGCTCCCTCCGCGCCAACGACGCTGTCAGCCTGCGCTTCGCGGCCGGGCAGATCCACGGCGTCCTCGGCGAGAACGGCGCCGGCAAGAGCACGCTCATGAAGCTGCTCTCGGGCTTCCTGCGCGCTGACGCCGGCGAGATTCTGCTCGACGGCCAGCCCATCCAGCTCCGCTCCCCCGCCGACGCGCTCCTCGCGGGTGTTGGCATGGTCCACCAGGACCCGCTCGACGTCCCGGCCTTCACCGCCCTCGAGAACTTCTTCTGCGCCAGCCCGCCCGCAACGATGCCGGACATCGGCGCTGCCCGCCGCATGCTGCTCGAGATCGCCGGCAACCTCGGCTTCTCCGCCCTGCCCGACACGCCCGTCGCCCGCCTGACGGTCGGCCAGCGCCAGCAGCTCGAGCTCACCCGCCTATTGGCCTGCGGCGCGCGCGTGCTCATCCTCGATGAGCCAACCACCGGGATAACGGCCGCGCAGGCCGCCGCGCTCTTCAGCGCCGTCAGGAAGCTGGCATCCAGCGGCGCCGCGGTGCTGTTCGTCTCTCACAAGCTCGATGAGGTCGCAGCGCTCTGCAACACGGTGAGCGTGCTGCGCGCCGGGCGGGTGGTGGGTGAGCAGATGACGATGCCGCAGCCCCAGGAGCGGCTGCTTGGGATGATGTTTGGCCAGGCGCCGGCAGACCATCGACCATCGACCATCGACCGAGCTGCCTCGCAGACGGACCAACCACCGTTGACCACTCCGGCTAAGGAGGTGGCTCATGCGTCTCTGGTCCTTCGTCCTTCGGCCGCTGGTCCTTCGTCCAAGCCTGTCAGCCCCGTCTGGCGGCTCGAGGGCATCATCGCGCGCGAGGGCGCCCTCGAGCTGCGCGTCCCCGAGCTCACCATCCCGCACGGCGCCTCGGTCGGGCTCGCCGGCCTCGAGGGCAGCGGCCAGCAGATCCTGCTGCGCCTCCTCAGCGGCCGCGCACGCCCCACATCCGGCCGCATGACTCTCGGCAGCGCCGTGGTCACCGGCGCCCCCGCCGAGACCTTCCGCCGTGCCGGTGTGCAGTACATCCCCGCCGACCGCATGGACGAGGGCGTGGTGGGGGCGCTCTCCCTGGCGGACCACTTCGCGCTGCAGCAGCCCTACCTCCCGCGCGCCGACACCTCGGGAGCGCACGGGCCGCTCGTGGACCGCAAGGGTGCGCGCGCGGCCGCCGAGGCCGCCATCACCGCCTTCGCCATCCGCGGCACGCCCGATACACCCCTCGCGTCGCTCTCCGGCGGCAACCAGCAGCGCGCCATGCTCTCGCTACTCCCGCCACACTGCGCCGGGATCCTGCTCGAACAGCCCACCCGTGGCCTGGATGTGGCCTCCGCTCGCGCCGTCTGGCAGAAGCTGCGCGACCGCGCTGCCGCCGGCACAGCGCTGGTGTTCGCCTCCGCCGACATCGATGAGGTGCTGGAGTACAGCGACTACGTGCTGGTCTTCTTCGCCGGCCGCCTCACGCGCCCCATCCCGCGCGCCGAGCTCACCTATGAGCGCGTGGCCGAGATGATCGGCGGCGTGGGCTTCGAGGCGATGGACGGCCAGAGACCAAGGACCCCAGACCAATGAACGACGCATCGCGGACGCAACAGCTGCTCAGCCTGGGCCAGCATCGGTCGCTGATCCTTGGTCTTTCGTCCTTCGTCCTGCCCGTGATCGGCGCGCTGGTCTTCACCACGCTGATCCTGCTCTCCACCGGCGTGGCGCCGCTCGAGGCCTACCGCCTGATCATGCTCGGCGCCTTCAGCACACCGGCGCGCCTCGGCGACGCGGCCATGCTGGCGGCCCCGCTCGCCCTCTGCGCCGCCGGGCTGGCGATCTCGTTCGCCGCCGGCCTGTACAACCTCGGCATCGAAGGGCAGATGACCCTCGGCGCGGTCTTCGCGATGCTGGTGCTGCGCCTGCTCCCGGACCTGCCGCCGCCGCTGCTGTGGAGCCTCGCGCTGCTCGCCGGCGCGCTCGGTGGGGCGCTCTGGGCGCTGCTCGCCGGCGCGCTCCGGCTCTACGCACGCGTGAGCGAGATCTTCGCTGGGCTCGGGCTCAACTTCCTGGCCACCGGCGTCACGCTCTACCTGGTCTTCGGCCCATGGAAGCGCCCCGGCACCGCCTCTATGTCCGGCACCGAGCCGCTGCCCGAGGCGCTCTGGCTACCCACCCTCGGCCGGCTGCGGCTCGCACCGCTGGCGCCGGTGATCGCGGTGGCCGCCGTACTGCTGGTGTGGTTCGTCCTCAGCCGCACCCGCTGGGGACTGGCCGTCCGCGCCACCGGGCTCAACGCCGCCGCAGCCGCCCGCATCGGTGTGCCCGCGGGGCGCCGGCTACTCGAGGCGATCGGCGCGTGCGGGGCGCTGGCCGGTGTAGCGGGCGGCATCCAGGTGCTGGCGGTGTTCCACGCGCTCATCCCGAATATCTCAAGTGGTATCGGCCTGCTCGGCCTGCTGGTGGCGCTGCTGGTGCGCGCCAACCCGGCCTGGGTGCTCCCGGTAGCCGCCGCGTTCGCCTGCTTCACCGTCGGCAGTATCCAGCTGCCACTCGCGCTCAGCATTGACAGCAGCATCGCCGGCGTGCTCCAGGGTGCGCTGGTGCTGTTTGCGCTCGCCGCGGGCGGGCTGCGCCGGAGCGAGCGCTGAGCCGTTAGCCACGAGTTTTGAGCCGCACGTCTCGAGCCGCAAGCGGGGGTCTGGGGGCAACCAGCGCAGGGCAGCCTGCTCCCGCAGCACAAGCGGGGGCGTGGGGCAACCGCCCGGCGGCCTTCTCCCGCAGCGCAAGCGGGGGTCTGGGGCAACCGCCCGGCGGCCTTCTCCTGCAGCGCAAGCGGGGTCTGGGGGCGCAGCCCCCGGAAGAAAAACTATTCTAGCTTGTTATGTCCGCCAGGACTGATATATACTACCGCCATCACGCAGCCCAAGCGAGGTGGCCTATGGTGGCAAGCCGACACAGACATCTTCTGGCAGCGCTGCTCTGTGCGCTGGCGCTCTGTCTCACGACTGCCGAGACAGCCCAGGCTTCGACGAGCTTCTGCCGTAGCGGCTCGCCCACGGTGCTCTTCGCCTCGGGCGGGCGGCACGTTCTGGCCTACACCCCGCTCGAGACCCGCGTCTGGGACCTCGAGGGGCGCGAAATCTTCCGGCTGAGCGGCGAGGTCTGGCGCGCCATCAGCCCCGACGGCCGCACGATCGCCACCCAGCGCGCTGACAACACCGTGCGGCTCTGGGGCCTCGACGGCCGGCAGCGCGCGGTGCTAAGCGGTCACGCGGCGCCGGTGAGCCACGTGCTGTTCAGCCCAGACGGGCGCCAGATCGCCACCGCCTCGCCGGGAGATGTGGTGCGGCTCTGGACAAGCGATGGCGCTCCTGTCGCCGCGTTGAACCCCGAGGTCGGCACCGACGGGCCTCACACGGTGGCCTTCAGCCCGGATAGCGCGCGGCTGCTCACCGCGGGGCCGGGGCCTGCTCGGCTGTGGGACCGCGCGGGTCAGCCGGTGGGCGGGGCTGGCGCCGAGCTAGGGCAGGTCAGTGGCGCGGCGTTCAGCCCCGACGGCAGCCAGATCATCGTGGCCGGCGAGCGCGGCGCGATGCTGGCCGACCTCGGAGGTCGCCCGGTAGCCAGCCTCGCGCGGCCGGAGGCGGCGGTGACCAGGGTGTCGTTCAGCTCCGACGGGCGCCACCTGCTGACCATGCTGGCCGATAACTCCAGCTGGGTGTGGGACACCAATGGGCAGCCGGTGGGGAGCGCTCTCGGCCCGGCGCAGTTCAGCCCCGACGGCCAGGCGCTGCTGACGATCGGGCAGGACGGCACTGCCTGGCTGCGCGACCTCAGCGGGCGCTCGCTGGCCTCGTTCTGGGTCAGGGGCAGCGAGGTAACAGACGCCACCTTCAGCCCCGACAGCCGCCGCATCGTGACGGTGACGGAGAACGGGCCGCTGCAGCTGTGGGACCAGGACGGCCAGCAGCTGGCGCAGTTCCGCGGCAGCTCGAGCTGGGGCTGCATCACCGCGCGGGCCGCCTTCAGCCCGGACGGCGCGAGGGCGGCCACCGTGGGGGTGTACCGCACCGTGCAGCTCTGGGATCTCCAGAAGATGCGCAGTATCGACCTCCAGATGGGCGGCACGACCTGGTACTGGCTGCAGGTGATCAATCCGACGCTGCTGATTGGGACGCTGGGGCTGTGGCTGGTGGCGGTGCGGCTGCGGGCGCCCACGAAGCCGCGCCTGCAAACCCAACGCACGCTGCTCGGCATCTGGCCGGCATGGGCCGCCGCGCACGGCCTCATCTTCCTGCTGGCGCTCACGCCGATCTGGCTCGTGCAGGTCGCCGCCGGCTGGGCGCTCGGACACATGCTGTGGCACATCGTGCGCGGCTACCTGCCGCAGGTCTCGGGCCGCGTGTGGCTGGCGGCGAGCGTGCTCGGCTGGATCGCGGGGTGGGCTGCGGGCGAAGGGGTGCGGCTGGTGCTCTTTACACACGGCGTCTACATCGACACGCGCCTGGTGATACTGCCGCTCGCCGGCGCCGGGATGGCCCTGGGGCAGTGGGTCGCGACGCGCCGCGGGCTCCCCGGCGCGCACTGGGTAGCGCTGGCAGCGCTCGCGGGATGGGCGCTCGGGCCGCTCGTGGCCGGGGCGGAGTTCACCAGCGGGCGACTCGAGCTGGCGATGATCCAGGGGATCACGGCCGGCGCGCTGCCCGGGGCAGTGCTGGTGTGGATGCTGCTCGCGCCCGAGGGTGAGTAGCATCGATTCGGGAGCCGTGAGCGGGGCGTAAAGGCGCAGCCCACGCGGGGATTTGGGGGCGCAGATACCGAAAGAAACCATATTCGAGAGGTCGTGAGCGGGGCGTAAAGGCGCAGCCCACGCGGGGGTTTGGGGGCGCAGCCCCCGAAAAAGCAATTGCCAAACTCTTCGGAAGGGAGCGCTCCGCCAGGAGCAACAAACCATTGAACACCGACCAACTCATCATCAACCTGGCAGCGGTGCTCGCGGGGGGCGCGCCGCTGATCTTTGCCACCATGGGCGAGACCATCACCGAGCGCGCGGGCGTCGTCAACCTCTCCCTTGACGGCTCCATGCTACTGGCGGCCATGGCCGGCTTCGCAGTGGGCCTGGCGACCCAGAGCGTCCTGCTCGGGTTCGTCGCAGCCGCCGTGGTAGGCATGGTGGTGGCGCTCGTGCTCTGCCTGCTGAGCATCACGCTCGGCCAGTCGCAGACCGCCGTGGGCTTCGTGCTGGCCCTGCTGTGCACCGAGCTCTCGTCGTTCCTCGGCACTCCCTTCGTGCGCGTGCAGGGCGTGGCGGTCCAGGCCGCGCCGGTGCCGTTCCTGCGCGACATCCCGGTGCTCGGCACGCTGCTGTTCCGACACGACATGCTGATCTACGCCAGCTTCATCCTGGTGCCGGCGGTGTGGTACTTCCTCCTCCGCACCCGCCCCGGCCTCACGCTGCGCGCGCTCGGCGAGCGCCCGGCGGCGGCCTACGCCCGCGGCGCGAACGTGACGCGGCTGCGCTACCTGTACACCGTGATCGGCGGCGCCCTGGTGGGGATCGCCGGCGCCGCCTACACGCTCGACCTCAAGCAGGGCTGGAGCTACCGCCACATCGCCGGCACCGGCTGGATCGCGCTGGCGATCGTGATCTTCGGCGGGTGGCGCCCGTGGCGCGTGGCGCTCGGCTGCTACCTGTTCATCGCGCTCCAGGCGTTCGCCACCCGCTCGCAGAGCGCCCTGCCCGGCCTGCCCACGCAGGTGTTCCAGGTGCTGCCGTTCGCGCTGATGATCTTCGTGCTGGCGATGGTGAACGGCGTCACCAACCCAGCCGTGGGCCAGTGGGTGGCCGGCCTGCCCGAGCCGCTGCGGCGCCCGGCCCAGGCGCTGATCGCCCGCCTCGCCACCCCGGCGCCCGCCGCCCTCGGACAGCCGTTCCAACGGCCCTAGGCGAGGGCTGAGTCTTGGTTCTTGAGTGCTGAGTGCTCAGCCTTCAGCCTTAAGTCTTCAGCGTTCGGTCTTCATCGTTCATCGTTCAACGTTCAACGTTCGTCGTTCATCGTTCATCGTTCATCGTTCAGCCTTGCATCTCTATGCTTGAGATCATCCGCCCGCGACCCGGCACCCGGCCCCGCGTCGCGCTCCTCGACTTCGACGGAACCCTCTCGCTCGTCCGCGGCGGCTGGCAGCAGATCATGCAGGGCCTAATGCTCGACGCGCTGCGGCCGCTGGCCACCCACGAGCCGCAGGATGCACTCGCGGCGCGCGTGGCCGACGCGATCGACCGCCTCACCGGGCACCCGACGCTGGCCCAGATGGAGTGGCTGCGCGCCGAGGTACTGCGCCGGGGCGGATGCCCCGACAGCGCCGACTCGTACAAGCGGCGCTACCTCGAGCTGCTCGACGCGCGCGTGGCGAGCCGCCTGGGGGCGCTTCGCACCGGGCGTGCGGTGCCCGACGACCTGCTGGTGCCTGGGAGCCGTGCGCTTCTGGAGGGGCTGCGCGATGCCGGCACGCTGCTGGTGCTCGCCAGCGGCACCGACCTGGTAGACGTGCGGCGCGAGGCTGAGGCGCTCCAGATCACCGACTTCTTCGGGCCGCACATCTACGGCCCGGGCCCGCACGACCCAGCCTTCACCAAGCGGACAGTGATCGACCGGCTGCTGGCAGAGCTGGGGCTGGGCGGCCACGAGCTCCTGGCGATCGGCGATGGGCCGGTAGAGATCCGGGAGACGCGCGCTGTCAGCGGGGTCACGGTAGGCGTGGCCCTCGACGAGCTCCGCGGCGCCGGGCTGGACCACGCCAAGCGTGAGCGCCTGATCGCGGCCGGCGCCGATGTCATCGTGGCTGACCTCACCCCCGTCGACGCCCTCCTGGGTCACCTCCTGGGATAGCGCGCAGCGTGAAGCATCCGCCAGCGATCACATTCGCGGCGAGATGCTTCGCTGTGTCCGGCGCAGAAAGCGCCCGGCGCTCAAACACACGCCGGGTGAGCACCCGCTTCCGCTCGGCATGACACCGCCACGATGCCCACCGCAGTACAGCGCGCTGTGATCTGAAGATGAGAAACCTCCTCTGACAGCAGCAGCTGACATCCCTTCATGCCCACCCCGCGCCTGCGGTACAATCAGGGCTAGCACAATCCACGATCGTCACAGTCCGGCCAGCGCAATCCATAGTCCAACATCCAAGTGTCCACAACGAGGTGACCTGTGCCCTATCCCACCTTCGACCGCTCGCGCCTGCGGCTCCAACCCCTGAGCGAGCGCCGCCACGACATGGACCTCGGCCACGTCCTGCCGCTGGACGCGCCCAGCGCCACGCTCGACGAGCCGCAGCTGGACATCATCGCCGACCGGATCACCGCCGCGCGCCGGGCCGGACGGCCGGTGATCATGATGATGGGCGCCCACGTAATCAAGTGCGGCGCCTCGCGCCACGTAGTCGACCTGCTAGAGCGCGGCGCAATCACCCACGTGGCCATGAACGGCGCCGGCCCGATCCACGACTACGAGCTGGCCCTGGTGGGGGCCACCACCGAGAGCGTGGCGCGCTACATCAGCGAGGGGCAGTTCGGCCTGTGGCGTGAGACCGGCGCGATCAACGACGTCGTCGCGGCCGGCGCCGCCGAGGGCCTCGGCATGGGCGAGGCGCTGGGGCGCGCGATCGCCGGGGGGGATTTCCCGCACCGCGACGTGAGCATTCTGGCGGCCGCCTACCGCCTGGGCGTGCCCGCCACCGTCCACATCGGCATTGGCCACGATATCGTCCACGAGCACCCGAACTTCGACGGCGCCGCGTTCGGCCGCGCATCGTACACCGACTTCCTGGTGTTCGCCCGCGCCGTGGAGGAGCTCGAGGGCGGCGTACTGCTCAACGTGGGCAGCGCCGTGATGGGCCCTGAGGTCTACCTCAAAGCTCTGGCGATGGCGCGCAACGTGGCGCACCAGGAGGGCCGCACGATCGCCCGCTTCACCACCGCAGTGTTCGACCTGGTGGGCCTGCCGGCCGACGTCCACACCGAGGCGCCGAAGGACGACCCGCACTACTACTACCGCCCGTTCAAGACCATTCTGGTGCGGACAGTGCAGGACGGCGGCGAGAGCTACTACGTGCGCGGCGACCACCGCGCGACGATTCCAGACCTGCGCGCGCGGCTGCTGGCGCGCGGTCTGTAGGAGGCAGCGGTGGACGAGCGCAGACTGACGGAGCTGCTGGGCCGCACGGGCGCGGCGCGTATCCTGGTGGTGGGCGACTTCTTTCTCGACCGCTACCTGCTGATCGACCCGGCGCTGGCCGAGATCTCGGTGGAGACTGGCCTGGAAGCGCGCCAGGTGACGGATGTGGTGGCCGCGCCGGGGGCCGCCGGCACCGTCACCGCGAACCTGCGCGCGCTCGGGGCGCAGGTGACGGCGCTGGGCGTGGTGGGGGACGACGGCGAGGGGTACGAGCTGCGGCGCGGGCTGCGGGCCGCGGGCGTGGACGACGGGGCGCTGGTGGTGGCGGCCGGCCGGCGCACGCCCACCTACACCAAGCCGATGGTGCGCGAGCCCGGCGCGGCCCCGCGTGAGCTGGAGCGGCTCGACATCCGCACGCGCGCGCCGATGCCGGCCGAGGCCGTGGACGCAGTGCTAGTGCGGCTGCGCGCGCTCGCGGCAGGGGCCGATGCGGTGGTGATCGCCGACCAGATGCCTGAAGCTGAGCACGGGGTGATCACGAGCCGGGTACGCGAGGCGATCGCGGCGCTGGCACGGGAGCGCCCCGGCGTGCCGTTCCTGGCCGACTCACGCGCCCGCATCGGCCTGTTCCGCGGCATCATCGCCAAGCCGAACATGCGCGAGTGTGTCGCGGCAGTGTTTCCCGGCCAGGAAGAGCGGGCGGACCAGACGCTGGCACGGGAGGCCGGCGAGGAGCTGCGGCGCAGGACCGGGTGCCCGGTGCTGGTGACGCTGAGCGGCGACGGGATGCTGGTGGTGGAGGAGGGCAGCGCGGCGCTCGTGCCGGCGCTGCCCGTGCGCGTGCCGATCGACGTGGTAGGAGCGGGCGACAGCGTCATGGCCGCCGTAGCGGCTGGATTGTGCGCCGGGGCGACGCTCGGAGAGGCGGCTCAGATCGGCATGCTGGCCGCGTCGGTGACCATCAGCCAGCTCGGCACGACGGGCACCGCCTCACCCGGGCAGATCCTCGATCGCTGGCGATCGGAGCAGCGCTACGGGTAGAACGCTTCGGGCGGCAGCGGGTGGGCATCATCTACCGTGACGCGCAGCCACAGCCCATCCCGCTGGACCGTGGCGACCTGCGCCTCGACGAGGCGCCCGCCGTCGCGCCAGCGCACAACATCGCCGCGTCGGATGTCGATCTGCTCGGGGCGAGTATACGCCCCGGTGAAGTCGATCGCGAACCCCTCGCGGCCCAGCTCGTCTACCGGCAGGCTACTGTAGCGCCGCCCATATCCACGCCGCTCGATGTCCACTGTCAGGAAGGGGTGGTCTGAGTTGGCCACGGGCATCGCTCGGCTCACAAGACGTCGGAAATGACCGATTATAGCACGGAGTCGAGCGGCTGCCGCGGCGGGAAAGTGTTTGACAGATCCCTAGCGCTGCCGTATACTCGCCGGTATCCAAGCACCTGCAACACGGCGCCAGCACGTGTGAAATCGACCAGCGGACGGCCTGCCGGGCATTCGGCAGAGGCAAAGGCACTGACCTGACGGTGTCGTCGGACAGTATTCTTCGTCGGTTTCAGTTCTTTCCACACCTGAGTAAAGAGTACGACGCGCGACAGCACAGCGCGCGCGCCGATGCCGGTCGCCATTGTGACCGCTCACAATCTCGCTGCGCCGGAGCAACGAAAGCATGAGCAGACTTCGTCTCCAACACGTCAGCGTCCCGCGGCCCGCCGGCAGCGGCGACATCGCGCGGGGCTTCTACGGCGGCGTCCTCGGCTTTGAGGAGGTCGCGCCGCCCAGGTCGCTGGCCCACGCCGACCTGGTGTGGTATCTGATCGGCGATTGTGAGCTGCACCTCTACGCAGCCGAGGGCGCGCCGCACGCCGGCGCCCACTTCTGCGTGGACGTGGACGACCTCGCGGCCGTGCGCGCGCGGCTGACGGCGGCGGGGCACGCGGTGCACGACACCGACGACATCCCTGGGCGACCGCGGTTCTTCTGCAACGACCCGTTCGGCAACCTGATCGAAATCACGAGTATCACCGGCGACTACCGCGAGCTGGAGCGGTAGCACGGCGATCCTATAGAATATATCCTGCGGACGACCGGGCGAAAGAGCGTTGAGCTACACAGGAGTATGGCAATGGCAGACACCATCGGAGTCGGCTTGGTTGGCTACAAGTTCATGGGCAAGTCGCACTCGAACGCCTACCGCCAGGTGGCGTCGTTCTTCCCAGATGTGGCGCTCAGGCCGGTGATGAAGGCGCTCTGCGGGCGCGACGAGGCCGCCGTGAAGGCCGCCGCCGAGCAGTTCGGCTGGGAGGGGTACGAGACCGACTGGCGCAAGCTGGTGGCGCGGCAGGACATCGGGCTGGTTGATGTCTCCACCCCGGGCGACAGCCACGCAGCGATCTCGATCGAGGCCGCCAACAACGGCAAGCACGTCTTCTGCGAGAAGCCGCTGGCCAACACCCTGGCCGAGGCGCGGCAGATGGTGGACGCCGTGAACCGCAACGGCGTGGTGGGCATGGTGAACTTCAACTACCGGCGCGTGCCAGCGGTGCAGCTCGCCAAGCAGCTGATCGACTCGGGGCGCCTGGGCAAGATCTACCACTGGCGCGCGGTCTACCTACAGGACTGGATCATGGACCCCAACTTCCCGCTAGTGTGGCGCCTGAACAAGGACCAGGCCGGCGCGGGCACGCTGGGCGACCTGGGCGCACACATCATCGACCTGGCGCGCATGCTGGTGGGCGAGATCACCGACGTGACCGGCATGACCGAGACGTTCATCAAGCAGCGCCCAGTGCTCGGCGCCACCGCGGACGGGCTGGGGGCCGTGGCCGGCGCCGAGATGGGCGAGGTCACGGTGGACGACGCGGCGCTGTTCCTGACGCGCTTCGACAACGGTGCGGTCGGCACCTTCGAGTGCACGCGCTTCGCCAAGGGCCGCGCCAACTACAACTCCTTCGAGATCAACGGCAGCAAGGGCAGCGTGGTGTTCAACCTCGAGCGCATGAACGAGCTGAGCGTGCTGCTGGAGGACGAGCAGGCCGACGTGGCGGGCTTCCGGAACGTGCTGGTGACCAACGGCGGCGTGCACCCGTACGCCAGCGCCTGGTGGCCGCACGGACATATCATCGGCTGGGAGCACACCTTCACGCACGGCGTGTACGACCTGCTGAATGGCATCGCCAAGGGCGTGTCGCCCGCGCCGACCTTCGAGGACGGGCTGCGCTGCCAGGCGGTGCTTGACGCAGTCGAGAAGTCGTCCGGCAGCAAGCAGTGGGTGCAGCCGGAGTACTAGCGCGGGGCGTCCAGGCCGCATGAGCCAACCGATGGCCGACAACAGCACAGCCGAAGATGCATCGCGCACCGAGAAAGCCTACCAAGCGATCCTGGGCGCGATCGCCAGCATGGCGCTCAAGCCAGGCGACGCGCTCACGCAGGACCGGCTCGCGCGCTGGCTGTCGATCAGCCGGACGCCGGTGCGGGAGGCCCTGCGGCGGCTGGAGCAGGACGGCCTGATCCAGAATGTGCCGGGGCGCGGGCTGGTGGTGGCCGAGCTCACCGCGCGTGACGTCGAGGACATGCTCGAGGTGCTGCGGCTGCTCGGTCCGCATGCCGCGGCGCTGGCCGCGCGGCGGCGCAGCGATGCGCAGGCGGCGCGGATCACGGCGGCGGCGCAGGCACTGGTAGGCGCCGTGATCCGCGGCGACGCCGAGGAGCTGGCCACCGCCGACGTGCACTTCCAGGACGCGCTGCTGGAGGCCTGTGACAACATGGTGCTGCAGCGCTACGTCCGCGACCTGCGGCGCCGGCTGCAGCGCTTCACCCTACCACCCGCCGCCGAGGCGACGCGGCTCGCCTCTTACGCGGCGGACCACCAGGCGGTGGCTGAGGCCGTGGCCGCCGGCAACGCCGAGGCCGCGGCCCGCCTGATGCGCGCTCACATGGACGCGCTCGGCGACGGCGCGATGACGCTGATCCGCAGCTACATCGTGCCGGTGCGGGGAGAACGGTTCTAACACCAGAGGAGCGACATATGGCACGCCCAGTGACACTGTTCACCGGCCAGTGGGCCGACCTTCCGCTGGAGACGCTGGCGCCCAAGGCGAAGAGCTTCGGCTACGACGGCCTCGAGCTCGCCTGCTGGGGCGACCACTTCGAGGTGGACAAGGCGCTTGAGTCCGACCGCTACGTGCGCGAGAAGCGCGAGCTGCTTGAGCGCAACGGCCTGCAGTGCTTCGCGATCAGCAACCACCTGGTGGGCCAGGCGGTGTGCGACAACATCGACCAGCGCCACAAGGGCATCCTGCCGCCCCGCATCTGGGGCGACGGCGACCCCGAGGGGGTGCGTCAGCGCGCCGCCGAGGAGATGAAGAACACCGCCCGCGCCGCGGCGGCCTTCGGCGTGAAGCAGGTCAACGGCTTCACCGGCTCCTCGATCTGGCATCTGATCTACTCCTTCCCGCCGAATGACCAGACGATGATCGAGGCCGGCTACCAGGACTTCGCCAACCGCTGGAACCCGATCATGGACGTGTTCGATGAGGTGGGCGTGAAGTTCGGCCTCGAGGTCCACCCGACCGAGATCGCCTACGACATCCCCACCACTGAGAAGGCGCTGGCGGCGATCGGCAACCGCACGGCCTTCGGCATCAACTTCGACCCGAGCCACCTGATCCACCAGTTCATCGACCCGGTGGCGTTCATCGAGAATTTCTCCGAGCGCATCTACCACGTGCACGTCAAGGATAGCCGCATCAACCTGACCGGCCGCACCAGCATCCTCGGCTCGCACCTGAACTTCGGCGACCCACGGCGCGGCTGGGACTTCGTCTCGCCCGGGCGCGGCGATGTGAAGTGGGACCCGCTGTTCCGCGCGCTCACCCGCATCGGCTACCGCGGCCCGCTCTCGGTGGAGTGGGAGGACTCGGGGATGGACCGCGAGTTCGGCGCGACCGAGGCGGCGGCGCTGGTGAAGAAGAACGACTTCCCGCCGAGCGCGGTGGCCTTCGACGCGGCCTTCCAGAAGTAGATCCGGGGGTAGGGGCGAGGGCCCCGAGGAAGTAGGCTTTCGGAGGGGCTGTGCCCCTCCGGGCCTCCCACCTGAGCCTGAGGACATGAGCCTAACCGACAAAGTCGCAATTGTGACAGGCGCCAGCCGCGAGATCGGCGCGGCGATGGCCGAGGCCCTCGCGGCCCGCGGCTGCAAGGTGCTGCTCTCGCACTACGGCGAGCCCGAGCGCGCCGAGGCCACGGCGGCGAAGATCCGGGCCGCCGGCGGCGTCTGCGCGCGCCACGAGGCCGACCTCTCCAGCGTGGCGGCCAACCGCGAGCTGGTGGCGCGCGCGGTCGAGCTGTTCGGCCGCGTGGACATCATGGCGGCCAACGCCGGCATCACGCTCTCGGCGCCGCTGCTGGAGACTGACGAGGCCGCCTACGACACGATCTTCAACCTCAATGTGAAGGGCTCGTTCTTCGGGGCGCAGGCGGCGGCGCGGCAAATGATCGCCCAGGGTGGCGGCGGGAAGATCGTCTTCTCCTCCTCCGTGACCGGCGTGCAGGCCTGCCGCGGCCTCGGGGCGTACGGCGTCACCAAAGCCGCGCTGCAGCACATGGCGCGCGTCTGGGCGCTCGAGCTCGGCGCGCACGGCATCACAGTGAACGCCCTGGGCATCGGCGCCACGCTCAACGAGCGCAACCTGCGCAACGACCCGGACTACGAGGCGCACTGGGACGCGATCACGCCTGTGGGGCGCGTCGGGCAGCCCGAGGACGTGGCCAACGCGCTGCTGCTGCTGGTCTCCGACATGGCCGCGACAGTCACCGGCCACACGCTGCTGCTCGACGGCGGCTGGACCATGACGAGCCCGCTGCCATAGCGCCGGAATAACTCGCGTGAGTATACTGAGGTGGGGAAAGGAGGGCGCGGCCCTTCGCGCCACAGCCCCCCGCGTTCTACTCACAAGAGGAGGGTGCCATGGCAGCCAACGACTGGCTCAACCAGACCGAGGAACTCATGCGGACCTGGACGAAGGCCCAGCAGTCCATGTGGGAGACATGGCGGGCCAACATGCCGAGCGCCACCGCGCAGCCAGCGGCGGCCGAGACGTGGGCGCAGTCCGTCCAGGCGTGGCAGGATGTGATGCAGAAGTCGCTCACCGCCCAGGCTGACTTCGTCAAGTTCTGGTCGGAGAGCATGACATCCGCCCCGATGGCGCCTGCCCAGATGCAGGAAATGTCGGCGCTGATTGCCGACACCACCCGGCAGTGGACCGAGACCCAGAGCCAGATCTACTCCTCCTGGCTCGATGCGGTGGCGAAGGCGGACGCCGCCGCGATGGCCCAGAGCTGGGACGACGGGACACGCAAGGCCTTCGAGACCTGGCGCGCCACCGCCAGCAGCGCGATCAAGGCCCAGCGCAAGCTGGCCGAGAGCTGGACGGGCACCGTCAAACAGGAGTAGCCCTCTCAATCGAGGCGCGCCGCGCCTTGCTACGCGACGCGCTTACCAAAGGAGCCCCGACTATGTCGGACCAGTACGTTCCGAAGCCCGAGCACAAGTTCACCTTCGGCTTGTGGACCGTCGGCAACACCGGCCGCGACCCCTTCGGCGAGCCCGTGCGCGCCCCGATCTCCCCGGTGGAGAGCGTCCACATGCTGGCTGAGGTGGGCGCCTATGGCGTCAACTTCCACGACAACGACCTCGTGCCGATCGACGCGACCCCGGCGCAGCGCGACCAGATCGTGCGCGACTTCAAGGCGGCCCTGAAGGAGACCGGGTTGGTGGTGCCGATGGCCACCACCAACCTCTTCGCGCACCCGGTCTTCAAGGACGGCGCCTTCACCGCGAACGACCCTAAGGTGCGGGCGTACGCGCTGCAGAAGACGATGCAGTCGATCGACCTGGGCGTCGAGTGCGGCGCCTCCACCTACGTGTTCTGGGGCGGCCGCGAGGGCGTCGAGTCCGACGCCACCAAGAACCCGGCTGAGTCCATGAAGCGCTTCCGCGAGGCGCTCAACTTCCTCTGCGAGTATGTCAAGGACCAGGGGTACGACCTCAAGTTCGCGCTCGAGCCGAAGCCGAACGAGCCGCGCGGCGACATCTACCTGGCCACGGTCGGGCACGCGCTGGCGCTGATCGAGACGCTGGACCACCCCGAGATGGTGGGCGTCAACCCCGAGGTGGCGCACGAGACGATGGCCGGCCTGAACTTCCTGCACGGCGTCGCGCAGGCGTGGGAGGCGGGCAAGCTGTTCCACATCGACCTGAACGACCAGGCGCCGGGCCGCTACGACCAGGACTTCCGCTTCGGCTCCGTGAACCCGAAGGTCGCCTTCTTCCTGGTGAAGTTCCTCGAGGATGTGGGCTACCAGGGCATGCGCCACTTCGACGCGCACGCCTACCGCACCGAGGACTACGCGGGTGTGAAGGAGTTCGCGCGCGGCTGCATGCGGACCTACCTGGTGCTGAAGGAGAAGGCGCGCCAGTTCAACGCCGACGCCGACATCCAGGGGCTGCTGGCCGAGATCAACGCCGACGACGGCAGCACGTCGCAGTTCACCGGCGCCTACTCGAAGGAGAAGGCGTCCGCGCTCAAGGCCGCCAGCTTTGACCGCAACGCCCTGGGCGCGCGCGGCCTGGCCTATGAGAAGCTCGACCAGCTCGTGTTCGACCTACTGATGGGTGTGCGGTAGTCTAGGACTGAGTGCTGAGTGCTGAGTGCTGAGTGCTGAGTGCTGAGTGCTGAGGAGCACGCTGCCCACTCAGCACTCAGCACTTCTCTGGAGCGTAAAGATGGCGTACCTCCTAGGTCTGGATATCGGCACGAGCGGCGCGAAGGCCCTGCTGTGCGACGAGGGCGGGCGCGTGCTGGCCTCGGCCACGGCCGAGTACCCGCTGCACACCCCCCAGCCGCTCTGGAGCGAGCAGGACCCGGCCGACTGGTGGCGCGGCGCGCAGGAGGCGCTGCGCGAGGTCGTGGCGCGCGCCGGCGTGGACGCGGCGCAGATCAAGGGGCTCGGGCTCACCGGGCAGATGCACGGCGCGGTCTTCCTGGATGCCGAGGGCGCGGTGATCCGCCGCGCGCTGCTCTGGAACGACCAGCGCACCGCAGCGGAGTGCGCGGAGATCACGGCGCGCGTGGGCGCGGCGCGGCTGATCGAGCTGGCCGGCAACCCGGCGCTCACCGGCTTCCAGGCGCCCAAGATCCTCTGGCTGCGCAACAACGAGCCGGAGCACTACGCCCGCCTGGCACAGGTGCTGCTGCCGAAAGACTACATCCGCCTGCTGCTCACCGGCGTCAGCGCGGCAGACGCCTCGGACGCGGCGGGAACGCTGCTGCTGGACCTGCGCTCGCGCGACTGGAGCGACGAGATCCTGCAGCGGCTGGAGATCCCGCGCGCCTGGCTGCCGAAGGTCTACGAGGGACCTGAGATGACAGGCACGCTGCTGCCGGAGGTGGCGCGCGCGCTCGGGCTCCCAGAGGGGCTCCCGGTGGCCGCAGGCGGCGGAGACAACGCGGCGGCGGCGATCGGCACCGGCATCGTGCGGGCCGGCGTCGTGAGCAGCAGCATCGGCACCAGCGGCGTGATCTTCGCCCACGCGGACGAGATCGCGCTCGACCCACAGGGCCGGCTGCACACCTTCTGCCACGACGTGCCGGGCCAGTACCACCTGATGGCCGTGACCCTCTCCGCTGGCGGCTCGTTCCAGTGGCTGCGCAACACGCTGCGCGCGCTCGGGCTGCCGGAGCTCTCCTACGACGAGCTCACGCGGCTGGCGGCCACC
>JBDLTZ010000060.1:0-11148 GCA_039805565.1 Chloroflexota bacterium | reverse complement strand
GTCGCTGCTGGCCGAGCCGATCTGGAGCACCTACGGCATCGGTGTCAATACCCTGGTCGGCGCCGTGACGATCGGCGCGGCCGTGCTGCTGCTGCTGCTCGTGCGGGAGAGAGAGTGACCGAAGCGCCGGGCGCTGCGCTCTTTCTTTATCTTCATAAGGCGGCGGCTTGTCCCTGGCGCGACAACCACGGTGGCTGTCTCCGAGACGTGCGGCATTCCTCCCCCACTGCATGACCTGTACCAATCTGCAGCGACGCCGCCAATGGCACTCAGCCATGGCGGCCTCTTCACGCACCATTGCGTATCTGTCTCGCACAGAGAACGCGCCGCGAGCTATACTGTGTAAGAGAGAATCTGCGCCTCAGATGCCAGTGTGCTCTGCGAGACGTATGATCTTGGCTCCAGTCCGGCCTCGCAGTGAAGCGGGGTTTGTCTGGTGGAAAGAGAACGGCAGTGTGCGGAACTATCGCCGTTCTAGCTGCGCTCGCGCTTATGCTCGCGCCCCTCCCCATGACCGCAGTAGTCACCATGAGCTGGGCAAGCGCGCCCCACACGAACCTGGTGGTCAATCCCGGGTTTGAGGAGGGGGATTTTGCACGCGACGCCGAGCCGTTCGGCTGGGACGTGACCATCTTCGGCTCCGCTCGCATGACGTGGGATGGCACACAAGCGCACGGCGGCGGCCGCAGCGCTAAGATCTCCTCCTTTGATGGCGTCGATGCGAACTGGTACCAGACTCTGCCGGTGCGGCCCGACACGCGCTACCGTTTCAGCGCCTGGGTCAAGACCGAAGATGTGGCGTGCTCACCGGAGGGCGTGAGCGCCGGCAGCAACCTCTCGCGCCTGGGAACGTGGAACCGATCGCGCGGCCTGTTCGGCACCAACGACTGGACTCGCGTGAGCATGCTTTTCAACTCGGGCGATGCCTCGGATGTGACTGTGGCGCTCAGGCTTGGCTACTGGCTGGGCCTCTGTACTGGCACCGTCTGGTTCGACGACGTTGAGGTTGCGCCATTCAGCTACAGCGGCGCCGACGTCTATCCCCGCTGGAAGATCCTGGTGCTGATCTACCGTGAGACCGAGATCAGATACATTGATGATGATGGTGTGATCCACCACCTCACTGGCGCTCTGACCGACGATGGGCTGCGCCGGGCCACCGAGGCCAGCACACTCTTTGTCACACGGGACATCCCCCTGCTCACGAGCAGCGCCATGGTTCCTGAGCTGACTATTCGCTACCCAGAGCGGGCACTTGCGCCGAGTCGTATCGGCAACGCCTGGAGGCCGTTGCCTTGGGATACGACAGCAGAGCGCGACCCTGCGTTCGACTCGGTGATCGTGATCTGGCAGCCCTGGGTCACCGATCGTATGAGCGGGCGACTCAGGTTCATTGGGGCCGGGGCTGGGATGGCGTCCTGGATGGGCAATGACCAGCTCTACGCGTCGCTGATCGCGCCTCACGCGCTGGGCGACCCGCACCGCAATGTGTACAGGCACGAGTGGGGCCACAGCCTCCTGTTCTATTTCGAAGCAGTGGGGCTTGCACCACTCCCAACCGTGGATGTTCACGCTAGCGCGGGTGACTACGTCCACTGCCCGAGTGGCAAGCCCTATGTCTGGGAGGCTGAGACTCTGGACAGCGTCATCCCGAACTCGATCTACAACGTGCAAAGCGGCTTTACCCACGACTACTACTCGGGGACAGTGGCGTCTCCCGGCCAGCCCACGCGCTGCCTAGGCATTACGACGCTGGCGTGGGCCTTCGGCGGGCCGGTGACGAACATCCTCTCCCAGCCATCTGCCTCGCAGCGACCTAGCCATACCGCGCTGGTTCTCACAGCCGGTAGGGAGAAGCTGAACGTCTGGGTGCCTGACGGCGGGTCAGCTCTGCGCGGCGGAGTGTTCTTGGTCGCACTGCCGGACGTCGTGCACATACCGGTGGATACGAGGGGGCGACCGTTGAAGCGCGGCAGGTGGGTGGTATCAGGGGCCAATGTACGCCACTGCCGATTGTAGCCGGTGCAGTGCACAAGGGCCAGGGCAGCTTTGTCGCTGCCCTGGCCCTGTTCGATTCCCCCGGTCTCTGTCGCCGGCGTTGAGGAGGCTTGGCATGAAACTGGAGCGCCGCCGGAGGCGTGTCAGGCCACAGCCGGCGCGATGGTGGCGGGCAGTTCAGCGTTCCGCGCGGCGCGGCGCCAGCAGCCCGCTGATCAGCCACGCGAAGCCGAGCGCGGCGCCAAGCTGGAGCGCCGCGGCGAGGCCCCGCAGTGCCAGGGCGCCGGGCACGTCCCACGCCGAGGCCAGCCACCCGACCGCAGCAAGCGCCACGCCGCCGATCGCCGCCCAGCTCTGGAGCTCAGCCGCCTGCTGGCTGCGGAGCGGCTGGCCGGCGAAGCGCGGCAGCATGTGGTACCCCATGCCGTAGATCAGCAGCGTCACCCAGCCCCACAGGTTGAGCTCGGCGTGCAGCAGCCGCAGGTTCGCCCCCAGCGCGCGGTCCACCGCGAACGATGCACCCAGGGTGATCCCGAGCGCTAGGCAGAGAAAAGCGGCGCGGATGAGCCGAAGTGTTAATGCATTCATCTCTTTGCGGGCGCTAGATCGAAACCATGTGCTACCGGGCCTTGCCTGACTCTGGATCTCGGCGGCCATGGAGCACACCGATATCTGCGCTCCCTAGCCCAAAGTCGATCGTGGTCCCGACGGTAGAGGCGAACAGCGCGGTGGCCACTGCCATCAGCACCCCGCCGGCAGCGAACAGACGCGGTAGACCCAGGCCCAGCGCCGCGGCCATGAGCACAAGCGCGGCGGCGTGACACACGAGCTGCGCCCTCGCCCAGCCCACGCCCCGCAGGGCTTTCCCGGTGAACCGCGGCAGCACCCGCAGCGCGATCCCGACGATCGTCAGCATCACCCAGCCGAGCGCGGCCAGGTGCTCGCCCGCCAGCCACCACTCGCCACGGAGCACCCCCGCGCGCCCGGCGGCCATGAGCGCCAGTGCCAGCGGCAGGCACGCCGCGCCCGCCAGGGTCGCCGCGGTGCTGAGCCCGTCAGTCTGCTCGATCCCGGCGATCGGCGGGCGCATGGGGCCGGCGCCGCGCAGCTTGCCCCGCGTGTGCAGCAGCAGCGCGTGCGCCGCGAACAGCAGCGCCGCGAGGAGCTCGAGGCCGAGGCCGGCAAGCGTGATCGGTATGTAGCCTTGCACCAGGCCGGCCGCCGCCAGGGTCACCCCCGGCACAAATGCTGCCAGCTGGGCCCAGGCCATCCACTGCTGCGGGAAGCTCTTCCCCGTGAACATTGGCAGCGCGTGGCGGCTCACTGCTACGATCAGGGCGCTGGTCCAGCCGAACACGGTGAGGTGCACCATGGCGCTCCACACCGCACCCACCCCCAGCAGCACCAGGGTGTGCAGTGCGGCGGCGGCCACCAGAGCCGCCAGACCCACCATCAGCCACGCGCGCGTCGCGCTGCTCACTTGCGCCCCTCGGTGACCTCCAGCAGCGCGGCCAGCAGCTCGCCAAGGTCGACGTCGTGGTGCCGCGCCGCGGTCTCGAGCGGCAACGCACCGCCGCAGCAGGTGTCCATCCCGTAGCGGCGGAACACCTCCAGGGTGCGCGGCTCGCGGGCGACGATCGCGTTCAGGGCCTCGGTCGCGTCGATGACGATGGGTTCAGTGGTCATGGGGTGCTATCCTTCATGTCTCTGTGCGTGTCGCTGTCTTGTCACAACTGTACCACTCGCCCAAGGCGGCCCGCTGCGACATAAGTCGCTTGCCGCAGCGCCGTGGCGTGATCTCGAGCGGCGGGCGCATAGGTTGAGCCACAGGGAGCGCTGAGCGCACGGAGGCTGCGGCTGCAACGCTCTGTATCCTCTGCGTGCTGTGTGGCATCACTCGGCTTCGCCGTGGGCAGCTGTAACCCGCCACCGCCCCTGCTCGTCTGAACGATCGGGCAGGAAGGCCAGATGTCAGAAGGAGCGGGCCGTGGTCAGTGCGCTGGAGCAGGTGCGGCATACGGACGAGACAGTGCGGTTCGCGGCGGGCCAGGTCATCTTTCGCCTGGGCGACCCTGGCGACGCGATGTATGTGGTGAAGTCCGGCAAGGTGGACATCGTCTGTGGCGAGTCGCTGATCGATACTGTGGGGCCGGGGGGGATCGTAGGGGAGATGGCGCTGATCGGCGGGGAGCTGCGGAGCGCCACCGCCGTCGCCCGCACCGACTGTGCGCTCACCCCGATCGACGAGCGGCGCTTCGAGGTGTTGGTGCAGCAGACGCCGAGCTTCGCGGTGATGGTGATGCGCGTGCTGGTGCAGCGGCTACGCCGGCGCAGCCTGCCGCCCCGGGCGGTCTCGCCCACGGCAATGTGACAAACAGCCCCCTCTCCCTTTGTAAGGAGAGGGGGCTGGGGGTGCGGGGCTCTTCTGTCCTCCCCGCTCTCCCACAGGAGGGCGCGGCAGGCCAGAGCCGCAGAGCGCACAGAGGTCACGGAGCAGACACCTTCTCGGTGCGCTCTGTGACCTCTGTGGCTCAGCTCATACGCCCACCGCTCTAGTGGTACTGGGGCAGCAGGTCGCCGTGCGCCTCGATCAGCTCGTCCACCAGGCTCCAGATCTGGTCCAGGCTTAGCTCGGCCGCCGTGTGCGGGTCCAGCATCGCCGCGTGGTAGATGTGCTCGCGCTTGCCCGTGAGCGCCGCCTCCACCACCAGGCTCTGCACGTTCACGTTGGTCTGCATCATCGCGGCGAGGTGCGGCGGGATGCTGCCGATCTTCGTCGGCTGCAGGCCGCTCTTATCCACCAGCACCGGCACCTCGACGCAGCACCCCTGCGGCAGGTTGTCGATCAGGCCATTGTTCGGCACGTTGCCGTACACCACGCGCGGCTGGCCCGTCTCAAGGCTGTGAATGATCAGCGAGCCGTACTCGTGCGAGCGGCGCACCTTCGAGGTTCTCTGCACCTCCTCCCACTCCGCGCGCTCGTGGGCCGCGCGCTCGGGGTTCAGCTCCTCCAGCCACTTCATACGCGCCTCGAAGCGGCTGCGCTCGTAGCGCTCCAGCGCGTCGGGCTCCGGGCTCTCGAGCGCCTGGCGCATATCGCCCCACTCGGCGATCTGCACCTCGCAGCGGCGGATGTACTCATCCAGCGGGATGTTGAACTTCTCGATCAGCTCGGGCCGGTCGCGCTTGATGAACCACGGCGTGTACTCGGAGAAGTGCTCGCTCGACTCGGTCACGAAGTAGCCGAGGCGGCGGAACATCTCGTAGCGCACGCGGTTGCCGGCAGGCTCGCGCCCCTCCTCGGCCACCTTGCGGATCAGCGGGTAGAGGTCCTGGCCGTTCTTCTCGAACTTGAGGTAGAACGCCATGTGGTTGATGCCGGCGCAGATGTAGTTGATATCCTCGATCGGCACGCCGATATCGATCGCCAGCTCCTCCGCCGTGCCCTGCACGCTGTGGCACAGGCCCACCGTCTTGATCTTCGTGGCCCGGCCGATCGCCCAGCAGTTCATCGCCATCGGGTTGACGTACTGCAGGAAGGTGACGTCGGGGCAGACCTCCTCCATCTCGTGGCACATGTCGAGCAGCACTGGGATGGTCCGCAGGCCGCGCATGATCCCGCCGATGCCGAGTGTGTCGGCGATCGTCTGGCGCAGCCCGTACTTCTTCGGGATCTCGAAATCGGTCACGGTGCCGGGCTTGTAGCCGCCCACCTGGATCATGCAGATCGCGTAGTCGGCGCCCTCAAGTGCCCGGCGGCGGTCGGTGGTGGCCTCGATCGTCGGGCTTACCTCGAGCCGGCGCGCGAGGTTGTGCGCCACGACCTTGGAGGTGCTCAGGCGCTCCTCGTTGATATCGAACAGCGTCAGCGTCGAGTCCGCCAGCTCGGGGTAGCTGAGGATATCGCCCATGAGGTTCTTGGCGAACACCGTGCTGCCGGCGCCGATGAAGGTGATCTTGGGCATCGTTGCGAGACCTTTCTGTGCGGGTGTCAGGTCGAATCTGCCGTCTTCGGACATCGGCGGCATTATACTATCGGTCCCACCGCGCCACTTGCACGATACGTGACGAAAACCTGGACTCTCCTCATGCCTTTGGCGCCGCGAGCAGCCGCGCCATGAAGGCGTTGGCCGCGGGCAGCAGCAGCGCCATCTCGCCCACGTTCCACCAGAAGTGCACGTCGAGCCGCACGGCGGTGGTGAGGCCCGGCAGGCGGCAGAGGAACGTGTTCTGCGTTGCCTCGGCGGTGGCGAGCCAGCCGTCCCGCCCGAGCACGCCAGGGAGTCCCTGCGCCGAGACACCGCCCACGCCGAGCGCGCGCAGCTCCTGCACGGTCTGGAGGTAGCGCGCCATCATGTAGGTGTGCTCGAGGGTGTGTGCCGTGGCCCAGGCCACCAGCAGCCATGCCCACGGGCCGCGCATGCCGCGCGCCACCAGGTACAGGCAGACCAGCAGAAAGCCCCAGTTCCACGCGAAGTGCACCCACTCGGCGTCCGCCGCCGAGATCAGCCCGCTCGAGACAAACGTCGGCCAGCGCAGCACGTGATACTGCACCCACTGGACGATGTGCTCGACGGTGTGGAACCCCTGCAGCGCCAGGAGGATGCTCAGCACCATGGCGGTGTGCCCGTAGCGCGCGCGGTCCTCGCGCCACTTGAGCGCCGCCGGCACCAGCAGGGCCGCCAGCGTCCCCGCCGAGACCACCCAGACTTTGACGCCCAGCAGCTGCACGGCGGCGGTGGCCACGACCACCCCGAGCGCCAGCACGGCCAGCAGCGCCCACGTGTGTCGCCGTGGGTTGATCAGCTCGAGCAGCGGGATGTCGGGCGTATGGGTGAAGTGAAGCCTTGCTTGCATGGCGTTGTTCCAGCGTAGTACGTATACCGTGGCCGGGCGATTGCCTGTCTCGACCGGCGAAGCATCTTGCACTGGTGTGTTCTACCGCGTCACGGTGATGGCCGTTTGCGCCGCCACCGGCCCTACCTCGGACACCGCGCCGTCGGGCCATGTCACTGTCAGCCCCTCGACCGCGGCGCCTGTGGGTAGGCCGAAGTGGATCTGCGTCGCATCGCCGGAGAGGTAGCCGCTCTGCGAGCGCACATCGCGCGTGAGGGTGCCGGCGCTTGTGCGCAGCGTCAGGGTCGCCCCGATCGCGCGCGTGTTGCCGCTCGCCGGCCAGCGCAGCTCCACCAGCAGGCTCTCGCCCCCGCACAGGCGGTTCTCCAGCAGCTGCGCCGGGGACTCGAGGTTGTTGACAACGATATCCAGGTCGCCGTCGCCGTCGAAGTCCGCCATGCTCAGGCCGCGCCCGCTCGCGGTGGAGCCGAGGCCCCAGCCGGGGCGGTGCTCGAACGTGCCGCGGCCGATGTTCTGGAAGGCCATGTTCGGCTCCACCAGCTCGTCCCCCGGCAGGTGGGCGAACAGCTCCGTGGCGATCATCCCGTTCACCACGTAGATGTCCAGCAGGCCGTCGCGGTCCAGGTCGCCAAACTTGCCGGACCAGCTCCAGCCGCTCGAGTCGAGCATGCGCTCGTAGGCCTGGTTGCGCCAGCGCCCGTCCGCGCCGCGCACCTGGAGCATATTCTCGGCGTGCTGCGGGTCGTCGGCGCTCAGGGGCTTGGTAAGCTTCTTCATCATCGGCAGCCACTTCGCCATGGTCGCCGTGTCCTTGCGGTACGGCTTCATGTCGGTGGCGAAGATCTCCTGCGCGCCGTCGTTGTCCACGTCGCCCAGATCCAGGCTCATGGTATTCTCGGAGACGTCCTCGGCGGGCATGGCGGCGCGCCATCCGCCGATCCCATCCTCCTGGAGCCAGATGTAGTCCGGGCGGTTGAAGTCGTTGCCGATCCAGATATCACGCCGGCCGTCGCCGTCCAGATCCGGCAGTGCGATGGCGAGCGCGTCGGTGGCCGAGGCCAGGCGATGCTGCACGAAGTCCGCGCCCTGGCGCTCGTAGACGAAGGCGCCCACACCGCCGCGCTGCTCGAAGATCAGCCCCTGGAGCTTGATCAGCTCAGTGTCGTACGACGCGGCCACAATGTCCAGGTCGCCGTCGCGGTCGAGGTCGGCCCAGGCCATGGTGTAGAACGGGTTGTTGATGCCGGGGAGCGTGGTAGCGACGAAGCGCTCCGGGCCGGTGCGGCCAGTGTTCCGTAGCCAGGCGGGCTTGTCGTTCTGCCGCGTGAGGATGATGTCGAGCAAGCCGTCGGCGTCTGCGTCCACTGCGGCGGCGGCGCGCGCGCGCTCGATGGGCAGGTCCTCGCGGCGGAAGCGCAGCGCGCCCTCGTTCCAGAGCACCGCGCTCGGCGCGCCGAGGTTCGCCATCACGATGTCCTGGTCGCCGTCGTCGTCGAGGTCGCCCACAGCCGTGCCGCTGCCGTTGCTGGCATACAGGCGGACGGTCTGGGCGCCGGTGGTGGTGGCGTAGTCGAGCTCGTGGGCCGTGAAGGTGTGGGCGCACGGCTGCGCGGGGGCGCCGAGCGGGGCGGTGGAGTGGGGGGTGGGGGCGGGCGGGCCGGCGGGTAGCGGCGCAGCGGCCGGGGCCTCGGCACATGCCGCGAGAGCTGCGGCGGCGATGAGGATCGACGCGGTGCGCCGAACAGAAGAGAGGGCCATACCACACCCCATTGTGAGAGTCCTGCTACCTGAGTCGTGGGTGCTGGCGTCTGAGGGTGTGCTGTGGCGCCTGAGCCGTGGGTTCTGAGGGGCGCACACGCGCGGCTCAAGACCCACAGCTCAAGACAGGTTCGCTAGCCGCCCTTGACCGCGCCGGCGGTGAGGCCGGACATAAACTGCCGCGACGAGATCACGAACACCGTGAGGATCGGCAGGATGGCCCCGGCAGCGCCGAGGATCTGCACGCCGATCTCGGTGCCGCGCAGCGAGCGCAGCGTCGAGAGCGCCACCGGCAGCGTGTACTTGGCCTCGTCCTTCAGGATCAGCAGCGGGAAGAAGAAGTTGTTCCAGCTGCCCAGGAACGTCAGGATGGCGAGCGCCGCCAGCGCCGGCACAATCACCGGCAGCACCACATTCCAGTAGATGCGGAATTCATGCGCCCCATCGATCCGACCCGCGTCCATCAGGTCGTTGGGGATCGCCTGGTCAATGTACTGGCGCATCCAGAAGATGCCGAAGGCGTTGGCGATCCCCGGGATGATCATCGGGTACCAGGTGTCGATCCACCCCAGGTTCCGCATGATGATGAACGACGGGATCAGGCCGAGGGCGCCGGGCACCATCAGCGTCGCCAGCAGGAAGGCGAACAGGCCGTCGCGGCCGGGGAAGCGGAACTTCGCGAAGCCGTAGCCGCCCAGCGAGCAGAAGAATAGCACCAGCACCGTGTGGATGCTGGCGATCGCGAAGCTGTTCCAGAGCGAGTTCCAGAACGGCAGGTTCGCCAGCAGCTCGTTGTAGTTCGTGATCAGGTCGTTGCCGAACCACAGCGGCGGCGGGATACTGAGGATCTCCGACGTCCGGTGAGTTGACGTGACCAGCATGTAGTAGAAGGGGAAGGCCGTGAGCAGCGCCCCGCCGATCAGGACGGCGTAGAGCACGGTCATCCCGAACGGACCCATCAACTCGTCGCGCCGGCTGGAGCGAGCCCGCCCGCGCGCGCTGAAGCTGCGCTGTGAGGTGGTTGCCATGGCTGCGCTCCTCTTAGTCGGTGGGGCTCTGCCCCTGCCAGCGGTTGTAGGCGAAGCTGAAGGTGATGATCAGCACGAACAGCACGAAGGCCATCGCGGCGGCGTAGCCGAACTCGGTGTACTTGAACGCCGTCCAGTAGACGTTGATCATCGCTACCAGGCCAGCGCGGTCGGTCCCGCCGGGGGCCGAGGACTGCGTGCCGCCCGCCAGCATCACAGGGATGTCGAAGCTCTGCATCGCGCCGATGATCGACAGGATCACCTGGAACAGGATCACCGGCTTCATCAGCGGCATTGTAATGCTCCAGAAGATATCGCGCGTCTGCGCGCCGTCTACCTTGGCGGCCTCGTAGAGCTCCGTGTTGATCGACTGCAGGCCGGCCAGGAAGATGATCATCGTGTAGCCGGTCCACTGCCAGATCGTGACGATAGCCATCGAAGGCTTGAGCCAGTTGCGGCTGCCGAGCCAGTCGATCGGGGTGACGCCGAACATGCTGAAGAAGTAGTTCAGCATGCCGTAGCGCTCGCCGAACACATAGGTGAAGACCAGCGCAACCGCCACCGACGAGGCGACGATCGGCGAGAAGAACGCGGCGCGGAAGAAGTCCTTGCCCTTGATGTAGGTGCTGTTGATGATGAAGGCCAGGATCAGGGCGATGGTCAGCTGGGGCACGGTGGCGACGAAGAACAACCAGATGGTGTTGTAGATCGAGTACCACCAGATGTCGTCCACCATCAGGTTGGCGTAGTTCTTGATGCCCACCCACTTCATGGGAGAGATGCCGTCCCACTCGTGGAAGCTGAGCCAGACGCCGTACAGCAGGGGGAACATGCCGAACACGGCGTAGAGCAGGTAGAAGGGCGAGATGAAGACGTAGGCCCAGCCGTTGCGCTTGGCCTCGCGCATCATGATCCGCCGGTCGTCAGCCTTGCTTCGCGTGACAGTGATAGACTGAGTCGCCATTGCTTGCCTCTTGGTTCGCGCGCCGGTGCAGGCGAAGGGCCGGCTGGCTGCGGCGCCACTGCTGTCCGAGGGGGCCAGAGAACAGAGGGCCGAGAGGTGAGCAGAGTCGCTCTGCCCATCGCTCGGCCCTCGCCCGCGACACTACGCCGTGGTGCCCTCGACGCGCTTGAGCGCCTCGGCCTCGGCGTCCTTGGCGGCCTGCGCCGGGTCCTTGCCCTCCTCCAGGACCTTCGTCAGCTCGGCGCCGACGATGTCATCGAGCTGCAGGTCGTTCGGGGTGCGCAGGATGGCCTTGACGTTGTCGGCGATCTCGGTCCAGATGCGGTAGGTGCGCTGGCCGCCGAAGAAGTCCACCGGCGCGTCGTACAGCGGGTCCTGCCAGGCCGGCTTGTAGGCCGGGAACACACCCGACTGCTTGAAGAGGACGTTCTGGCCCTCGGCCGAGCAGGTGGCCCACTTGACGAACTCCCAGGCCTGCTCCTTGACCTTGCTCTGCTCGGGGATCGCCACGAACGAGCCGCCCCAGTTGTAGTTGCCCTCAGG